>JASFER010000134.1:0-15949 GCA_050124755.1 Desulfobacteraceae bacterium
TACATGGGTCGCCCGCCGATCTTCACACGCATAGCACCGCATATAAATATTTTCCGGGAGTTTCTTTCGATCATTGATTTGCATATTTGCGTTCCTTCTCGTGATATTCCATACAAAGCCGAATCTTTTTGACACATATTTACTCTGTAATGAGCAATAGGCATGCCAACGGACCTATAATGCATTAAATTACGCTATTTCAGTGCCTTGCTTTGATAGGCCTTACAATTGAGGTATGGCGGTGGCGGCGAAAGTGATAGTAAGGGAGGAAACCATGCTATCAATCTGAAAGCAGCATGGTAAAAAGAGCACCGTTTTGGTTATAAGTCCTTAATATTATAGCTGGTAACAGGTGATATGCTCTGATTTTGCCTGTTGCGGATCAAAAGCCCCTTTTACATCCACAACAATAGGGGAACCATTGGTGCAAAGTTTGGCGACACCATCGAGACCTAACCTCAAATAAGCGGTGTGCAAAACAGACACCACTACGGCATCAACACCTGCCAATGCCTCCATGGGAACGATTTCAAGCCCATAATATTGAAGGGCCTCCTGAGCATCCGCCAGAGGATCATGAACCAGGACCTCCACGCCGTAATCCTCCAACTCCCGTACAATATCGACGACCCGCGTATTGCGAAGATCAGGAACGTTCTCCTTAAATGTAATACCTAAAACAGCGACTTTGGCGCCTTTGACAGCTTTGCCCTGCTTGATCAGCAGCTTAACCGTTTTTTCGGCGATGTATTTTCCCATACCATCGTTAATGCGCCGACCGGCGAGGATCATCTCGGGATGATAGCCCAGGGCCTCGGCTTTAAAGGTCAGGTAATAAGGATCCACGCCGATGCAATGGCCGCCCACCAAACCGGGGCGAAAAGGCAGAAAATTCCACTTGGTGCCGGCGGCTGCCAACACTTCGAGGGTGTTGATTCCCATGATGTCAAAAATCATGGCTAACTCGTTCATCAAAGCGATATTCAGGTCTCGTTGCGTATTTTCAATCACTTTGGCGGCTTCAGCCACTTTGATGGAAGAGGCGCGATGGATGCCCGCGGTGACCACTTGGCCGTAGACCTTGGCCAGCATATCGGTTGTGGCCTCATCCGAACCTGAGGCAATTTTCACAATTGAGTCTAATGTGTTGATCTTGTCGCCGGGGTTGATGCGTTCGGGGGAGTAGCCTACGGAAAAATCTTCGCCAAAGGTGAGCCCCGATTCTTGTTCCAGCAAAGGAACACATATCTCTTCCGTGGCGCCCGGGTACACCGTGGATTCGAACACGACACAAGCCCCTGACTGGAGCTGACGTCCGGCGGTGACGGCTGCTCCGCGCAACGGAGAGAGATCAGGAATATTGTATTCGTCGATGGGTGTGGGTACCGCCACGATAATCAAACGGCACCGGGACAGGTCCTCTGCATGACAGGTAAAAGCGATCTTGGCCGAGGCAAGGTCTTTGTCCTCCACCTCCAATGTCGCATCATGGCCGTTTTTTAATTGTTCCACCCGATCGACCTTTAAATCATAACCCACCACATCAAAATGTCTGGACAGATGCACAGCCAGAGGCAATCCAACGTACCCCAACCCGACCACTGCAATTTTATCCTCACGCGCCTTCAAAGATTCAAAGGTAACCATCGCATGCTCCCCACTCTCATATCATCTGATGTTGTCGATTCATTTTTTAAATTGAAAAGGGCTCATATATATTGAAAATTCCTTGGAAACAAGGATAAATGGATACTCGCGACCGCCTTATTTTCTCGACCGCTCATGAAGATTACTCGGTACCGATAAAAAAAGGGCGAAAAGCGCCTTCATCCATCTGCAAAGCAGCTTCAATCTCGGACAGCAACCGCTGCCTGGCATCAGGCAGGCGTCCGGTCAAATTGATATAGTTGGTGTAGTGGTCGCTGGTCAGTTGCGAAGTCACTTCCAAATTCCGAATCAATGAGGATGCCTCCTTTAAAATGCCATGCGCTCCCAACATGCGAAAGTCACCGTTTTCAACATCTCTCAACAAAGCCGTATTGATTTTGGGAACAAACGTACGCAAACGAATAAAATCCGGATCAATGGCGTTGAGCGCACTGGCCGTATTACGGGCATGTTGTTCAGATCGACCATGACCGCCGATCCCCAGAATAACATACTGGCTTAACTCAATGCCGGCAGTCTTCACCCACTGGCCGGCTTCGATTTGCTGTTGCCGGTCAGTGCCTTTCCTGATCTGTTTTAAGATGGTGTCATCCCCTGATTCCAGCCCCACATGGATACGGTTCAGTCCGGCAGCAGCCAGCGACTCCAGATCGGTCAACCCTTTTTGGTGAATGTACTGCGAAGAACCATAGACGGTTATGCGCTCCAGCTGGGGAAATACCTGGCGAGCAGTTCGGCATACGGCTGCCAGTTTTTCCGTAGGCATGGCGATGGTGTTGCCCGAAGGCAGAAACAGGGTACGGACGCTTTCGCCGTAGGTGCGCCGGGCCTCCTTCAGATCCGCTTCGATCGATTTTACGGATCGAATCTTAAAGCGAGGCCCGTTTTTGTATATCATGCAGAAAGTGCACTTGTTATGCGGGCAGCCGACAGTGGCCTGAATGAGCAAGGAATCGGCTTCACTGGGGGGACGATATATGGGCCCTTGATAGCGCATCATCATTTCAACAACTTTTTCTTCTCAGCGGCGGTAAGATGGCGCCAGTTGCCTGAGGGTAGGTTGCCCAGTCGTACATTGGCCATTCGAATCCTTTTAAGTCGCACGACATTGTGCCCCATCTTGCTGACCATCCGACGAATTTGTCGGTTGCGCCCCTCTTTGAGGACAATGCGAAAACGGCGTCCTGAAAGCCTTTTCACACGGGCTTGACGGGTTTTTACCCCTTCTAAGTCAACACCTCGGGCAAGCCGGTGCAGCACACCGTCGGCAATAGGATGCTGAACCGTCACTTCATACTCCTTCTCATGGTCAAAAGAGGGGTGAGAGAGTTGATGATGCAGGCGGCCATCATTGGTAAGCAAAAGCAACCCTACGGAATCTTTATCCAGGCGGCCGATGGGATAGACTCTGTGGGGCAGGTCCACCAGATCGACGACCAAAGGCTGACCGGGATGATCGCATGAGGTCACGTATCCTTTGGGTTTGTTTAAGGCCACATATATCTTCTCGGTGGGAGCGCTGACCAGCCGGCCGTCTACTTCAACACGATCTTTTTCCGGATCGATCTTGGTGCCCGGTTCTTTGACCGTTTTGCCATTCACCCGTATGCGGCCTTGGCGCATATAGGATTCGGCCTTGCGACGGGAGCAAACACCGGCTGCTGAAAGATATTTTTGGATTCGGACTTCGTTCATCCCATCTGCGCCCTGAGAAAAGGTCATGTACGATAGTCAGCATTGATTTTTACATAGTCTACGGAAAAATCACTGGTCAGCATGCGTGCCTTTCCGGAACCTTTGTTAAGATCGACGACCACCGTAAATGCCGGCTTTTTCAGCACAGCGGTAGCCAACGCTTCTGCATCCGGACCGCATCCGAGGCCGCCTTTGACCATCTGCACGTCATCAAAATAAAGATCGATCCGATCCGGTTCAAGGGGGACGCCGGCGCGTCCCGCCGCAGCGATAATCCGTCCCCAATTGGCGTCTTCTCCGAAAAAGGCGGTCTTTACCAGGGGGGAGTGGGCCACTGTGTCGGCCACGCGATAGGCCTGGTCATTGGTTCCGGCGCCTTCCACTTTGATCTCAACCACCTTGGTCACCCCCTCACCATCTTGTACCAGTCGACGGGCCACATCCATCAACAAATCATCTAATACTTGTTGAAAGATCTTTTGCTCTCGAGCAGTGGCTACCTTGGCGCCCGACCGGGCGTTGGCCATCACCAAAACCATATCATTGGTGCTGGTATCGCCGTCGATGGTGATGCAATTCAGGGAACCATCCACGGCCTTTTTCAAACTTTGTTGCAGCAACTTTTGTTCAACGTCCGCATCTGTACAAACAAAACAGAGCATGGTGGCCATATCGGGTCGAATCATGCCGGCGCCTTTGGCCGCTGCTACCAGGGTGAAAGATCGGCCGTCTATCTCGCCGTTGCGCTGAATCAGCTTGGGTACGGTGTCCGTGGTCATGATGGCCCGGGCAAAAGCATCGAATCCGTCCGGTTCCAAGGCGCCTGCCAGATCGGGAGCAGCTTTTTCGATGCTATCCACAGGCAGGGGTTTGCCAATCACACCGGTGGAAGAGACCAACACCTGCTCCGGGGTGAGTCCCAATTCGGCCGCCGCTGCCCGGGCCATCAGGAGGGCATCGGCATCTCCCTGGTCGCCGGTGCAGCAGTTGGCATTGCCTGAATTGACTATGATAGCCTGAATCCGGCCCTTGGCGATATGCTCGCGGGTCAAGCGCACCGGTGCGGCCTGCACCAGGTTCCGGGTAAACACACCCGCCGCAACAGCCGGCTGCCGACTATAAATGAGGCCTAAATCAAGCGTCTGATTTTTTTTAATGCCAGCCGCAATACCGGCAGCCTGAAACCCGGGGCACTGGATCGATTGACTCACATTATTCTCCCACAAGCTGATGAATGTATTTCACCGTTCTCATGATTCATTATGGCCAAAAAGTCAATTTACGATTTTAGTTGCCAAGCCAATGTGGTTTTAATTAGATAGTGTCCATTGGAAAGGGACGCTTAAGCCATGTTCAATCGAAATAGAGAACCGCGCCGCTTCATTTGCCCTGATTGCATGCGCCCTTTGGAAATGGTCCATACCTGACGACAGGCCAACTGGCGCTGCACGGGTTGCAGCCATACTTATGATCTTGCGGATCTGATTGATCAAATGGACGAGGAGATGGAGGAGGCCATCGCTTATCTTCAATGCAACAGGATTTAACCCTTTGATTGAATGAGAAATTCAAAGAAAAATTTCAAGTTGACCATCGAATACGACGGCACCAACTATCATGGGTGGCAGATCCAGCCCAACGGGCCATCCATACAGCAAACCATTGAATCCGCATTAATGAAGATGACCCGGCAAAAGATTCGACTGTTTGGCTCCGGGCGTACTGATGCCGGTGTACATGCGCTGGGTCAAGTGGCCAATTTCACCTGCGACACAACGATTACATCAGATGAATTCCACAAAGGACTCAACAGCATCCTGCCGGGTGATATCGTGATTCGTGAGGTGCGGGAGATGCCGATCCAATTCCATGCCCGGTACGACGCGAAACAGAAACACTACCGCTACGCGATTCTTAATCAGCCTTTACCATCGGCGATACAACGGCACTATGCATGGTGGATTCGCACACCATTGGATCTGTCGGCCATGGAGAAAGCAGCCGCCCACATAATTGGCGAACACGATTTCAAGGCCTTTGAAGGTGCCGGAAGCCCGCGTTCCCATACAATCCGCCATGTAACGGCATTAGATATTAATGGCCGCCCCTGCGGACCTATCACCATGGATATCCGAGCCGATGGTTTCCTGCGCTATATGGTGCGCAACATCGTGGGGACGTTGGTAGACGTCGGCCGGGGTAAAATTTCGCCGCAGCAGGTTCGGCAGATCATCGTTTCAAAGGACCGCTCTCTGGCTGCGGCCACTGCACCGGCCAGAGGACTGTTTTTGATGGAGGTGTGTTACAGCCAATAAACCAGGTATAGCAATATCATAGCAGATACAGATGTCTATTTTCGTGCAACAGTTCTTTTTCGCCGTGTTCGCGTAAGATCTTCAGCTGCTCATTTTTGTTACCCATTTTAAAAGCTTGCCTTATAACGATAGGTGTCTTATGGATTATATAAAAAATGGCACACTGCTTGCAGAAAATTTTGTTTTTCACAAACGCCAATGGGCGTGATTGAGCTATTATGCCGCCTGAAAGAGTTGACCGAACAGAGGAGTTTCCATGAAAGAGACCACCTTTTTAGAGAAAAGTGAATCCATGCTCGATAACCTGCGCAATATTGATGTTTTGGAACCATTTGAAGATCAAGAGCTGCACAAGCTTCTGGAGATGAGCAAAATACGTAAATATCGTGCCGGCGAGGTTATCGTGGAAGAAGGCCGGTCAGACACCTGGCTCTATTTCTTAATGTTCGGTCGGGTAAAAATCACCAAAAAAGGCAAGGAGGTGGCTGTTCTCAATAAAAAAGGGGAAATATTCGGCGAGATGGGTGCTTTGGACGCTTCGCGGCGCTCCGCCTCAGCCCATGCCGCAACCGATACGGTTTGCCTGGCCACGGACATGTTCTATATCGAGAAACTCACCGGTTCTGACAAAGTCGCTTTCGGGTATGTTCTGTATCGCCTTCTAGCTGAAATATTATCCCGTCGGCTGCGTCAAACCACGGAGGCACTTGTTCAGGCCAAGAGTAAACTCAATCTTAAATTCTGGTAGAAGCTATCTCAAAAAAGTCTTTTGGCCCAATCTGGGTGTTGGTGCCGGGTTTCAAATCCTCGACATACTACAGTATGCCTGCGGTTTGAAACCCGGCTCCGCCTACACCTTGGACCAAAATCCGTTTTTTGAGATAGCTTCTATCAACGAAAAGTTAAATGGATGCCTCGGCTTTGGAGGACTTCATTTCCGCCACTTTCTGGTTGTAAAAGGCAATCACTTCACGTCTGTTGAGCATGCCGATTAAAATCCCATGATCGTGCTCTTCGACTACCGGCAGGCTGTCCAAATTCTTTGTGGTAAATTTCTTCAGTACGGAATTCAAATCTTCAGATGGCGTAACCACGATAATCTCCGACGGGCCGATATCTTTCATAACCACCAGGTGTTCGATCTCCGCAGAAAAGAGCACCCCCCGTACATCGTTAATGGAAAAAATGCTCACCATGCGTCCGTGCTGGTCCATCACCGGGAAATAGTGTTGCGTCGTGCTGGAGAAGTAGTTTTTGAACTCCAAAAACGGCATGTCTTGTGGAATTTGTCTCACCTTTTTCACCAAAGGCAGAATTTCCTGAACCGTCAAGGACTGAAGCACATCCACAAAAAAATCCCCGGCATGGGCGGGCGAGTCGATCTTGCTCTTTACCTGCCGATAAAAGATGGTCCACCGTCGGGCGCCCAGATAGGCTACTGAACATACCAGCAGGCTGGGAAGCAGCAGGTGGTAGGAATTGGTCATTTCGGAGACGAAGATGATGGTGGAGATCGGTGTATTGGAAACAGCTGTGAAAAAACCCGCCATTCCCACGATCACAAAGGCGCCTGGTTCCGTGATCACCGTCGGCAATATCTGGTTGAAGAACTTTCCCACGGCACCACCGATGGCGCCGCCGATCACGATGGAGGGACCGAACACACCACCGCTTCCCCCGGACCCGATGGAGAAGGAAGTGGTAAGAATCTTGCCAAAGGCCAGGATGAGCAGAAAACTGATGGTCATTTCCGGAAATGCATCCATGCGAATGGCTTTCTGGGCAAAACCGTAACCAAAGGCCAGGCATTGGGGCCAAAAGAAACCGATGATACCGGTACACAACCCGCCGATGGCCGGTTTGATGTGATTGGGCACCTTTTTGATCTTTTCAAAAAAATGGATGGTACCGTAAAACATTCTTACGTAGAAAGCACCGGTTCCCACCAGAACGAGCGCCAAAATCAGATAAGGGCCCAGCTCAAGGGGATTCTGGAAATCAAATGGTGGCGAATCGAATAAAGAACCCCAGCCAAAAACCAGGCAAAAGAGGCAATAGGCCACCACCGATGAAATGCCGGCCGGAATGATGACTTCGGACTCAAATTCCGGATCGCGATAGAGCACTTCCGCCGCAAACAAGGCGCCAGCCAGTGGCGCTCGAAAAATACTCCCAATGCCTGCGCCGACACCCGCCGCCATCATAATGCGCCGATCCCGATCCGACAGCTTCAGGCTGGTGGCCAGAAAAGAGCCGAACCCGGCCCCGATCTGCGCAATGGGTCCTTCGCGTCCGCCCGAGCCGCCGGTGGTCAATGTTATCGATGATGCCAATGTCTTGATGATGGGCACCCGGCTGCGGATGAAGCCGCCCTGATTATGATAGGCATTGATGGCGGCGTCGGTGCCATGACCTTCAGCTTCCGGTGCAAACGTATAGACCAGCCAACCGCTGACCAGGCCCCCCATGGCCGGCAGGAAAAGGAGCATCCAACGGTTGAACGGCCGGCTGGTAGGCGGCAGCAGATGGTGCTCGCCGGCAGGTGGCGGCGGCCGGTAACCGGCCATTAAATCCATAAAATAGTGGGTACCCAATTGGCAAAGATAGTGGAACAGGATAGACCCCGATCCGGCGATGATGCCGATGGCGATAAAATAGAGCGCCCACTTGCCGGCCAGGGCAATGTTGGCGGAATGCCCTCCTTTTAAGATGTTCAAGCGGCTCTTTGGCGACACAGAAGAATCCATGGTCTAGGCGACTGCTTCCAAATCTTTGATCCCTTGCAAAATCGTATCGTACAGCTCTTCGATCTGAACTTCATCAATACATGAAAAGGCAACCCGCAGGTCGTATTTTCCCAAAGCGATAAGCCCCACACCGTATCTGTCGAGCAGATGCAGTCTCAGTGCTTCCGCTTGAACAGTCTTGAGCCGCAGGCACATAAAATATCCGGAGTTGAAGGGATAGGCCTGCCAGGCCGCATCGTATTTGGCATCGGCCAGGACCGATTTCACCTTCGATGCGCGCGCCTTCAAGATATTGAATTTTTCATCTTTTTCATCTTGGTTGGCCGGGAACGACATGGAGTTGAGCATAATCGTCTGGCTCAGGTGGGAAGCGTTGGATATATTTCCACGGACGCCGCCCGCCGTTTTTTTCTCAAGGGCTTCATATAGCGATGCCTTGTCGCCACTGCCTCCAGCACCGTAAGTTATAAATCCGATCCGCAGCCCCCAGATAAAATGCTCTTTGGTGCCCCCATCCAACTTTATGGCCAGTAAGTTGGGATGCTGTCCGGTCAACAGCGCAAACAAGGATTCCTTCATTGTTTGCTCTTCATAAAAAAGGCCGAAATAGGCATCATCAAGGACGGCAATGACGCGGGTTCCACCCTCCGCCACCCGAATGAGAATGTTCACGATGGCGCCGGCTTCATCTTTGGATACGCTGTAACCGCTGGGGTTTTGGGGGAAATTCAGCAAAATCACGATTTTCTTGTTGGCTGCAGCTTCCTTTTGGACCACCTGCTCAAAATCCGACAGATTGAAACCGCCTTGGTCGTTAAAGAGGGTGTAATGGCTTAAGCGGGCGTCCTTACGCACATTCAGAATCATGTTATAGTTTCCCCACATCAACCGGGGCAGGATCACCACATCGCCGGGATCCACCCAAAGATCGGCCATTAAACTGACACCATGGGTCACCCCGCAGGTCACCACCGGCAGGCTGATGGGTTTTCCATGCAGTGATGGATTTTTCGCAGCGATCTCTTTTTGCCACTGCCTGCGCAATGCCGGAATTCCGAATGACGGGGCATAGGTCAATGATTGACTGGCCGGGATGTCATGAAGGGACGACATGACGGAATCAAAACACATGATTTGTCCCGATTCTGTAGCGATACCGATGGTGGCATTGATTCGATGGGCTTTTTCTTTGGCTTCCGCACTCTGACTTAAAATGCCTTTCGGGAAAAAAAGCGCTTTGCCGACTTTCGACAGCATGGAAAAAATGTGAGGGTTGCTCTTTTCGATAATTTGGTTGAGCTCACTGGCGAGCGGATTCATGGCGACATACTCCCGGCTTAAAAGCTTAATATCATAAGTGTATCTAACCGCTTAGCCTCTCTTACAGGCCGGCTGGCACCGTGTCAAGTTCAAAGCAAGGCGGTTTAAGGTTACAATCGAAATATCTACGCAGGAGGGGTGTAAAGCATCCGGGTGCAAAAAGCCCGGCTTCAGGTCAACCCCTGGAAGGGGATGGGTGATGTCTTGTGTGAACATTGAACATCGAACCGCCAACATCGAACGTTCAACAAGGTATTCTGCCGGTCTATAAGATGGTGGAGCGAAGCGATCTCATCATTGGACGTTCGAAGTTGAACGTTCGATGTTCATCGTTCAATAACGTAAACCCTCCGAACCCTGTTTAGAAGCCATAGCCGATGGTCTCAGACCCGGCCTTGGCCAAGTTTTAATAAGCAATAAAATTAAGGGGGGCAACGTTGCCGCTCAAACAAAAACCCCGCTCTGATTCAGAGCGGGGTTTCAAGCGTTGATTGGGACCAGCATTAACGGCTCGCTCTCTTCGATGCTTTCAGCGGATTAATTTTCTGCTTGGCGCTCACAGGCGTTGTAGTGACGTGGGTCGCCAGATTGCAGTTTCCGTTTTTCCACTTCAAAGACGGTTCCGGACAGGCACTGCAGTACCAACCGCTCTCCAGTTCCGAGGCACGGTTGCAGCCCTTGCACGCTTCAACGACTTCATGACACAGACCGTTGTTGTAGGTGCATCCTTTGGCGCTCATAAATGCGCACTCGCTACCTTTACGAATGGTTTGACAAATCATGGGAATCACCCCCCTTTCAAATATTTGTGGACAATAAAAATGGCCAGATTGATGCACATCTGGCCATTTGTACCCTTTTGTGTCGGCACGGCTATAAACGAGCAATTACGCCTTGTCAAGCAAAATATCGCACCATTTGCTTAAAGCGGCAACTTTTACGTAACGCCGGTGGTGACGAAACCTCAGCACTGGCCCTGGCACCCATGTTATCGGCACCGGCCCCAAAAACATTAGTTCCTTACTTTGAAGCATCATGTTGATATACATGCACATCCCTTTGTGGATAGGGTATGCTGATGCCGCTGGCATCAAAGGCTTTTTTGATTTTCTCAGTGGTCTCCATATAAACTCCCCAGTAATCTGAAGCCTTAACCCATGGGCGCACGACAAAATTAACACTGCTGTCGGCCAGTTCCACCATTGCGATTTGAGGAGCCGGATCCTTTAAAATCCGCTCATCCCGGTCAAGCACCTCTTTCATGATCTGTTTGGCTTTATCAATATCATCATCATAGCCGATCCCCATCACCATATCCACTCTACGGGTTCCCTTAAGCGTCCAGTTGACGATGTTATCTCCGGTTAAAGCGGCATTGGGAATGATCACCGTCTTGTTGTCCGGTGTGACCAAGGTGGTGGTAAAAATGGCGATCTCCTCCACCGTACCGGCCGTGCCGGCCCCTTCGATATAGTCCCCCACCCGGATGGGACGAAAAATGATCATCAGAAAACCCGCTGCAAAATTGGAAAGGGAGCCTTGGAGCGCCAAACCGATGGCCAGGCCGGCAGCACCCAGGACGGCGATAAACGAGGTGGTTTGAATGCCCAGTTGGCTTAAGGCCGCCAATACAACAAAGGCCAGCAAGGTGATATAGACCATATTGCCTACAAATTTTAAGACGGTGGAATCCACATCTCCTTTTTTCATCATTTTGCGTATGATGTTGGCGATTAATTTGGCGATCCAACGCCCCACAATGAAAATGATGATGGCAGCCAGAACTTTTAAACCGTAAATGGTAATCAGTTCCCATACCTTTGCCAGGATTTGGTTCATATCCATACCTTATCTCTCCCTTCTCATCTTATGATTTCAACCGCATTAACATGATATGACGATGGCCCCTGCAACTGCCGGAAGCCGAACAGTTGCCCGACAGCTGTTGTTAGCTGGAGTGCATCTTATGCATGCGACGACTAAGCCCTGTTCATCATCCCCCAGATCTGACGGACCACGGGAAAATGGCAATATGTTGTGATGAAGCTGCAAGCCCTTAAAAGAGCGAAGGGGATCCGCTCTAACCAACATTGGTGACTAACGGTAACGGCACATGTACCATTGTCAAGAAAAGCAATGATGCAAATACCCACGACCCATCCTATCGGCTAATCAAAGATTTGTAAACCACACACTGCGTCCCGGGTCCATCTAATGCATCAGGTTGGTATGAATATTTTCAACAGGTAGCTGAAAAGGCAGATACGCGACATTCGTATTCATTGCAATAATCCATAATAGTGCTATAAGAGCCACGGATTGAGATTTACATGCCTGGCCGGCATACCCCGATAATTAAGCCGTAGATTTCGTGCAGGATTGAGAATAATGGACGACAAAACCAAGCAGACCATATTGCATGAAGCCGCAGCCGTCATCAAATTGGAAGCCCAAAGCATCGATGCACTGGCTGAAAGTGTTGATGACAATTTTGCTAAAATGGTGGATTTGATATGCAAATGCAAGGGGCGCGTCATTGTTGGCGGCATAGGAAAATCCGGCATCATTGCGCGCAAAATCGTTGCCACTTTGAACAGCACCGGTACAAGATCGCTTTTTTTACACCCCGTGGAAGCCATGCATGGTGATTTGGGCATGGTTTCCCAGGATGACGTTTTTTTGGCATTGTCATCCAGCGGTGAAACCGATGAACTCAATATCTTGCTGGATCGCATCAAAAGTGTGGGCTGCCCCGTCATCGGCTTTACCGGCAATAAGCATTCAACGCTGGCGATGAACAGCGATAACGTCATTGATGTGGGGGTTGAGAAAGAGGCCTGCCCACTGGGACTGGCGCCGACCTGCTCCACTACGGCGATGCTGGCCATGGGCGACGCCCTGGCAGTGGTCCTGATTACTCAGAAAGGGTTCAAAAGCGATGATTTTAAACGCTTTCATCCTGGCGGTGCCTTGGGGCGGCGCCTGGCCAGTGAGGTGGGAGACATCATGCTCACCGGCAGCGCCGTGCCGTCCATCGTCCAGGATTCAAGTCTGCCGGAAGCCATCGCGGAGATGAACCGCCACAGTTTAGGTGTCATTTTGATCGTTGCATCCGACAAAACGCTGATGGGTATTATCACGGATGGAGACATTCGCCGGGCCGTGGCCCAACAACTGCCCCTGCACACCTTCACCGTAGCGCAACTTATGTCCACAGATCCATATCGCGTCCAAGCCGAAACCCCGGCTTACGACGCCCTCAACCTGATGGAACGCCATCAGATCACTGTGCTTCCCATTGTAGATGCCGACAATAGGGTAAAAGGCATTCTGCATCTGCACGACATTTTGGGAAAGGGTGAATTCAAGTTCAATGGCAAATAAGGAGTCGTCAGATGAATAACGAAGATGTCAACACTCGCATCACTATCCTGGGCAAAGCCGGTATTCCCTCGCCGTTGACAGATGCAGCCGGTTCAACCCGATCAAACTTTCTCAGCGATGATGAAGGCGTCCTGATTCATATACACCCCGATGAGTTGGAATACTTCTTAAGCAAAGGTGAAAAACCTCCGACATTTGAATTGGCCGGCGCCCGGCAGAACATCTATTTCGATCCCAGCAAATTGCGGTGTGCCCTGGTGACATGCGGAGGATTGTGTCCGGGGTTGAACGATATTATCCGTTCCATCGTTTTGGAATTGTACCATCTCTATGGCGTGCGCAATATCTACGGCATTCGCTATGGATTGGAGGGATTTATTCCGAAATACCGTCATGATGTCATGGAGCTTAAACCGTCCTCGGTAAGGAACATCCTGGATATGGGAGGATCCATATTGGGCTCTTCCCGCGGACCGCAGAATATTGAGGAAATTGTCGATTGTCTGGAGCGCATGAACATTGGCGTTCTTTTTATGATCGGCGGCGACGGGACCCTCAAAGCAGCGGTTAAGATCGCGGATGCCATCCTTGACCGCGGCCTGAAGATCAGCGTGATCGGTATCCCAAAGACCATTGACAATGATATTTACCTGGTATCGCGATCATTCGGATTTGATACCGCGGTTGAAGTTTCCAGACAGGCGATCATCGGTGCGCACAACGAAGCGTCGGGCTACCCGAACGGGATTGGATTGATTAAGCTCATGGGGCGCCACTCCGGATTCATTGCCGCCACTGCCGCCTTGGCCCAACAGGATGTCAATTTTGTCCTCATACCTGAAGTCGATTTTGATTTGGAAGGGCCCAACGGTTTCTTGACCTGCCTTGAGGACCGCCTGGCCTCCCGGGGTCATGCGGTTGTCGTTGTAGCGGAAGGCGCAGGCCAACGCTATTTTGAAAATATGCCTGAGGAGCGGGATGAATCGGGCAATATTCGATTAAAAGATATCGGTCTCTACCTGAAAAAGGCCATCTCCGATCATTTCAAGTCCAAAGGGACCGGCGTCTCCATCAAATACATCGATCCCAGCTACATGATTCGCAGTCTGCCGGCCAACGCCAATGACAGTGTCTTCTGCGGATTTTTGGGACGCAATGCCGTCCATGCCGGCATGGCGGGAAAGACCAAACTGCTCATCGGGCGCTGGAACAGCCATTTTGTCCATGTGCCCATGGAGTCCTCAGCCGGAAAGCGCAAGCAGGTCGTTCCCGACGGTGAGCTCTGGTCTTCCGTTCTGGCGGCCACTGGACAGGGGTCGTTGAAGAATAATAAAAATTAAAACAACCGACGGATAACCTCTGCATGTTTTTCGGCTGCTCCGCCGTGGGGGAGGATGGCCTGGCGTGCCGCACGCCCGACCGCTTGCGCCTGATGGGGATATGTCAGCCATTGATGGGCAACGGCGGCTATTTCGGCGGCATTTTGAACCAGCCGTCCGCCGCCACTGGATTCGATCATCTCTTTGGCATCGGCAAAATCTTCCATGGAGGGTCCGTAGATAACGGGCTTTCCCCACATGGCCGGTTCCATGATATTCTGCCCCCCTTTAGGGACCAGACTACCGCCGCAAAATACCATGCTTGCAATCCCATAGGTTGCGGATAGTTCGCCAATGGTATCCAGGACCACGACCTGGGCACGGCGGGGGTTTTCAGTGCCGTCCAATTGGGTTCTGAGTTGACACGTCAGGCCTTGCGCCACGACCCATTGCGCAATCTGGCCGGCACGTTCGATATGGCGCGGAGCGATGATCAATAAGGCATCCGGACACTGCTGACGCAGCTGGACAAAGGCATCCAGTATGATTTGCTCTTCATTGCCGCGCGTACTGCCGGCCACAAATACCGGTGTGTCGGCGTCAACGCCATAGAGTGCCTGGACGCCTTTTCTGGACTGTTGGTTCTTCAATGGATCGGGAACATCATATTTGGCATTCCCGTTTACCGAGATACGTTCCGCAGCAGCACCCAAAGATCGTATCCTGCGGGCATCATCTTCGCTGATCATGCTGAAAGCGTCCACGTGGGACAGCGTGTATTTCATCAGTGAACGCACCTTACGGTATCTTTCAATACTTCGAACGGAAATGCGGCCGTTTGCAATCACCGTGCGCACACCCATGCGCCGAGCACCAATAATCAAGTTCGGCCATATCTCGGTTTCCAGCAACACCAGGACATCCGGGCGAAACATCTTCAGCGCTTTTCGGGTCGGCCCGACCAGGTCCAAGGGAGCGAAAAAACAAGATACGGAATCGTTTAGCAACTCCTTGGCGCGAGCTAATCCTTGCTCCCTGAGAGAGGACACAACGATGGTACATTGGGAGAATTTCCGTGACAATACCTTGCAAATGGCGGCAGCCACGCCGACTTCACCCACGGACACGGCATGTATCCAAATGCGAGGATGTCCCTCATGGGCGGGCGCCAGATGTCGGGCGTATCGGCCCATGCGCTGATGGAAGCGCTTAAAATCGTCGCCTTTAAAACGATGGTGCAGCCAGATCAGCGGCACCACAATCGTCGAGGCGGCTGCTGTCAGCAATCGGTATGCCAAATAGCTGGCGTTCATTGGCGCGGTATTTCGAAAAACCGACCGCCTTTAATCCGCAGCAAGCTCAATTTTTTTATGGCTTCCCCGTTTTCGGCAAACACGGTTGGACCGGTCACGCCGGTCGGTTCGAATCGGTGCAGGAGAACGTCACGCAGATCATGACGAAAGTGGATATCCGCTTGGGATAAAATGTTAAACAGGAGCCA
>JASFER010000135.1:0-15879 GCA_050124755.1 Desulfobacteraceae bacterium
ACCCCTTGTTAGCACAGAGAAACATGCAAGCCGGAGGCCAACACACAGCAACGCTGGATGATGCCGCCCCAGTTACTACAGGCTATAAACATTTGCCGGCAAAATCTAAAAGAGTGTGAAAGATGCAAAAACGTGCGTCTACTGAGGAAAAACTATCGGCCCTTAGAGAACTTGCGCAGGAACCCATAACCGAAGGTACACGCAAAGCGCTTGTAAAAGCATTGACAGGCAAGAATAATATTCTAGTTGCCGAAGCTGCAAAAGTAGTTGGCCGTCTTGGTATGGAAGATCTGATTCCGGATTTGTTAAAAGCGTTCGATCGCTTTTTAGACAATCCTTTGAAGAGGGATAAGGGATGCCTGGCGAAAGAAGCGATCATCGAAGCCCTGGACAACCTTGATTATGACGAAAAGGCTATCTTTCTTCAAGGTATTAACTACTTCCAGGTTGAGCCGGCTTACCTGCGCCCCGTGGACACTGCGGCCATTCTTCGCGGAAAGTGCGCCTTCGCTTTGGTGCGCATAGGGTGTTCTCATGTTGTTTTTGAGCTGGTTGAATTGCTGGCCGATCCCGAGCCTCAAGCACGTATCGCCGCTGTAAAATCTCTCACCGGTATTTCCTCTGATATCAGCGAACCGCTATTGCGATTAAAAGCAAAGCAAGGCGACGAGGACCACCAGGTTGTAGCAGAGTGCCTGTTTGCCCTTATGCAGGTCAATCCCGAAAATTCTATGAGTTTCGTTGAAAGGTTCTTGGGCACTGATGATTTGTCTGAATTAAGTAATAGAGCATTGATCATTGCTGAAAATGCAGCGCTGGCAATCGGTGAGTCTAAGCTGGAGAAAGCGTTTGAAATTCTGCAGCACTACAGGGAAAAGAGTGTGAATCCGGAATTTCAGCGTATGCTTTTGATGCCAATGGCTCTAACACGGCTTGAAGGAGCCTTTGACTATTTGATTGACATTATCGAAAATGGTCGCAAGCAAAGCGCTGTTTCAGCTGTGAACGCAATTAAAATATTCAGTGACGAAAGCCATCAATCCAAAATTCAAAGGGCTGTTGCATCCCGAGATGATACAGCCGTTTCTGAAGCTTACGCCGCCTGGCTTTCGGTATAAACAATAAATCACCTACCCAGCGTATCTGATGCTTTTCAGCTTCGGGCGTGAATCTGCCGGGCCCACCATTCCATGGTGAAAGCGGGCAGGCGGTTATTGGCGCATCCCCAATGATTTGACGAATGCGATGATCTTCCAACGATCATCCACGCCAATGGTGCTGGCCAGGGCCGGTTGCCTTCCGCCGGGAATGCCGTAGCTGATCTCATGAAACAGTCGGCCTGGGGGCATGGATTGTACTTTTGGGCTGCGCAAATCTCCGGGCAGGGGAGCGAAGCTTTGGCCCACGGTTCCCTGGCCGTCATGGTATTTTCCGTGGCACTGGATGCAGTAGCGTTTGTATCCGAGTTGGCCGGCGGTTATCAAAGTCGCTTGTTTCAGATCAAAGGGGGCCGTCAAGGCGGCCGGATCGGACCGGCGGTAGACGATCTCACCACCGTTCAACGGTACGGTATTGCGATCCATCAATGGAATGGGGACCTCGTGGGGTTTCACTGCGGGAGTCTCCCACATGCGACCCACCTTCAGGTTTTCATCGTAGAGGGTGATCACACCCCACACGGCTAATCCAACAACCGCGACAATGGATATCACGCACAGTATTCGAAGCATCTACTCCCCCTTGTCCCCGCGGACGTGCTGCTGGGTGGGCAGCAGTTGGTATTTGGCATATGGTGATGCCGCGGGGACATCGTTGACCGGTCGGTAAGCCCAGGTGGGTTGCCCCATGTCCGATACCACAAAGAAAGCCAAAAATCCTTTGAACAAAATGATGGAGAGCATGATGACGATCCAGATATAGGTCCTGGCAACGGATTCATGTGTATGTGTTTCTTCCATCGTATACTGTCTTTCGTTTGTTTTGAACCGCCCAACGCTGGCGATCTATTGTTCATCGACATCTGCCATGTCTATAGGCCAAGTATCAGATTTTCACGCCCAGCAGTCCGTGCATCAATATATAGAAGAAACCCCATATCACCGCACCGGCAATGATCAACATCATCACCAAGGGAAAGGGTGCGTTGCGGTCCTCGATATCTTCGGCAAAGCGCCCGACAATCCTGGTCTTGCGCGCTTCGGCATCCTTGGTGTGCAGATGCGCAAAGGCCAGACCGACGCCAAACACCACCATGAAGATCAAGGTGGGGAAGATATAGCCCATGACATGCTGAAAATTGACGAGTCCAAAAAATCTCATGATCACACCTTGCTGAAATAGAGGGCATACACCAGCACGGCGGCGCTCATGGAGAGGCCGGCTACGGCCAGGAAGAACAGCCCGAATATTTCCCATCGGTGAAACCGGGTCGCCTTGACAGGAGCGTCGTCCTGCGTATCTCTCAAAGGCAGAAACCGCGCCCGCTGCTGATCCTTGAACTGCCCGTTCTTAACGGCCCAGTAAAACACCACCACACTGATGGTAAGACCGATGGCGATATATGCAATGAAATAAGGAAAATACATAATTATCTTTTGTCATTCCCCCGGGGGTTCATAGGCCGCATCTATCCCCCTCGGTTCGGTATTGGCATCGCTGTCGTTGATAAAGTAGACCGCCACGTAGTTGCCGACGTCCCAGATTTTTTCCGATTCCAGCTCCCGCTTGAAATAGGGCATGGCCGTGCCGGTGATGCCGTTCATGATCTGGTAGTATAATATGCCGCCGCTGATTTCCCGGTCTTTCAAGATGGTGAAGTTCAATGGCGGCGGATAGATCCATGGCTGGGCCGGCCCCATGCCGTCCCCCACCGGACCGTGGCATCCGATGCAAAAATCCTGGTAAATTTTATGTCCCCTGGCCAAGCCGGCCTCGGTGGTGGGGTAGGGGTTGGGTACATCCCGCCATCCTTGGGGTATGTTGTCATTGAGCCATTGCACATTGGCTTCCACTCCGGTTTCATAAGCTTGAATGGCGTCGCTCTTCCATTTCTTCTGACGCGCCACGCGCAGGTCAGCTTGTTTTAACCCGAGACTCTGGACATATTGGGTCAGCATATCGATGTTTTTATTGCCCAGCCATTTGAACGCCGGCATGATGGAGAGCGGTCGCGTATAGCGTGGATTCATAAAGTGGGCCATGTGCCAATCGTCGGGATGCTCGCCGCCGTCCTGGGACAGATCCGGGCCGGTGCGCTGGGACCCCAGCAGAATGGGGTGATCGGCCACATAATCGCCGGCCTGGGCGATGCGTTCGGCTCCCAGCCCCCAGTCTACGGTGCGGATGGACTGGCTGTGGCAGTAGACGCATCCGTTGGCGATATAGAGCTTGCGCCCGGCGGCTTCCACCTGCGAGCGCCGGCGGAAGATCTCCGAAGGTACGGTTTTGCTGGTGTGCGCATAGGGCAACAGCACCACCACAAAAACGATGGTGGCTAGTATAAGCAGGCTGCCGATGACGACGGCAAGGGGGGTCATTTTCATGCCGTCTCTCCTGTCTTGACGTACAACGTTCGAACAATATTATAAAATCCCAATACGGCCGAACTGAAGATCATCAGTCCCAGTGCGGCCCGCACCACGTAGTAGATATGAATCTCGGGCAACACGCGATAAATGGTCTCTCCGTTTATCCAGGCGTTGCCCTGGATCAGCCCGGCGATGGTGAGCACCACGGTGAAGCCTACCATTCCGATGAGAATCATCCAGTATTGAAAGTCGGCCAGAAACCGGCTGAAAAGGGGTTTGCCGGACAACTTGGGCACCACGTAGTAAACGCCTCCCAGGGCGATCATGCCGGCAAAGCCCAGCACGCCGATGTGGGCATGGGCCACTACCCAGTTGTTGAAATGGGTGACCCGCTGCACGTCGGGCAGAGACATCATTGAGCCCTGGATGCTCACGAAAAAGTACATGATGGTACCGGTGAAGACGAACTTGGCTCCCACATCGGCATGAATCTCACCCAGTTTGCCCTTGGCCGTGTACCAGATGTTGATCAGAAAGGCCATTACCGGGATGACCATGGCCACGCTGTCCACAATGGCCACCACCTTCAGCCAGGTGGGGACCGGTACCTGCAGTAAATGGTGGGTGCCGATATGGGTATATACGACCAGCAGCGACCAGAACCCCAGCAGGGACAATGTGTGGCTGTAAAGGGGGGCGCGGGTGGCGCGGGGAATGACGTAATAGGCCACCGCGGCCGATAGCGGCGTCAGCAGCAGACCAAACACATTGTGACCGTAGAACCACAGCAGGATGGCATCGGGGATGCCCACCAGGGCCCCGGTGTCGGGCCGCCAGATCACGTTGCCCAGGGCAAAGGTGCAGGCCGTCAATACGGTGCCGGCCAGTACGTACCACACCGATACGTACAGGATGGACTCCTTGCGCTGTTTGACGGTCATGATAAAATTGAAAAAGGTCGTGGCGAAAACCACCACCACGGCTATATCTATGAGCCAGATCAATTCGGCGTACTCCCGGCCCTGGGTCATTCCCATGGCCAGGGTGGCCACAACGGCCACTAACGCAACGTTCCATGCCGCTACGGTGATGACGCCCAGTTTTTCGCTGTAAAGACGGGTGCGCAGCAGACGGGGGACAAAGTAGCAGGCCGCTCCCAGAAGGCCGGGGGTCACGAACCCGAAGAGCACCAGGTTGATATGGGTGGGCCGCACGCGTCCGAAGACGATGCCACCCATGTTCTCGGTCAGATCGGGCGCCATCAATTCCGTTGCCCCCAAAAGGCCGTAGAACGTCGCCACCATCATCCAAAATGCCGAAGTCAGGCAAAAGCCTTTGGCGGTTGCGTTTGTGGCTTGGCTCTCTTTGCGATCAGCGTCCAAGTCGCTCAATTCTCCTAATAAAGTTCGATATTAAAACCCGCACTTCGTTATCGTTTAAACAACCAGATAAAATCGACAGAATGCCTTCACTTAAAACTTAAAACTTAAAACCTAAAACTTTCTTCAACTATGACACGCCAGCCAACAGTCCAAATTGGCCTTGTTTTGCCGATGACACGTCACACAAAATCCCATTTTAAAGCGTTGGTTCTTGAGCCGGTCCATCTGCTTCACCTGTCCGTGGCATTTTTCACAGGCAATCTCCCGCTTGATATGCCGCTGGTGGTTGAAGAGCACATGTTCGGCAAGGTAATAGACCTTGCGCCACGGTGTGGGTGTTCGGGTGTTGTAATAATTGTGCTCCTTTTTGATCTCCGGATGATTGGCGATGATATATTTGTGGCAGTGCAGGCACTTTTCCACCGGCGGCAGCCCCGGATGTATGGAGCGTTCCACATAGGGATGACAATAGTAACAGTCGATGGCCTTGTGACCGGCATGCAGCCGGTGGCTGAATGCAATGGGCTGGAGCGGCCCAATGCTGGTGGCCGGGGGGATGTAAAAAAAGTAGAGAAATCCGAGCACCAGAAACACGCAGACTGCCATCCAGGCAAAGGGGCCGCGGTTCGCCCGGATAGCCTTCATGGTATCGCCAAAGGCGGTGAAAAAACGCATGGGGCGTCCGCGGGTGCCGATCAGAATCAATACCGTCAGAAGGGTCAGCAGGGAGAAGGTGGTAATGAGGATCTCCATCAGCGCCCCTCCTCGACCGTTTGATTCAACAGCTCGGGGAACTGTTTCATATAGTAACCGAGGGCTGATGCCAGCAATCCAAAGAAACCCAGCCCCACGGCCGGATCGATCCAGCTCAGGGGCAGCGAGTGCGCATGGGGGTGAAATGCCGGTGCAACCAACAAAAAATGTTCCAGCCACATGCCGATGATCACCAGTGCGCAGATGACGATCATGGCTGCGGGTATGGTCTTGATGCGGTTGTTGAGCAGTATCAGAAAGGGGGCGATGAAACAAACGGCGAATACGGTCCAGGCCAGTGCGCTCCATGGCGCGGTCATGGTGCGTTCGATGATGTAGGCCGTCTCTTCGGAGATATTGCCGTACCAGATGACCACGAACTGGGCATAGAAGAAATCCGCCCATACCAGGCAGAAGGCAAAGAAGAGCTTGCCGATGTCGTGAAACTGGGAGGATTTGAGCTGGTAACTGTTTTGGGGGCTCAGATGCAACAGCGCGGCAAAAATGATCAATCCGCCAAAACCCACATAGACGGCTTTGACAAAAGAGTAGGCCCCGAACAGGGTGGAGTACCAGTGGGGATCGGCCGACATGACCAGGTCGTATCCCAGCAGGGAGAGCACGATGGCAAAGCAAAGCATATACAACAGGCCGAACACGGTCATTCTGGATTTAAGGCGGGTTTCATCCGGGGATTTGGCCTGCCAGCGTCGCCACAGACGTGCGCCCAGTTTTCCGCTGGCGCCGCGCTGCTTCAATTTAAAGTAGAGGGCCTTATGGAGATAGGCAAATCCAAAACCGTAGAGCAGCACCAATCCCACGGTATCCCGCGTCAGCATAAACGGAAGGTTCAGCCAGACTTCCTTGCCGTGAAGGTCGTGATGCAGCCAGGGAAAGACATGTTCTCCACCCAGGAACAACACTATAAACAGGACAAAGGATATGGGGAAAAAGGCGGTAAAGGCTTCGGCCAGATCAGCCAAGGGACCGCTCCAGCGGGCGCCTACGGTATTCATCAGCGTAGAAAAAAGGACGGCACCGTGGGCGATGGCGGCGAAGAGCAGCAGATTGATCAAATAGGACTGCCAGGCTCTTGCGGCGGCGCCGGCCGTTATCTGAACGACGAACACGGCAATGCCGGCCGCGGCCAAAATAAGCGGTAGACGGCGCATTGCCTTGGGAACTTTTTGCTCTGACGGTTTGGTGTTTGCGTTCATTCTACAACCTTGATTTCAGCACCCTGGTCTTTAAATAAATCGGACAGCCTGCTTTTTTCTTCGGCCGCACAACTGGCCAAAACCCCGAAGCGGTCTCCGCTGAACGTCGGATCATATCCCGGGGCCACAGTGAACCGCGGTAATCCGGCCTGGGAGATCAACCCCAGGACGTTGCCGAAGACGGCAAACAGAATGGTAAACTCAAAGCCCACAATGACAAAGGGCACCAGCGCCACAATGGGTTTGCCGCCCACTATGATATCCCAGCGGGTGGCGGTGAAGGCGGCCAGCAGAAACCCGGCGAAAAACCCGGCGATGCCCCCGGCCAGGGTGAACCATCCCACCCTGCTTTTGGGCAGTTGAAGGGCGTCGGCGATCGCGTGGCTGGGTATGGGACTGTGCACGCGCTCAACCGCATAAGCGGCATCGCGAAGGCCGCGTATGGCCGCAGCGGTTTGGTTCTCATTGTCAAAAATGCCCATAATGGTGATACGTTCACTATTCATGGGCCGCTCCTGTGGGCAGGGTCTCTTTCATTTCCGTCATGGAGACCGACGGAAGATGTTTTACAAACAGCACGAACAAGAAGAAAAAGAGGCAGAAGCTGCCGATCATGATGCCGAATTCCACCCATGTGGGGCGGTAGAGCCCCCATGCGTAAGGTATGAAATCATGGGCCACGCTGCCGATGATGATCACGAAGCGCTCGTACCACATGCCCACATTGACTAAAATGGAGATGACCATCAACCAGACGATATTTGTGCGTATCTTTTTGAAAAGAAAGAGCAGCGGAAAGAGGGTGTTGCAGCTCACCATGATCCAGTACTCTATGGCATAGTCGCCGAAGGCGCGCCACCAGAAGCTCTCCATTTCAACGATATTGTGGCTGTACCAGGCAATGAACACTTCCGTGCTGTAGGCGAACATGACGATCAAGCCGGTGAAGACGATGGTTTTGGCCACGCTTTCCAGCACCTTCATGGTGATAATCGCCTGCAGGCGGAATATTTTGCGCAGGGGAATCATCAACGTCACCACCATGGCCAGTCCGCTGTGAATGGCGCCGGCCACAAAGTAGGGCGCGAAGATGGTGGTGTGCCAGCCGGGCACGACGCCCAGGGCGAAATCCCAGGACACCACGCTGTGGACCGAAATTACCAGCGGCGTGGCCAGTGCCGCGAAGAAAAGGTAACCCCGGGCATAATGGCGCCACTGCTCGAATTCTCCGGTCCAGCCCAGGGAGATGACCGTGAAGATTTTCTTGCGAACACCCTGGGCCCGATCGCGGATGATGGCCAGGTCGGGCAGCATGCCGGTGTACCAGAACAGGGAGCTTACGGTCAGGTAGGTGCTGATGGCCACGACGTCGAACATCAGCGGTGATTGGAAGTTGGGCCACAGCAGGCGTTGGTTGGGTACGGGCAGCATGTAGTACACCATCCATACCCGGCCCAGATGGATAAAGGGGTAGAGGCCGGCGGTACAGACGGCAAAGACCGTCATGGTCTCGGCCGCCCGGGCAATGGGGTTGCGCCATCCGGCCCGGAAGAGATGCAGGATGGCCGATATCAGGGTACCGGAGTGGGCAATTCCCACCCAGAAGACGAAATTGATCAAATAGGTCCCCCAGTGCACCGGGTTGTTCTGCCCGGCTACGCCGATGCCCACAAGGATTTGATAGATCCAGCAGCCGGCTCCCATCAGGACACCCAGGAAAAGCATGGCCACCACCACCCAGTAGCTTTTGCCCGGCGCATCCAGGGTGTTGAGAACGGCGTTGTCTATTTTTTGGTAGGACAGTAGCATTATATCGTCTGCACAACCTTCTTCAAGTAGATCACCGCCGGTTTGGTATTCAAATACCCCATGACCTGATAGGCCCTGGGATCGGTGATCAGTTTGCGCACCGTACTCCGGGCATCCATGAGGTTGCCGAAGTGCAGTGCGCTGGTGGGGCAGGTCTGGACGCAGGCCGGTACGACTTCTCCATCCCTGATTTTCCGGCGTTCATTCTTGGCATTGTCATGGGCCGTCTTGATGCGCTGAATGCAAAAGGAGCACTTCTCCATCACCCCTTTGCTGCGTACGGTCACATTGGGATTGAGCTGCATGTTCAAAGGCTCGGGCCACTGCCAATCGAGCCAGTTGAAGCGGCGTACCTTGTAGGGGCAGTTCTGGGCGCAGAAACGGGTACCGATGCAGCGGTTGTATATCTGGTTGTTGAGCCCCTCCTTGGAATGGTGGGGCGCATACACGGGGCAAACCGATTCACAAGGCGCATTGTCGCAATGCTGGCACATCATGGGAAAATAGATGTGCCGGGTGGGATCGTCGGGATCCTCGTAACGCTCGATGCGTATCCAGGCCATTTCCCGGCCTTTGATGATCTGCTTTTCACCGACCACGCCCACATTGTTTTCGGCGTAGCAGGCGGCCACGCAGGCGCTGCAGCCGATACATCGATCGAGATCCACCACCATGCCCCATCGGTAGGTATCATGTTCATGGGCATGGTAAATATCCCGGTGGTGATCGTAGCCCTCAGGCAATGGCAGGGTGAACGGAAAATCGTTCATAGCCAGGCCTTTGCCCGGCTTCTCCGGTTGGGAGGCCTCTTCAAGGGGAACGCTTAAGGCGATTTTGCGCTCATATTGGTCGCGGCTGCCCGACACGCCGGCCAAGGGTGATCTTTGGCCCACTGCGGAGACTGTTTTGACTTGGGCCGTGTATTGGGGTGCCCCCGCCAATGGTTCCAAATCGGCTCCCAGTAATGCCAGGGGGTTTGCCCCCTGACCCTGTGCAAAGCGACCGAATTGGGAGTGCCCTTGCCCCATGGGGACCACCATGACATCGGGATGCAAACCGGCGTATGCATAGGCCTGTACCTCAATCCGGCCATGGTCTGTTTGGATTTTTATGACGTCACCCTCCGACCAGCCATTGGCGGTCATGGTTTGGGGATGCACCCAAACCAGGGTTTGCCATGCCACCTGGGATACGGGATCGGGAATTTCCGAAAGCCATGGGCGATTGGCCCCGCGTCCATCCCAATGACGCAAGGACGGCGCAACGTAGACCCTTTGCCTTCCGGTTTCCGGTGATGGCGGCTTTGCCATCAGGTCGGAGAGGGTCACCGCAACCTCATCGCCCGCTGTCATATCCGGTTTGGACATGTTGCGTCCGGCTACGAATTGGCCTCCGTTTTGAAAGGTCTCTATCCAATCCTTGACCGAATTGATTCTATTTTGATCAGCTAATTGTCGAATCAAGTGGCTGCGGTAGTCGGCCGCCGGCCGGCGGTCATCCGGTATGAATTGTAAAAACAGGTCCCCCAGATGGGGGGCGGCCGTTATTTTTCCCAATGTCGGTTGCAAGGTGGCCTGCATGGCCAGTTTGCTCTCATAGATGTCCCAGGATTCCAGCGCTGTTTGAACCGGAAATACCAAATCGGCGGCTGCAGCGGTTTCATCCATGGCATTGGCAAAAGCCACCACGAACAGCCCCTGGCGTTTCAACGCTTCGGCTGCTCCGCTGTCCGCCGGCATGGTAAACAGGGGATTGACATTGTTCAGGAAAAGCAGATCCAGCCCGCCTGTGGAGGCCGTTTGAAAAAGATCCGCCACGGCGGAGCGGGGTGCGGCGACCTCCACACGGTGGCGCTGATCAAAGTCATACAGGGTCAGTTGCGGGTCTAAAATGATGTTCAACAGTGCGGCTGCCAGATCGACGGCCGCTGCAGGGCTCCCATCGGCGGCGGTTGCGGACCCCAAAACCAGGGGGCGTCGGGCGGTCATGACCTTGTGGGCCAGTCTTCCCAGTTCCGTCACCGGCAGGTCGGTCCATTGGGCCACTTTGGCCAGCGTAAACGGCCGCGTTATGCGAAGCAGGGCCATTCGCAGCGGCATGTTGAGGTGGCGGCCGCGTCCGCCATCGAGGGTGTTTTGAATCAACATCATCAAGACGGCGGATTCGCCGCCCGGGCGGCAGGCAAACCATTTGTCGGCATTGGCGGCCGTCAGGGACTGGTAGGGGCTGATGTGAAAAAAACGCCCCTTTTGGCCGTTTTCCACAGCATGCATGGCTTTGAACTTACGGGCGTACTCCACCGGCGAGAGCCAGCTTTCCAAAAAATCGGCGCCGAAACTGAGCAGCAGATCGCTCTGATCCATTCGAAAAGCGGGCAACATGGGGTTGCCGAAAAGCCTGTTGTGGGCGAATTTCAAGGACTCGAAACCGAAAGGTTCGTAAACCAAAGGCCCTTTGGCGCCGTGTTGGCTTAAAACCGTGGTGAGCAGTTTCAGCAGCGTATCGCCGACCACCTCGGTTATCATGGCCATGCGATGGGGGCCTTTGGCCGCGGATTGGTCCATGCGCTCCCGAATCAGCGCTGCGGCCTTGGGAAAGTCAATGGATTGCCACCCGCTCTCCGTTTTGAGCAAGGGTTTCTTGATGCGGTCCGGATTGTAGAGCCCCTGCAAAGCGGCTTGGCCGCGGGCGCACAATTTGCCCCGATTGACAGGATGCAGGGGATTGCCTTCCAGCTTGATCACACGGCCTTCCCGGTTTTTGGCCAAAACGCCACATCCCGCCGGGCACTCCCGGCAAGTGGTGGCGTACCAGGCAACCTTGCCGGTCACCATGTCTTCCGGCGCCTGGACCAGGGTATATAGTTTCCTCTCGGGGTCGGAAGAACAACCGGCGGCAAAGCCGATGCTGCCGATGCCGGTGATCTTCAGAAAGGTTCTACGATCCATTCCTTAAATCCAGCGCTATCAATTTGTTCGATTTTCAAATGCCCGCGTTCACATGCCGCTGATTACATTCCGGCCGGCACCTGTTGAAAGCTGTGCAATACCGGCTGAACGTAAACGACTGTGAAACAAAAGAAGTGAAAGCTTAGGGTCGCGGGATAAAACATTTTTTCCGCGACCCTTAAATATCATTACCTTAACTTTATGCCGGTGTCAATTGACCTAATTCTTCATAGCCGTTCCCAGTTGCTTTTTGGCGATGCGAGCCTCGGATGACATGGGATATTTTTTGGCTACACAGTTCAGGCAGGAGAGGCGCGCCTTATGATTGCCGTTCTTGGAGGGTTATCGTTCAGCCATTAATTGGTCGAACTGAGGCTGTACTTGGCCAGCATCTCGTAGAGCCTGGAGCGGGAGATACCGGAGATCTCGCACGCTTTTGGTATATTTCGGTTGGTTATGGCCATCAGATCCTTTAGATATTTAAGCTCGGATGACTCACGGTAGGTCTTGAACTTAGGGAGGGACCCCGCTTCGACATCTTCCACCTCCGGATTTTCATCCTGGGAATGCTTCAAATGGCCGCATACAATTTGTACGCGAATGTTCAATGGCAGATGTTTGGCATACAGTGTAACATCATTGACACCGCCCGCCAACATGCCGTCAATGGTATTGATCAACTCCCGCACATTACCCGGCCAGGCATACGCACACAAGGCCTCCATCAATTCGACGGCAAATCCTTTGGGTTCCATACCGTAAGCATTGCAGAGCCTTGTCGTATGGTATCGCACCATATCTTCGATATCTTCCCGGCGCTGCCTTAATGGGGGTAATTCAATGGTCAGCGCGCGCAGCCGAAAGAGCAGATCTTTTCGGAATTGACCGGCTTCCACCATTTCATCGAGATCCCGATTGGTCGCGGCAACGAGCCTGAAATTGCTTTCCTTTTCTACCTGAGACCCCACCGGGCGGTAGCGCCGTTCTTGAAGTACACGTAAAAAGGTTTTTTGGGTTTCTGCGGGCAGTTCGCCCACTTCATCCAAAAAGAGGGTTCCTCCGTCAGCCTGTGCAATCAACCCGTCGTGGTTCCGGTCGGCGCCGGTAAAAGCGCCCCGGGTGTGGCCAAACAAAACGCTTTCCACAAGGGTTTCCGGAAGCGCCGTGCAATCCACCACCACAAAATTTTTATCCGCCCGGGGATTATTGCTCCGAACAGGCGCTCCCAAGGTTCTGGATCGAGGACTGTTGGAATGAATGGCACGTGCAAAGAGCTCCTTGCCGGTACCTGTTTCACCGGTAATCAGCACGTTGGCATCACTGACCGCCGCCTGCCCCAATAGCTGCAGGCAGTGTTTCATCGCAGGGCTGTTGCCGATGATTTTTTCTCGCTTTACGGCTGGCGGCGGTGAATCACCCTTTTGCTCTTTGCGATATTGAAGGGCTTGATCAATGCAAGTCGCAATGGGTTCGGGCAGGGATTTTATCAGAAGAAAGTCCCAGACGCCGTTACGCAAGGCGAACTCTGCGGCCTTTGGTTCCGCATTGGAGGCCATGACCACGACTTCCGGGCTGTGGGGCAATTGTTTGAGTCTCGGCAGCAGCGCCAGCCCGCTGCCTGATTTGAGCTTCAATGCCAGGGCGACGGCGTCGACGCTTTGCTTGGCGGCAAGTTCCCACCCACGGCTGATATCATCGACAACGTCGACTTCATGACCAAGGGTAGTTAACAGCTGAGCAGCAGATTCAACCACATCTCCTTCTGCGATGAATAACGCCTTTCCCATCCCGCCTCGTGTGGTCACATACCAAAATAACCCAGTAGAGAGGAGCAGCACTCGTCATTTGGTTAGTTTCGATAGTATATAGGAATTTGTTTGTGTGTCAAGCAAATAGGCTACGCAACATATTGCGCCCACAACCCAAATCGTCTTTTCTCACCCTTTGCGTCATCACAGTCCGGAGGTCCGATCCCGGACATTTTGGGAAATGCTTTTTCAGGACCATGCAAATCATACTTAAGTTTTAGGCTATCTGTGACGATACCGCCCTCAGGGAAAGCCCCCTTTCAAACGGTACTTTAATCCCAGACATTGAGGAAGTGGGTATGAAATCAGGAAAAACGGTTACGACGCTGGCATTGATCGCCTTCACCGTTTTAAGCGCTAGTCATTCGTTGGCTAAAAGCAATTCCCTGCTTTACAAGGCCGGCGAGTTGCTGGTGAAGTATAAAACACACACCCGCGCTTCAGATCGATTGGCCGTACAAGGTGCCGCCCGTGTTCGCAAGGCCCAAGCCATCGGCAGCAGTCGTATTCACCATATTGTTCTCGATTCCGATACAACCGTGGAACAGGCGTTGGCCGTCTATGCAAAAGATCCCAATGTTGAAATTGTCGAACCCAATTACATCCTTCAGGCTCAAGCCATCCCGGATGACACATCCTTTTCCCAGCAATGGGGACTCTACAACACGGGCCAGGTCGTCGGCGGGTATGTGGGCACCCCGGGCGTCGATATGGACGCCCCTTTGGCATGGAATATTACCACCGGAAACACATCGGTAATCGTTGCCGTGGTGGATACGGGATGCGATATCAACCATCCGGACTTGGCCGTAAACATCTGGACAAACGCCGGCGAAACGGCCGGAGATGGCGTGGATAACGACGGCAATGGTTATGTGGATGACGTCCACGGATGGGATTTTTCCGATGGCGACAACGATCCTCAGGATGCAACCGGCCATGGGACCCATGTGGCCGGCATTGCCGCCGCTGCTGGTGACAACAACAGGGGTATTGCCGGTGTCGCCTGGCGAACGAGCATCATGCCGGTCCGTTTCATGAATGCCTTTGACCAGGGCACCACAGCGGACGCCATTGCCGCCATTCAGTATGCCTTGAACAACGGCGCCAAAATCATCAATTGCAGCTGGGGTGGAGCCGGTTACAGCTCAACCCTTCGAAGCGTGATGGCCGGCGCCAATGCCCTGTTTGTGTGCGCCGCAGGCAACTATGCCACCGACACCGACGCGGTACCCTATTACCCGGCCAGCTATAACAGCGCCAACATCATCTCCGTGGGCGCCAGCGACCAGATGGATCAATTGGCCTGGTTCTCAAACTATGGAACCGTCACTGTCGATGTCGCTGCACCCGGCGTACGCATTTACAGTCTGAACGACGGCCGTCAAACTTTGTGGTCGGACAATTTTAATGACGGCGATATGAATGGGTGGACCACCGGCGGCACCGGCGATGCATGGGATGTTGAAGACCCGCCGGCCGTTTCCGGTGCGCCGGCGCTGGGGAGCACCCCCTATGGAAATTACGTCAATAATGCAGACACGTGGGCTCAGTTTCCCACACAGAACCTCAGCGGTTTTTCTGCCAGTCTGCTGACTTTTAAGATTATCGGCAGCTCAGAGACGAAAGCGGATTACCTCAAATTGGATGCGTCCAACGACGGTTTCAATTGGACATCTTTGCCGATGAAAGTCGGTGGTGCGGTTAAATACGTAGGCATTTCCGGCAGCGTGCCCTATTGGATGACGGCCCTGGCCGATCTGGGGGAATGGGACGGAGATTCCCAAGTCTACCTGCGTTTGCGATTTACCAGCGACAGTTCCGTCACCGGTGCCGGATTTTTCATCGATAATGTGACCCTCACGGCAGCCAGTTCCATCGACAGCTATCAATTTATGCAAGGGACATCTATGGCGGCGGGGTATGTCTCCGGGCTGGCAGCTCTGATTCTATCGGAAAACGGCTCGCTTACACCCGCGGAAGTTAAGTCCATTATCGAGAACAGTGTCGACCTGGACCAAAATATTTTGGATAAGGTTGCTTCCGGTGGACGGGTCAACGCTTATCAAGCGTTGACGTTGCTTCGGGAGCTTTCTCTCAGTGCGAATCTCCAGCCCGATGACTGCGTCCTGCTCAATTGGACCGCCTCGGTTCCCCTCACAGGCCTGGTCACGATCCAAAGACGCGAGGACGGTGAGATGGATTTTTCCACCGTCGACCAGGTGAATGCCGCCACAACCTCTTATTCGGATGACACCATATCCGGTGGGAGCGTCTACTACTACCGCGTTCAGGCCCAAACCGCACTCGGTGACAGTGGGTACTCAAACCAAGCCTATGCCGGCAACATCGCTGCTTCCATCAGCAGCTCCGGCAGCCCCGGCGGCGGTGGCGGCGGTGGCGGCGGTTGTTTTGTACAGATTATATTTGAACGT
>JASFER010000136.1:0-15870 GCA_050124755.1 Desulfobacteraceae bacterium
AAGTACTATAGCATACTTCGCATAAATTTGGTATTAATATTTGCCGGGTTAATATTAGTTTACCTGATTTTAACTTAGTCCGTAAAGTATATTCGAACCGGGGCCTCTTAAGCCAGTCAACAATGAAATAGGATCTCTTTCGCTCTGTTTAATACTATTTTAAGGAAAAGAATTTAAATGTGGTGGTTCTTGGATTGTTACTTCGATGTGATAGACATGTAAGGGATTGCATTCGAATTGTCAATTAAAAAAATAAGGGTCAAATAAAGTTGTAATATGAGGTCCAGCTCTGCTTCACGGCCATTTTTCAGGTTATTTACCAATTCCGTGCGCACTGGATTAAGTTCTGCATATTTTGTGCAAGCTGGCAAATAAGGCTTCTACATGATGAAGGACAAAAACTTGCCCTGCCATAGATGACCGCGCCATCCTTCCCGGAAATTGATTCGCCGGGTATAACACCTGTGAGCTTCGCCAATGACCGGGTTCAGACCGTCTTTGGTTTTAGATACAGCAATCAGCTTAAACTTAATGTCATTAATTTAAGTTGTTTTAATCGGGATCGAAATCGCTATCGGGATCGCTATCGAAAAGAACTATAATACCCGACATGTTCGATCCCGATCCCGACAGCGATCCCGAATAAATCAGATCAAAAACCTTGAGCTAAGGATCAACTTTTCGTCATTAATGCCGATACACTATTGGATAGACACAATACAAACCCGTTCTGGTTGAGTGTTTAATCGAGTGCACAGGCCGGTTGACACACATGATGCAAAATAAATATACAGAAAAGAGGCGTGCCTATGCTGTTGACTGATAAGCCGGCGCCTCTGTCAAATCCCCCGGAGACCTCTGAAAACCCTTTGGCGCGGATGCTCAAGCGTATTGGAAAAACGGATGATTTTCCAACAGTTTCAAAATATATCGTTGAAATCAATCAGAAATTGTCTACAAATCCAGAGGATTGCGACCCATCTGAGCTGGCCAATGTGATTTTGAAGGACTATGCCTTGACCAACAAATTACTCAAACTGGTCAACTCCGCTTTCTACGGTCGGGCCGCGGGAAAGGTGTCCACCGTCAGCCGGGCTGTTGTGGTCCTGGGATACGAGAATGTCCGGTTGGCGGCCATCAGTTTGGTCCTTTTCGAGCATTTCAAGAACAAAACCAATGTGGTGGATCTCAAAGAGGCGGTGGTGAGCTCCTTCTGGTCCGGCGTGCTGTCCCGTGGTATTGCCAAAACCGATGGCAACATCGATCCGGAGGAGGCGTATGTGTGCGCTATGATGAACCCTTTGGGCAAAATGGTGATGATGAACTATTTGCCCGATGAGTATCATAAAGTCGGCCAGTGGACGTCGACCAACGCGGATGATGAAACCAAAGCGGCAAAGATCGCCACCGGCGTATCCTATGAAGAGCTGGGCACGGCGGTGGCCAGACAGTGGAATTTTCCGCGGCAGATCTGTGAAGCCATGCAGCCGCTTGCCGAAGATCACCTCGATGATAAAAAGAATCCGCCGGCAAGGCTCTGGGCGCTCACCAGTTTTGTCCGGGAACTCACGGCAGCCATTCAGGAGCATGGATTGGGGCAATCCGACCAAATGTTAAAAGCTTTGATTGATCGCTATAAATCCCGGATTGTGATTTCAAAACGCCAACTCAGAAAGTTGATCAAAGACTCCGTGGGCAAGGCCAAACAGCATGCCCGCGCCATGGATATCGATTTTGGCACGAGTTCCTTTTTAAGGCAGTTGTCATCTGATGCTTCTCCTCTCAGAAGGGAGCAGGCTCCGGCTGGTGACCAGTGCTTCCAACTGACCGATGCGGAGGACCTGAAAACGAGCGGGGACGATTCGGGTGTACAAAATCCCAAAGATATCATCATGGAAGGCATTCAGGAAATTTCGGAGACGATTATGGCGGATTACGATGTAAACGATGTTGCCATAATGAGCCTGGAAATTCTCTACCGCTCCCTGGGATTTCAACGCGCTTTGCTCTTCTTGCGCAGTGGAGACAGCCGAACCATAGAGGTGCGATTCGGCTATGGCGCAAACTGCCGGCAACTCATCCGCAGGGTGGGATTTGCCGTCCATGGGGACAAGGACCTTTTCAATTATTCCATCAAAGTGGGAAAAGACCTTATCGTTGCCAACGCCAACGACAAGAAAATGAGCAATTTGATTCCCCCGTGGTATCATGCCCACATCGGCGCGCCGGCTTTCATTTTTTTACCGCTGGTGGTGCAAAAAGTATGCGTCGGGGCGTTATACGCCGACCGCGCTAAAGACGGCCCGCCCCTCAGTGTAACTGAGCACCGCTTGCTGAGCATGCTGCGTAATCAGCTATTGTTGGCTATAAAGTATTGCCGGTAGACCGACATCAGCCACTATGGAGAGCCATAGATTTTATGATTGTTTACTTATGGACAGAAGTTCCTCAAGGTCCCGGTTGGAAGTAAAGGATCTGCTGGTTATCGCTACCCGCGACGATCCCCGTGGCTTCACTGGAAATCACCATTGGCCAACACATATCTGGTGGCTCCACTTCGTATTTCCAGATCGTATTTCCGTTTGCGGAAGAGAGTAGATAAAAGTAGCCGGGGCTAGGATTGCCAGGGGTTGAGTTGGGATGCCCGGTAGCCACCGTGACATATTCTTCAGCCATGGTGACGCTGTTCGGGTTTCTTTCGACACGCCTAAACCAGAGCTTACGACCAGTATTGTCCAACAGCATGACGAATCCAGCATCGGGGCCGTCATTGCATACTGCTACGGTGCGTCCTTGATCGTCGACGAAAATACTATAGACAATGCCTGGGACTTCGAAAGTCCATGTCGGTCTTCCGGTTGTTGCGAATTCACTATAATCAAAAAAGTGAATACATCCTTTTCCGGAAGCTTGGCCACCTGCCGCAAAGTACTTTCCACCATTGCTCATGTGTACGCAATGCGAATACGATTCATTCTCCGTGAACGCATTTACCTGATGGAAAGCGCCATTAACATTGGAAAGCAGAAAAACTTTAGCCTTAGCGCCTTTATCGTCGCGGGAGTCATAATCGCTAAACACAATGCGCTTTCCATCCAATGACATGCTGACGCTGTAAGCTTCGTTCGGTGGTTGGAACGTTTCGGGAGCCTGGTTGTATCGTTTTCCATCATATCGAAACAGGTAGAGTTTGTCGCTGGCGACAGCCAGCCAGGTCCCATCTTTTGAGAGTGCCAGCTGATTCACGCGGGATTCGGTCTGGTGGTAAAGAACCCGAGTGCCATCCAGCGTCCGGTAAGCGACAGAAAAATTCTTCCCTCCTCCTGCAGCGAGATGCCCGTCACCCGAAATGTCCACCGAATAAAAGCCTTCTTGGCTGCTTTGGAGCCATATATGTTTTGGTTGAGGATGGCGCGGATCCGTTTGATCTGCTTCGAAGCAGTACATAAAGAAATCCGATTGAGGTGGGGTTTTCTCAGGAGCATTGTTCTCATAGTCGTGGTAAAATGTTCCCGCTACGACGAGACTTCCGTCATCAGATATCGCGGCCGAGTTTACCTCCTGCCGTTTTACGTATTTACTTTCTGGGTTGCAGTTGAATACCCAAAGGGGGGTAACGGTTTCAGACATTCTCATTTCTCCTGTCTTCTATTGTATGGCCATTTGCCCAGGTCAACGCACCATCGAGGCGGTTTTGGCGGAAGGAAATATTGCTTTCGTTGCTCTTCCGTGAGACAACGATGTACGCTTTTTTTGGTTCGATCAATCAGGACTTGTTTAGCCAAGATCTTGATATCCCAGACTCGCGCTACCCGCTCCAGGGAGGTTGTAACGATACGTGCACTGTCTGGACTGAACGCTACGCCTCGCACTCCTGCCGGATGGCCGGCAAAAATGGTTAACAGCTTGCCCGTCGCTGCGTCCCACAGTCGCGCCGTTTTGTCCTCTGAACGGCTTACAATATACTTCCCGTTCGGGCTGAATGTAGCGCTGTTGACCCAATCGGTATGGCTCTCCAGGGGGGGGAGGATTAGCTTGCCTGTCGTCGCGTCCCACACCCGCACTGTATTGTCCCCTGTCCCGGAAGCGGTGACGATGCGGGCCCCATCAGGGCTGAACACGGCGCTGTTCACCCAGGCGGTATGCCCCTTAAGGGTGTGGATGACCTCCCCTGTCGTCGTATTCCAAACCCTCGCAGTATTATCGCGTGAACCGGTGACTATGCAGGAACCGTCGGGGCTGAAGGCAGCACTGCGCACCGTACCTGCATGACCTTCAAGGGTGTGGATGACCTCCCCCGTCGTCGCATTCCAGACCCTGGCCGTATTATCGCGTGAAACGGTAACGACCTGCGTGGCATCCGGGCTGAACGCTTTCTTATCTCCGTCGAGGGTGGGGAACGGCACGCGTGTTTTTACGTCCCATACCCGCACTGTGTGGTTTTTCATTGTGGTTATGATACGGGTGCCGTCTGCACTGAACGCAGCGCTTCGCACCTGACCGGGATGGTCCATGAGGAAGGCAAGCTTTTTTCCTGTTGCACAGTCCCACACCTGCACATCCTGATCGCCAGAAGCGGTAATGATATAAGCCCCGTTCGGGCTGAACGCGGCGCTCTTCATTTTGTCCTTTTCCCAAGAGAAGATATCAACCTCGTATCCCGTCGCCGCGTCCCAGAGCCGTGCCGTGTCGTCGTCCGAGGTGGTGATAATGCGACTCCCGTCCGGACTGAACGCAGCGCTTCGCACAATGCCCTTATGGCCGGCGAGGATCGTGACCGTTGCCGCGTCCCATACCCGCGCCGTCTTGTCGTCCGAGGTGGTGACGATGCGTGTCCCGTCCGGACTGAACGCGGCGCTCCACACCCAGTCAGTGTGGCCAGCGAAGGTGGTGAGCCACATGCCGGTCTCCGCATCCCACAACCGCACCGTCTCATCGTCCGAGGCAGTGATGATGCGGATTCCATCCCGGCTGAACGTTGCCTTCCGCACCCTTCGCTGATGGCCTCTAAGGGTGGCGAGTGGCTTCCCCGTCACCGCGTCCCACACCCGCGCCGTATAGTCGTCTGAGGCAGTGACGATACGACTTCCATCCGCACTGAACACAGCACTTTGTACTGGGCCGGTATGGTTGAGCACGGCTATCGGCGAACCTGTCATTGCGTTCCACACCCGTGCCGTCGCATCCAATGAGGCAGTAACGATGCGGGGCCCGTCTGGGCCGAACGTAGCACTCAGCAGAGCTTTCTTATGGCCGTTGAGTTCGGTAATCAGCCTGCCCGTAGTTGCGTCCCACACCCGCGCCGTATGGTCGTCTGAGGCAGTGACGATAAGGCCCCCATCCGCACTGAACGCAACGCTTTGCACTGGGGCGGTATGGTTGAGGACGCAAATCTGCGAGCCCGTAATTGCATCCCACACCCGTGCGGTCGCATCCCATGAGGCGGTGGCAATGCGCGTCCCGTCCGGGCTGAACCTAGCGCTCGGCAACGCTTTGCTATGGCCTTTGAGCACAGCCATCTGCGAGCCTGTCGTTGTGTCCCATACGCGTGCGGTCGCATCCCATGAGGCGGTGACAATGCGCGTCCCGTCCGGGCTGAACGTAGCGCTCGGCAACGCTTTGCTATGGCCTTTGAGCACAGCCATCTGCGAGCCTGTCGTTGCGTCCCAGACCCGTGCCGTCGTATCCCATGAGGCGGTGACAATGCGGGTGCCGTCCGGGCTGAATTCGGCGGTTGACACCCTGTTGCCATGGCCGGCGAGGATGGACCGTTCGCGCTGGGCGCCCCAAGCGGAATTTAAGCTGACTTCAGCTTCTCGAACGTAAGGTCGGAATTGCTGCCTCAATTCACTCGCGTTGGGATTTTGCAACCCTTCATGCGCAAGCAACGCGCTAGTGACTGCGTCGCCTTCTTTTAGCTTGCGTTCCGCAGCATCGGCGAGAAACAGGCTTTCTAATCTCAGGGCCTCCTGCCACTGTTTGTGCATCCCCATGGCAAGCATAGCCATGATCAGAGCCACAGCAATAGAGCTCCCTGTGATCAACCGAGCGACGCGTCGCTTGCGCCGGTGATGCGCCCTCTCAGCGTGTTCCGAGGCTTCGACGAACGACTTGTCGAGATCCTTGAAGGCCAGCACGCCTCCGTCTCGCAGTTCCAGAGCGCGCGCCAGGCGACCGCCGCGCCATAGATAAGGTCCCTTCTCTTCGTCTGTCGCCGCCTTCTGCCACTTCGCTGCATCGACCTGGATTTCGCGTAACAACTGTAGGCCTTCGGCGTTCTCGTCGAGCCAGCCTTTAAGTCGGTTCCAGGAGCGGAAGAGGGCTTCATGGGCCACCTCGACACTGCCATCCGCCCGCATAACCAGCAGACGCCGGTCGATAAATTGCTGGAGCATAGGATGGACGCTTTTGGCCAGATCCTCAAAGCGTGTGGCTTGACGAGCCCAACCCCCGGCGGCGGGTCGCGCCAAGCTGAGGAACGCATCGCGCAGGTCCCTCTCTTTGCCCAGCGTAAGAGCAGTTTCCAGTGTCTCGTCAGCCACTTGGGCAACTGCTCCCTTCAACCCCCCAAGCATCCTGTACTCACGAATTTCGAACAACCGCTTGTCGCAATATCGGTCCCACATCATCCGCAAGGTGAACGCCAATAGCGGCAGGGCGTCCGAGGTCTCGGTGTCTTCCAGGAGAAGATCCGAAAGACCCTTTTCGAGCTGGATTTGACCCAGTTTGGCTGGCTCTTCGATGATCTGACGCATGCCGTCTTTTGCTATCGGTCCCACCGAGAGGCTTCGGAAATCGAGACCCTGGAGAGAGGCCGATCTCTGCAGCATACCCAGATAATCTGAGCGCATGGTGCCGATAATTAGCAGCCGGCTATCTTGTCCCTCAATCGCGGAACGCAGCATCGCCAGAAAACGGCTTGCCGGGTGCATGGCATCGTGACCTAACAGTTCCTCGAATTGGTCGATCACAATCACCACAGTGGCCTCGGCAAATCCGCTCTGAAGACGCAGCCTGTAGACGAGTTCTGCCAGAGGGCTTGTGATCGATGGGGGCGGGGTATCCGCCAAAGAACGAGGTATCTTCGCCCGCTTTTTGCTGAGATAGTCCTTTAGATAGCTTACCGAGTTCGCCACCTGTTCATCGGCGGCAGTCAGCTCCTCTTCCATATCGCTTAGCGCTATCAAAAGCCTTTCCCTGGCCGGTTCAGCCTTGGCGGTCTCTTGCGGCTCCAGGGGCGGTGCAGCAAGGTCACAACCGGCTTCAGATTCCATCCAGTTTTGGATCTCTTCCCAAGCGAAGGCCTGCCCGGCATCGTTGAAGGCTTGGCTCAGCGAGGAGGCAAGTTCACGAGCTGGTTGCTGTCCTGGTCGGAAAGGCTTCACTACCCTCCACCGACAGCGATCACGCCGCAGCAGAGGCACGATCCCGGCGCGGACCAGCGAAGATTTGCCGCTGCCAGAGGAGCCCAGCACCATGACCAGGTTTGGATGACCCTGGCGCTGGACTCGATTGAGCAGCTCGCCACCTTCGCGAATCTCCGAATCGCGGCCGAAGAAGATAGGAGCGTCCTCTTCCTTGAAGGCACGCATACCAGGATACGGTGGCTCCTCGGGTTTCCATTGGCGCGCTTCCATCGGTACGATCCCCTTGACCTTGAATCCGTTCCAGAGCCGCTGGTAACCGTCGTCCTGGTCCTTTCTAAGGTCGATGTACTGCTCCTCAGTGAGGATCGAGGGCATCTTCGTTTGCTCGTTCCAGGGATTGATCTGAAGAACAAAAAGCTCCTTACCCTCCATCCGTGCGAGGGCGATCTCGGTGAAACACCACTGGGAGGCAAGGTATCTGTCGCTGCACAGGGCAACAACAGCTCGGCAAGCTCGTAGTTTGGTGTAGAGCGTGCGCTCCCAGCTGACGCCGGCCGGGATGCCCATTTCCGGGTCCAGGTCCAGGAACACAGAGTGGTGTCCCTGCTCCTCAAGCCTTGCTTGGAGATCCGCGACTGCGGGCTTGTCACGGCTGCTGTGGCTGATGAAGATGTTGCTCATGCCTACCATTCCGAATGTTGGCCTTCTATAGCGCTCAGCCTATTCGTTTGCTATTGCTTGATCGTGGGCACCCATGCGTAGGTTTTAGCGACGGGTATTGATATATTGATTAATCGAAATGATTTAACGGAACCATTGTAAAATATATTAATTTTTGCCCATGGAACCGTTAATACCCAATATATCATTACCCGTTCCCGATTCCTTAGAAATTTTTGGGCACCGTTGCCTAATACTCGCCGATTTCCCTCTTACACTTATGGCAACTGAGGATTAAATGACTGATGTATCCCGGTTTAAAGCGTCTGTTGGCCCGCGCCATATCGGTTTATTCAATTGCTGTGCTAAGATCGCGATTTTGAAGGGTATACTGGCCTTCTAAAGGCTGTTTAAACTTGTATTTATTATGTTTTTTACTGAATGTCAATCGGTTGGATTGGCCCTCAAGGTTCGATAATCTCCTTCCCCTTTAACTCTCTTTAATTATATATGGAACAAAGAGTAGACCTGAGATGAACTAATTTGCAATTACCATATCTCATATCGAGCTTTTGGTCGTGTGCTGACTTGTTTTCTAATCCATTTTGAGATGGCTTCTAGTTTCTAAAAGGCGAGTTGTCTTCCTTGGGGATGCCCTTCCGCTCCGGCTGCAGGACCTGGTTTAGTATTTTACTGAGCTCAATTAAAGTAAATGGTTTATGCAGAAAGCCGTCGGCACCGGCGTCCAGCAGTTTCTGGGTGGAGCCGTCTTGATCGTAGCCGCTGCAAATGATGACTTTGGCCAGAGGGCGATGTTCCCGAATATGTGGATATATGGCCGCCCCATCCATATCCGGAAGAACCAGATCCAACAGAACCGCATCAAATTGCACTTCGGTATGGCAGATAATCTCTATGGCTTCGTGTGCGGTAGTGGCTATAATGACGCTATATCCGATGCGTTTGAGCCAAGCCTGGTTTATTTCAACAATGTCGACTTCATCTTCTACCATCAAAATGGTGCCGCTGCCTTTGATGGGTAGATCTTTGCCGTCGGCAAGGGGCGTGTCTGAATCTTCTTGGGCCGGCAAGTAGATGCGTACTTCAGTGCCTTCCTCCGGCTGGGAGGTCACATGAATATGGCCTCCGTGGTTTTTAATGATACCGTAAACAGCCGCCATGCCCAATCCGCGACCTTCGAATTTGGTGGTGAAAAACGGTTCGAAGATGCGTTTGATGGTCTCTTCATCCATTCCCATACCGGTGTCGGCTGTTACAAAGGAGACATAACGGCCTGGCGGTATGTTGCTGTGTTTTTCCCGGTTTTCGCCGGTGACCACAACGCTTTTGCAGAAGATGTTGATTTGGCCGTTGGGTTCCGAAGCCTCGACGGCGTTGGAGACGATAGACGAGACAACCATTTGGATCTGGGTGGTATCGATTTTAACCCAGGGCAAATCGGTCTTGAACATTGTGTTGACGGTTATGGTATCGGGAATGGTGTGTTTGACGAAGGAAAGGGTGGATTGGACCACCTCGCTCATATCACTGAGGTGTTCTTTGTATTTACCGCCTTTGGCATAGGCCAGCAACTGGCTGGTGAGTTGGACCATCCTTTTTGTGGCGCTGTTGATGGGATTGGAATAAGCGCTGATGTGCGGATCATTTTGGTAGTCGTGTTCCATCAACTCCACATTTCCCGTGATGACCGCCAAGGCATTGTTAAACTGATGGGCGATGCCGCCGGCCAGGGTACCAATGGCCTCGGTTTTGCGCGCCTCTTCCAGTTTTTCAGACATGCGTTGTTGGGCCGCCTCGGCCTCTTTGCGTTCCGTAATGGGCAGCACCAGTTCGAGAGCCGCGCGGATGCGACCCTCGGCGTTGCGGATCGGTGTGGTCACGACCTGGAACCACATGGGCTTGCCGTCCGGTCCCGGACATTGGCGTTCGTGCACCACCTTTTCGTATCCCTGTTCAAAAACCATGCGTGCACCGCACTCTTCACAAACGCTGTCTTGCCGGTATTGGGTCTGATAGCAGGGTTTGCCCACCGCTTCGCCGAATATTTCCTTAAAAATCCGATTGGTCCATAGCGTTCGGTATTTTTTGGAGATCACCGCCAAACCGGCGCCGATGGTGGTGGTGATGGTTTCCAGCCGGTCCCTCTCCTGGCGCAGTCGTTCCTCGATGGTTTTACGCTCTTTGATCTCTGTCTGAAGGTAAGCGTTGGTTTCTTTCAACGCCCGGGATCTTTCGGTAACGCGATTGGCCAGGTTAAAGCGGGCGATGAGCAACTGCCTGCGGGTCTGGGAGATTCGTGTGGAAGTCAGCACAACGGTCGCCATGAAAAGGGCAGCCATGCCCGCGAGGACGACATGCATGGGATCCCCGAGTGTGAGGAATCGAACGATCCAGGCTAAAAAGATGGGGAAGGAAAAGGCGAAGACCGCCACTGGCATCACGGCATAGAGGCTGATGGCGGTGGCGATGATACCGCATAAAAACAGGGCGATGCAGAGCTGATGGGGCAAGGATTCGGCCGGGAAAATGATGATCATAGTGGCACCCCATAAGGCACCGGCCAAGGCCAGGCTGATAACGTTCAATCGTCCCCAGAACTTTGCCCTATGAGACGGGATCTTCAGGTGGTGATACTGATGGACCAGAACAGTGCGCAAAGCGACCATCAGCACAATGCCGCCGGACCAGATGTTGAGCAACCGGTGATCCACATGTCGCCAAATCAGGTAGGTCAGTACGGGGGCGCTGATCACCGTTATGAGAATGCCGATATAGGACTGTTTATAAATAAAATGAATCAGTTCGGCCTGAATATGCTCCGCTTGGCGTGCTGAGACGCCGGCAGGTGCATCGGTGGTTGATTTGGTCTGGGTGTCCATCAGCGTAGTCGAATACCGGAAGTGCTGTCTGGCGTCGCCGCAACGCTAAAAATTGGCATCTATGTCGACACAGGGATCATCGGCCCTGGAATTGAAAATGGAACCTGAAACTTATAGCACCAATGGCCTAAAAGCGCAAATCGTTGCAAAGTTCATCGTATTGTGAGTGGGTGTTTTTAAGAATAAATTTTGGCAACAGTTTGTTAAACACTTCGCTCTGCAGGTATCGCCGGGGCGGCCGGCTTGGATTTGATGTTGATCAGGATGATGCCGGCAGCCACGGATACCGCAGCGAAAACCATTTTCAGGGTAATGGGTTCACCCAGCACCCAACCCCCGGCACAGACCCCTGCGATGGGCATGATAAATATAAAGCTGTGAAGCGCGGAGGCGCCGTAGCGGGCCATGAAATGATTCCAGACCAGGAATCCGAAAGCCGCACAGATCAGGCTTTGGTAGAGCATAGCCGCAACCACAGGGCCGTCGATATGATGAATCATGACATCATCCCAGAGCCAGCCTTGCAACAATTGAAAGGGGGCCGCACAAAGCATGGGGTACAGAACCAATTGAAACGGGTGAAACCGGTGAATGATGCTTTTGGTGTAGACGGCATTGGCCGCCCAGCAGATGGTCGCGGCAAGTACAATCCAATCGCCCGCATACACATGACTTTCCAGCGTGCCGCCATCAATCAGTACCATGGCCACGCCACAGAACCCCAGCATCATGCCGACGAACTTTCGGGGAGCCATACGATCATTGGGTAAAAAAATATGGGCAAAAATCAATACCAAAAAGGGCACCGTATTGGCCACCAGTGCGCCCCTTGACGCCAGGGTTTTGGATATCCCCAAATAAAAGAGGGAAAGCTGGACCGTAAAAATGGCGCAGAGCACCAGCAAAGCCCCCACATCCTTTCCGGGTATGGAAAAGCTGCGCCCGGTCAGGCGGGCCCAGAGGCCGATAACGCCGGCAGCCAGGGTAAATCGAATCCCGGCGGCCGTAAATGTTCCAATTCCCCAGAGACTGACCTTAATAGCCACGGCATTGGCGCCGAATATGATGCAGAGCAAGATGGGACCTAATGCAGACAAGGGCGTAAGATCCTGTTTGGCATGAGGGGGCGTCATATGGGCGTCCAGTTCAATAAATAATAAGTTTTTGCTTAAATCCTGATACCTTAGGGTTCATGGTGCTATATATTTGGGCAATAAGCGGTTGGGCACACCCCGTGTTCAAACGACGCTAAACTGTTTTGGCCCTATATTGGGAAAATGCGGGTGTGTCAAAACAAAAACAAGTTTTTGCTTGTACATTCCCACTGTCAACGGTATGTTCCCCGGCACCCATCTACGCAATACTCATCTTATTTGTTCACATAGAAGGAGGCTGTTATGAACAAAACAGAATTGGTCAATCAAGTTGCGTCCATCCTCGGAACCCAAAAGCAAGCCAAAGAGGCTGTGGATTGTGTGTTTGACACCATCACCAATGCCCTGGCCAAGAGTGAATCCGTTCAGATATCAGGATTTGGCAGTTTTAAGGTTAATGAGCGTAAAGCGCGCACAGGCCGCAATCCCCAGACCGGTGCTCCTATCCAGATCCCCGCCGCTAAGGTGCCCAAGTTTGTTGCTGGCAAAGCGTTGAAGGAAGCGGTCAAGTAGCGTCCTCTTCCCAAGATGGTTATCGAGTTGAGGCAAGGCCGTTGTTTTGCGGTCTTGCCTTTTTATTCACTCGTTGCCATCGGTCACCGCCGGAAGACCGCGGTCGACGGCTGCGCTCGATCCTTCGGCTGTGGAGATCTCCCAAGCCTCCTTCGGCGGCTGAACCTGCGTACTTCCCGGAACCAATTGCATGCTTTCGACAGATCTGTTAAAAGCGTTTCTAACCAACCACAGGAGCACGACATGCATATCGAAAAGCACATTCTGACCATGCTGGTGGAGAATGAACCCGGTGTTACGGCCCGGGTGGCCGGGCTGTTTGCCAGCCGGGGGTATAACATCGAATCCATCTGCGGCGCCCCCACCGCCGATCCGACCATGTCGCGCATCACCATCACCACCAACACGGCCGCTGAACAGATCGAGCAAGTCATGAAACAAATCCGTCGGCTGATCAATGTGATCAAACTCAGGGACATGACCGGCGACGAGGCGGTCAAACGGGAAATCGCCATGGTTTGCGTAGAGGCCAAACCCGAAAACCGTGCTGAAATTCAGCGGATCACGTCCAATTTCAGAGGAACGGTGGTGGATACCGGCACAACCCACTACATCATTGAAGTGACCGGTGGGCAGGAAAAAATCAACGCCTTCATTCGTTTGATGGAGCCCATGGGCATAAAAAAACTGGCCCGTTCAGGTGCTTTGGCACTATACCGCGAACCGAGCTAACGCATTATTTTTCGGACCTATAACCAAAAATAAGGAGAATCGGCCTGCATCTTATTCGCCCGGCACGTTTTAGGTTTTAGGTTTTAGGTTAATGGATTCTATCTATTCAAAAATCGAAAACCGAAAGTTGAGTTAAAACCTAAAACCCTGGACTGATAACTGGATAAATTCTCACCGGATCTAAAAACATTATTATGGGTTATAGGTCCGTTATTTTTTGCGCCATTTCCCCTTGGCATCCTGAACCATGGTGCCGGGATCCGCTTTTTTGGCGATTTGCATGGCACGGCGCTGGCCCACAAGCTCGGGCGTGGTGCCTTGTTTTTTGGCAATGGCCGTATATATTTTGCGACGATCCTGGTTTTCCGCGGCCACTAGGTCCTTTTTGTCGGTGGATTGATTTAAAATGGTTAAAAACCCCTGGTTGTTTTCTCCCACGATACCGCCGGCCTTCAACGATACGATCACGGGCAGTCTGGTGCGCATGCGTGCTTTGATGTCCTGGGCCCAGGCCGATCCGGCAAAAGCAAAAATGATGCTGACAGCCAGCAGGCAGATCATAATTTTTCCATTACGGTTCATGATATGTGCTCCTTTTTTTCACAGGCATCTTGCTTAAAGGTTTTTATTCTCCTTGGGAGGCTGTTGAATCTCATCTTCAGCCGCATCCAGGTCGCCGAAGAAATCGTCCAACGCTTTATCGACCTTGACATTCACGTCGATGGTGATGTGCATAGGGGCCACCTCGACCTTATGGACGGTTTCTACCTTGTGCTGGGTATAGCAGCCCCACACCGGCCATATCAGCATGGTTGCCAAAAGGGTAGCAGTTAAATTTCTGCTCATGACAAACTCCTTTATTGCTGTTTTAAAAGCGCTTTGTAGTTGATGATATCATTCAGCGGACTCCTTAAATTAAGGTCAATGCTGATGCCTTTGAAATCCGCTTGCCCTGCTCCGGAAACGCGTTTGAACTGTCCCAACGACTGATCATAGGCAAAGGGCAGCAGACGGTTGGGTTTGCCGTCGAATTGAAGCTTGAGAAGCAAAATATCGTTCTCGCTCCGAACGTTCAGCTTGGCCCATTTGTAGGTATAGTCTTTTAGGGCTTCGGTGGCAATATCCAATTGGGTGTGTTGGGGGGTTCCCGGCGGCAGTCCCGCAAGCAGTGCTTGTGTCCCCGACAGTTGAATGGCGCCGGTCTGACCCGGCGTGGAATAAAGGAATCCGTTATCGAAACTCAATCGGCCATTACGCCACAGGATGGGGATGCGGCCGTTGACCGTTCCTTCTCCGTCGGCCCGGGCGGCGCCCAGTTGCTCCAGTACCATGGCCAGATTCAATCGATCGCAAAACAGGGTGACGTCATAATCCTCTTTAGCGGGTACGATGCGGATGGCCGATGTATTGATCTTGCCCTGGGACCATTCGATACCCGCTTTCTCGATGAAAAGGGTGTTCTCTCCTTCCAACTGAAAATCGACATCCAGATTTTGCGCTTCCAGATTGCCGAAGGCCAATTGATCGACCCTCAGCTTCTGCTTGGGAGCGCTTTTCATCCGGATCACATCGTCGATTTGAAGTGTCATGTCGATACCCTTGAGCGACAGTTTTTTCAATTCTTGGTTCAGCCGCCCCCGGTTGATTTTGACCAGGGCTTTTCCTTCGGCACCCGCCTTGCCGAGGATCAACGTCCCCTTGGCCGATAGCCGGCCACCGGCCATCACACCGGCGGCCGAGGGATCGAAGCGGCCCAGGTCAATTTCAGCATCCGGTTCAAAAGGCGGCATCTCCAGATCGATCAATCCACCGGACGCATCGATGTTTCCTTTGATATAGACGTTCATGCCCGGAAAAAGTTTACTCCGGTGGCGCAGGGCCAATTTCAAGCCTTTCCTGTGCTGCTGCAAAGTGCCTTTTAGCCCTCCCATTTGATGTTCCTGCCACTGGATGGCATCGATACTGAGGCGCCCTTTTTTGGCACCCGCCGCATCCGGCGATCGTAGCGGCAGGTCGATGGAAAGGTTCGATGCTTTCACCGAATTTAGCCTGTCCTGAATGTCGGCGTTCACAAGTTTGAGCCTTGCGTCCAAAAGCCAGGGATGGTTGGGTTTGGCATGGGCGGTCGCGTTGAGGCGGATCTGCGGAATATGCATCGCCGTGGAGCCGGAGGTGGCCTTTGCTTTGGACAATTCGCCCAGAGCTTCGATAGTAGCCGCCAAACCGGTCTCCGGGGGATTGGTGGTGAGGTGACCGCTGAGCTTGAACGCGGCCCCCTCCATCTTCCCGTCGGGAAGCTGAACCCGGATGTTGCGGGTAACGAGGCTGCCATCGGCACTCAATGCACCTTTTTGCACACGACCGGTCATCTTGATGGACGGCATAAAGCCGGACACTGCGTGTTCACCCATCGAGGCCGCCCACGGACCTTTGCATTTTCCCTGGAGGTCAAATTGAATTGGGTGATTGGCATCGGTTTTACGGACGGTTGCCAGCCAATTCATTTTCACGTCATTTTTCAGATCAGCACTGCCGAACACCTTC
>JASFER010000137.1:0-15760 GCA_050124755.1 Desulfobacteraceae bacterium
ACCGGCGAAGCGGGCCACTTCATCACGCAGTTCGTTGTAGGTATAGCTTTTGATGGTATCGGTCACCGGGCTGTCGTAAATCAAGGCCGCCTGATCGCCCCGCCCATTTTCAATATGCACGTCCAGGGCATTGTAACAGGTGTTGAGCTCACCGCCGGTGAACCAGCGGTAGAAAGGTTTGTTGCTCTCATCCAGCACCTTGTCCCAACGTTTGACCCATGTAATATCCTCGGCGGCTTCGCCCCAGAATTCATCTGGATCTTCAATGGATCGCCTGTAAGCCGATGCGTATTGATTCGTCATGGTCCTCTCCTTTTTTATCCCCGCCCTTTGCAAGCCTTCCTTGGCCGCTTCCGGCTTGCAAAAGGCAGGGTGCTGAAAACGCGCTATGGAATGTTCTCAGCGATTTAATGCGCACCCAATTCGCGGTATGAACCCGCTGCATGTTGCCCAACACACCTTGAAAAAGAGCAGATTGGTCTGAAAAACGGATGGTACCCGGTACCGCCTGTCATGCCCCCCCGGAATGCGGCGGCACCGGTGTGTCCTATTGGGCACGGCGCCCCGGTTGCCAGCTTCCGGGGAGCCATGCCGATTATGAACATCATCGTACCTGGGGTAGGTTGAGCAAAATACATGCCGCCATCAAACAATTAATGAGACACCATTGACAATATTAGATATTACTCTCTAGATCGGCATTTTTTGACTGAATGTCATTTAATTGGAAGCGGGACATAAATGTCCCGAACTCGGATTGGATTGTTGTTATGTTACAGTATTTATGAATAAAAACTTGTTTGGGACATAAACGCCCCAAAAAGCAACTATTCTATCCCAAGAGAGTGAATTTTGCGAAAGAGGGTCCGGCGATTGATGCCCAGAATAGCAGCGACCTTGGACCGGTGCCAGTGGTGCTCGATCAGCAGCTTTTGGATATAGCGTTTTTCAAAACAATTGACGGCCTCGCCCAGTTTTGGTTGGTTGGCCGTCCAGTCCTCACCGACGCAGATCTCATCCAATGCCGTGGATTCAGGTTGGGTAGGCAGCTTGGCAATGATATCCACATCCTGCAGGGCCAAATATTGCTGTACGGCATTTTGCAGTTCCCTCACGTTCCCCGGCCAATGGTACTGCTGCATGGCCCTCATAATATCATCCGGAATGGATTGACGCTGGCTCTCTTGACTGAAGAGCTGCATAAAATGATGAATGAGCAGAGGGATATCTTCGCGACGGCGACGAAGGGGCGGCAGGGAAATGGGAACCACATGGACACGATAATAAAAATCTTTGCGGAATTGTCCGGCGGCGACCAATTGCTGTAAATCCCGATTGGTGGCCGCCACAATGCGGGTGTCGGGCACAATGGGCGCATGGCTGCCCAATGGCGAGTAGCCGCCGCCGTCGAGGGCCCGCAGCAGCTTAACCTGCATATTGGCCGGTATCTCACCCACTTCATCCAGAAACAGTGTTCCACCATGAGCTGCGGCCAACAAACCCTCCTGATCCTGGGCTGCGCCGGTGAATGCACCTTTGCGATAGCCGAAAAACGCGCTTTCGAAAAGGTTGTCCGGGATGGCCCCGCAGTTGACCGGCACGAAGGCTTTATCGCCTCTTTCGCTCAAGCTGTGGATCGTCTTGGCCACCAGCTCTTTGCCGGTGCCCGACTCGCCGTATATGATCACATTGGCGCCTGATTCGCCGGCCTTCAAAATGTCCTGGTAAACCGTATTCATCGGCTCGCTTTTGCCGATGATCTCCCCGAACCGGACAGCGCCTTTCAGGGAGTGTCGCAACCTCACATTATGGGCCTGCAATTTATCGGCCTGCAACCGCAACTGCTCTTCCGCCAGCTTGCGCTCGTGGATATCCATCACGATGGACTGACAGCCCATGGACTGGCCTTGGGAGTCCGGCTGGGGAGAGTAGATGCCATAGTACCATCGCCCATCCCGGGAGCTTTGCAGTTCCCGGCGCATGGTGCGCCCCTCCAGCACTTTCTGCAGGGGACACCATGGGCAGGGGGCGTCATAGTGGTAAATCACCTGATGACATATCCCCTCTGCCCTGCAGCACCCCGTATGCTCCATCAGCTTGGGATTCATAAACCCCAGCCGGTAATGGGAATCCACCGAATAAATATGGCCATCGAATACTGATATGATCTCAGACAGTTTGGATTGGCTTTCGTGCAATGCCTTTGCTGTCCGCCGATGTTCATCCATCTCCACGGTGAGCTTTTGATTCGCCTGTTCCAACTCTTTGGTACGGCGCTGCAAGTCAGAGGTGCGGGCCTGGACCTGTTCTTCCAGATGGGCCTGGTATTGTTGGTTTTCGCGACGCAAACGATATCGCTCCACGGCCCGGCAAACGGCGTGCTCCAGGATCGCCATGTCAATGATGGGTTTGCTGATGAAATCAAAAGCCCCCAGCCGCACCGCTTCTATGGCGTCTTTGAGCACGCCGGCACCGGTTACCACCACCACCGGCGTCTCGGGCCAAAGGCGAGTGACCTCGGTCAGCACCTCAAGACCGTCCATCTCAGGCATACGCAGATCGAGCAGAATCACCTCAGGATCATGCTCGGCGGCCATCTTTAGGCCGGTGGGTCCGTCCTCTGCCTGAATCACGTCGAAACCGCTGTCACTTAAATAGGCGGCAATACTCTCGCGAATCAAGGCTTCGTCATCAATAACCAGGACGACGGCATGTCGGCAATTGTTCATTTCGACTCTATAATCCATCAGTATTTCCTTTAAAGAAAAGGATTAAATATCGGTATTCAAGCCACAATTGCCGAGTTTTAGGTTTTAGGTTTTAGGTGTTAAGTTTTAGGCAAAGGATTAAGATCGATTGGATCAACCGCACCGATCAATAGGAAACCATCTTTTTATTAACGCGGTTATCTTAAAAGATTAAGCGGGCGGGGTTTATCCCCACCGGTCGGGACAGAGCCCGACCCTACCCGGGAACCCTCAAAACGCCAGGGGGCGGAGTGATTAGCGTAGGGCCGGCCTCTGCGCCGGCCTGGCATAAAATCCGATACCTGCAACTTGAGCTTTATGGATAACCGGGTTTATTAATTCCATATAATCGACAGCATCCATCAACCTAAAACGTAAAACGTAAAACTATTTTTCATGCCCCCGACTCCCGCCTCACAAGCCCATTATCCATCGGCAGCCGTATGATAAATCTCGCCCCCTTCCCCGATTCAGAGCTGACTTCCATGGTGCCGCCGTGGTTGTTGGTGATGATAAAGTAGGATACCGAAAGCCCCAGTCCGGTACCGGCGCCCACATCTTTGGTGGTAAAAAAAGGCTCGAATACACGCTTGAGATCTCCAGCCTGCATACCCGGCCCATTGTCTTCCACCTCAATGACCGCCATGCCGTCCTGTTGGTAGAGCCTCAAGGTGATCCGGGGAGAGGGTCCGTCGCCATCCTGTTCGGCCATGGCTTGTGCCGCATTGCGCAACAAGTTCAACACAACCTGTTCAATCTCGGTGGCCACGCAGGGCACCATCCCGAGATCATTTTCGAAGATGCGCTTGATGCGAATTCGGCGAAAATCATACTTTTTCTTCAAGTCATAATCATGGGCCGCCAGCGAAACCGTTTTATCCAACAACTCGGTCAACTGCACCGGTCTCTTGCGCGATTCGCTTTTTCGGCTGAAATGGAGCATGTTATCCACGATCTCGGCCGCCTTACCACCCGATATGCGAATGCCCTCCAGAAAAGAGAGGATTTGACGCGCTTCAAGGTAGCGGCGCACCGCCGGCAGCTCCACCCCGCAGGCTCTGGCCGCCTCCAAATTGGCCGGCAAATCCAGTGAAATCCTCCGGATGATATTTTGAGCGCTCTGCACCATGGCGCCCAATGGATTGTTGATTTCATGGGCCATACCGGCAGCCAGTCCGCCCACCGACATCATCTTTTCGGTTTGCACCATCACGCTCTCCATGCGGGCACGGGCGGTGATGTCGTCGATACGGATGACCGCACCCGCCACACGCCGAAACGCAACGGGATAAACCATGATATCGGCCCAACGCTGTTCCCGGGAAGCCGGATGGGGCACTTTTTCCGCTTTCATGGTGGTCTGTTCGGCAATGGCCTGGCGGATCATCTCCTTGTGGGTGCCGAAGTGGTGAAATACGGCTTCCACCGGTTGGCCTGTGGCCTGTTGGGAAGACATGCCCGTAAGCTTCTCCGCCTCTCGATTGAACAGCGTGATGCGTCCCTCCAAATCAACCCCCACCAAAATGGAGGGCATGGAATCGACGATCTTCTGAACAGTCGCCTCGGCCTTTTTGCGCACGTCGATTTCCGCCCGCAGGTTTTGGCTGGATTGTTCCAGCCGCTCCATGAAGGTGTTGAAGTATTGCGCTAAAGTGCCGACTTCGTCATGGGAGACCCGCCGCATACGGACCGACACATCACCTTTGGCGCCTAAAGCAAATCGCCGCATCAGCTCACCCAGGGGATTGGTAATGGAAGCACTGATCCACAGCGTCAACGGCAGCACCAGAAAAAGGGAAAGAAAAACGGTCAACACAAATATCTTTCCAATGGTTTTCAAGGGTGCATAGAACTCATCCATGTAGCTGGAGGACGCGACAATCCAGTCATACTCGGGAATGTAGTTGAAGATGACCAGTTTATCCCGCCGATGGGCCTCGCCGGGATTTTTCCAAGAATAGGTAATTTTGCCCGTACGGCGGGTGATGAGTTCCCGGACGAACTGCCGGCTTTCGGCATCGGTTCCATTGAGAATATTGATGCCCTCAAGCTTGGGGTGCAGGATCAGCCTGCCCTTGGTATCGATGACGTAAGAGTAACCGGTTTTGCCGAATTTCAGGGACATGACACTGTCGCGAAAATCGTCCACATTAATCAACTCTTTGAATTCATTGCGGTATGAAGATACCGATATGATCCAGTCCCAGGGGGCGAAATAGGTCATGTACAGGGCTTTGGCACGCGGGCGGGTTTCAGAAGGGTTCTGCCAATCATACTCCACATACCCCACCCGACGGCGCTTTTGCTCCTGAATGAAGGCGTAACCGGACAAATCGGCTCCCATGAGGGCCTCATGGGGATGATTATCGATGATGCCCTGGCTGTTCAAGCAGTAGATATAGCCTGTTTTGCCGATGACTTGACTCAGAAGAACCTTGCGGGCGTTCTCTTTGGCCCGGGCTTCACTCAATTGACCGAGCTGGTATTGCCGGTAATAATTCCGGGCAATGTCGCGGTTTTTTTCGGCTACGGCCCTCAGATAATTCTTGATGGAGACGTTGGCGGCATTGCGCACCATGTTCAAGATGGCGGTTGTGCTGTTCTGCAGCTCGCTTTCGATATTGGCCTCAATGGTCCGCCGCACGAAATGGTAAATGGTGGTACTGGCCAAAATAGAGGAAAAAATAAAAACGGCCGAATAGCCCAGCAAGAGCTTATGACGAATTTTCAAATTTCCAATTCGCTTCATCATATTTCTTGGTTCATCGTTCACGGTTCATGGTTCTTGGTTCACGGTTCTTGGTTCAAAACAAACGTATAAAAAAATATCTCTCATATAATTAGGCAGAATGCCATGAACAATGAACCATGAACTTTGAACCATGAACCTTTTATTAAACCGATTCCACAGCCTTAACTTCAGGGACTTCTTTCTTGATAATGCGTTCGATGCCGTTTTTAAGGGTCATCTGGGACATGGGGCATCCTGAGCAGGCGCCTTGCAGGCGAACCTGGACAATGCCGTCTTCAGATACATTGATCAACTCCACGTCACCACCGTCCGCTTTGAGCATGGGTCGAATTTTATCTATGGCTGCCTGGATTTTTTCTTTCATTATCAATTTCCTTTCTATTTGGTATAGGTACTCGGATGGATTTCTATAAAGATCCTATCCATTTACGGCTGCGAGCCATTATCTTGTGGAACTTCATTCTGCTGTGTGTGAAAGTCCCGCCGAAATTGCTCGAAGCGATTCTCTAATATAGCCATACGCATTTTTTTAACAAGATTCAAATAAAAGAAAAGGTTATGAATGGTGTTGAGGCGATGGGCCAATATTTCCCTGGCCTGGTACAGATGGCGCAAATATGCACGGCTGTAATGTCGGCAAGTATAACAATCACAATCTTCATCAATGGGGCCGGTGGCCTCCCGATGCTTGGCATTGTTGATGTTGATGGTGCCCAAAGGGGTGAAGAGCTGACCGTTGCGGGCGTTACGGGTGGGCATGACGCAGTCGAACATGTCGGCCCCCATGGCTGTCAGCTCCACCAAATCCGCGGGCGTGCCCACGCCCATCACGTAGCGGGGGGCATCGCCGGGCAGTTGAGGGAGGGTGTGCTCCGCCATGGCGTACATGAGTTCCTTGGGCTCACCCACACTGAGACCACCCACGGCATATCCCGGAAATCCCACCTCCGCGATTTCGGAAACCGATCGGGTGCGCAAATCAGGATACATCCCCCCCTGGATAATGCCGAAAAGGTGATTTTTATCGCCATTGGCCAGCCACTGCGCTTTGCAGCGCTTGGCCCAGCGCGTTGTCAGGGACAGGGCCGCCTCCGCATCCTGATGGCCCGAGGGGTGGGCGATGCACTGGTCCAGACACATGACAATATCACTGTTCAACGCCAACTGAACATCAATGGATTTCTCAGGCGTCAACAGATGGCGGGCGCCGCCATCGATATGGGATTGGAACGCGTACCCCTGCTCTGAAATCCGGGAAAGGGATGCCAGGGAGAACACCTGGAACCCGCCGCTGTCGGTCAGGATGGGCCCCGACCAATGCATAAAATCATGCAACCCGCCGAAGCGGTCGATCACACGTGTGCCCGGTCTCAGATAGAGATGGTAGGTATTGCCCAAAATGATTTGGGCGCCCAGGGCTTTCAATTCCTCAGGAGTCAGTGCTTTGACTGTCGCCTGGGTACCCACGGGCATGAAGATGGGCGTTTGGATTTTCCCGTGTTCGGTATTTAAAACGCCTGCTCTGGCCGATGTCGCATCACATGTTTTTAACAGCTCGAAAACGCCCATCGTTTTAGGTTTTAAGTTTTAGGTTTTAGGTTAAGTATTTGTTCTTATTATGTTTGGAGTGATTTAATCAAGCCATGAAGCATGCCAGATAGACGTTTTAGGTCTGAAATCAATTGTTTTGATTTTTCATAGGAGAAGCCCCCGATTTCAGAGGCGATATATATTTGGGTTCTAAGCTCCGCTGCTGAACCTTTGGCAATGTGTAAAAATCTTATAAAATCCGCAGTTGAACCTCTTTCCGCACCTTCAGCGATATTGCTCGCAATGGATACAGCGGCCCGCGTCATCTGGTCTTTAAGACCAAAATCTCTGCAATCTTTTAACCGTAGGTAAAGCTCAACGGCCAATTGGCAGGATCTTTGCCAAACCTCAAGCTCTTCATACGAACTATAGGCCATAATCTTATCCTATTTGATAAGTCATAAAAATTCAAAGGCTCTAAAAAGAAAACGACTTATTAAATCGACAGAATTCCACAACCTAAAACCTAAAACTTAAAACCTAAAACGTTCATGAAATAAACATCGCATCCCCATAACTGAAAAACCGATATTTCTGGCGCACGGCCTCCGCATAAGCATTTAATATATTTTCCCGCCCGGCGAAAGCCGATACCAGCATGAGAAGGGTGGATTGGGGCAGATGGAAGTTGGTTAGCATGCCGTCGATCATCTTGAATTCATAGCCAGGGTAGATGAATAGATCGCACATCCCGGTTTGGGGGGTGATGGTGCCGTCATCGCCGGTGCAATACTCCAAGGTGCGAACACTGGTGGTCCCCACCGCCACCACACGTCGGCCATCGTCTTTGGCTTTATTAATGGTTCCAGCCGATTCCTCGCTCAATGAAAACCACTCTGAATGCATGCGATGTTCCCGAATGTCATCCACCCGGACCGGTACAAAGGTGCCATACCCCACGTGCAGGGTCAGGTAGACCGGGTGAACCCCTCTTTCCTTCAATTTACGCAGCATTTGCGGGGTAAAGTGGAGCCCGGCCGTAGGGGCTGCGATGGCGCCGTTATGCCGGGCATAGACGGTCTGATACGTTTGGCGGTCCCGGGGTTGATCGTCCCGCCGGATATAGGGCGGCAACGGAACATGGCCGATGGCGTCCAAAGCCTGATCCAAAGGCAGGCGGCCCCCAAAGGAGAGGGTGCAGGTGGATGCATGGACCGCTGTCACGCGGGCTTCCACACCACGGTCGAAAAAAAGCCGGCTGCCGCATTTTGGGCGCTTGGAAGCCCGAACCATGCATTCAAAGCGATTTTGGCGCGCGCCTTGGGCATAGTCGAGAATCAACACCTCCGCCTTGCCGCCGCTCTCCTTGCGCCCCAACAAGCGGCCGTTGATCACCCGGGTGTTGTTGAGGACCAGGACATCGCCGGAAGTTATCATGTCCAAAACATGGCCGAAACGCCGGTGCTCCCAATGCCCCGATCGACGATCCAGACAAAAAAGGCGCGATTGGTCCCGTTCATCCAAAGGCTGTTGAGCAATTAAGGACTCGGGCAGATCATAATCGTAATCGCCAATGGAATACATGCTTATCCTTCACGGCCTGCCCAAATAAACCAGCAGCAATCCCACCACCATCAATACCCCGCCGATTTTTCGCAGGTCGCCTTCCGGCATTTCCAACAGCTTTTTCAGCCAAGGTTTCATTTTGTCGGGCCAGCCAAAGTAGGGCAGCCCCTCCAGGATCATCACCATTCCCAAAACACAAAAGAAATATCGCATGCAACCCCTCCCCGGGCAGGTCTGTTCGAAATGGTACCGGGCCCCACTGGTACACCATTGCCGCCCGCTTTACAAGGTAAGGAAATAGAGATGAAAGTTCTTGACGGTCTTGGCATCATGGTGTTGAATGCCCAAAATTAGTGTTTGGTGTTTTGTGTTTAGTGTTTCGTTATTTAGAACAAGCGTTGGAAATATATCCTCCACCGGGATATCGGTTTTACCAAACACCAAACACTAAACACCAAACACAACCACAACCGACAATCATGGGGTTGCCATGCAATTCGAACCTGTTATCGGCTTGGAAGTCCATGCCCAGCTAAAGACGAAGACCAAGATATTCTGCGGCTGCTCCACGGAATTCGGCGCACCTCCGAATACCCATACCTGCCCTGTTTGCCTGGGCATGCCGGGCGTTTTACCGGTGTTGAACAAAAAAGTGGTGGAGTATACGCTGCGGATGGCCTTGGCCACCAACTGCACCATCCCCAAGCAGAGTCGCTTTGCCCGGAAGAATTATTTTTACCCCGACCTGCCCAAAGGGTATCAAATTTCCCAGTACGAACTGCCCATTGCCGTGAACGGGCATGTCAGCATCGACATGGACGGCCGCACCAAGCGCATCGGCCTCACCCGCATTCACATGGAAGAGGATGCCGGCAAATTGGTCCATGACGAATCGCGCCCCGTCAGCTTTGTGGATCTCAACCGTACCGGCACACCCCTTATGGAGATCGTCAGTGAACCGGACATCCGTTCCGCCGAGGAGGCCGGTGCCTATCTCAGGGAGCTGCGCACCATTATTCGCTGGATCGGCGTGGGCGACGGCAACATGGAAGAGGGCAGCTTCCGCTGCGATGCCAATGTCTCCATCCGCCCCAAGGGCAGCGAGGTTTTGGGTACCCGCACGGAAATCAAGAACGTCAACTCTTTCAAAAATGTGGAAAAGGCCATTCAATACGAGATCGCCCGCCAGACCGACATTCTCATGGAAGGCGGCGAAGTGGTGCAGGAAACCCGGCTCTGGGACCCGGTGAAGGGCGTCACCCTCTCCATGCGCAGCAAAGAGGAGGCCCACGACTACCGCTACTTCCCCGATCCCGACCTGCTTCCCCTGGTCATTGACCCGTCCTGGTTGGACGCGGTTCGAAAGGCATTGCCCGAACTGCCGGCAGAGCGGCGGGAGCGCTTCGTCTCCCAGTTTCAACTTCCGGACTATGATGCCGGTGTACTCACGTCCAGCCGGGAATTGGCCGACTATTATGAAACCTGCCTGGAAAAAAGCGCCCACCCCAAGCAGGCCGCCAACTGGATCATGGGACCGCTTCTGGGGCTGCTCAATGCCGAGGGCAAAAGTATCGTCCATTCACCTATCCCGGCACACCATCTGGCCGGCCTGCTGCAATTGATCGATGAGGAGGTCATCTCCGGAAAGATCGCTAAAACCGTGTTCGAGGATATGGCCGCCAGCGGGAAAACGGCCCAACGGATCGTCGAGGAAAAGGGACTGGCTCAAGTATCCGACAGCGGGGCGCTGGAAGGGGAAATCGACAAACTCATTGCGGCCCATCCGGATGAAGTGGCCCGTTTCAAAGAGGGCCACAAAAAACTCATGGGTTTTTTTGTCGGCCGGGTGATGAAAGCCACCCAGGGCAAAGCCAATCCCAAGCTGGTGAATCAAATTTTGTCAAAAAAACTTGAAGCTTAGCGTTTAGCAAGGCAGATACTCAGGAAGTTTCATTATTTTAATATCAAACGCTGATGCCTTTGAAAAAACCTGAAACCTGAAGTGACTGCGGCGTCAAAGAACTCATATGAGGCCGGCGCGGAGGCCGCCCCTACGTCAAGGTATAGGGTATAGAACAACTTCGCCGATAAGATCTTCGTAGGGCCGGCCTCTGCGCCGGCCTGTTCAAAGCCTCTGCGCCGGCCTGTTCAAAATAAACAACAAAGATGAATACACCGACGTGTTTTTGACTTACGGCCGACCGGCAGCTGGCAGCTTGTCCAGTGAGAAAACCGCCAGGTAGCTGCTTCCGGGCCCCATGACCGTGCGCTGTTTCTGAACGATGGCGGCAACGATTTCAGAGGAGCCGTCTGCATTGATATCGGCCAGGGTAAAATCGCCGATGAACTTGCTCAGCCCGCGGGTGCGCCACAGTGTCGTGATCCCCAGCTGATCCCACTTGTGAATCACCAGGCGGCCCTGCTTGAACATACGGGTACGGGAAAATGCCCCTGCAATGTCATCATTTTGCACTGCCATGATTTCACTGAGCCCGTCGCCGTCCAGATCCGCCAGGTGAACCCGGGAGGGCAGATATAAAACGGCCTTTTCCTTGGGGTCTATTTCTGATCGGAAGAAGAGCGCATTGGCCGAGCCGCCATAGCTTTCACTGCTGACCCACTCTTCCGCCCCCTTCTGGTCCATCACCCGCAAATAGCCGTCGCGGCTGTAATCCACCACATCGGCCATGCCGGCAGAGCGCACGGCGCCCTGGGCAAAACCGAACACCATGCGGTTGCGCGGGAAGTTCAGTTTTTGAACTCCATCATAGGTGCCGCCGCTGTAGCCGATCTCGTATATCCCCGGAGCGAAACGCTTATCAATCCCCTGGCGCTGGCCCACAAGCACGCGTCCTCTGTCGGCCAGATCCACCGAGCGGAAATACCACCGCAGATTATCGGCAACCCGCCTGAATTTCCCTCCTTCCCATTCCAGGACATAGGAAAGAACCCGGCCGGTGTCATTGTCAAAGCGGGTGATAAAGAGCTCATCCCTGCCGTTGGCATTGAGATCCATGGCATCCACGCCGATATTGCCGGTGCCGGACGCGGCTTCGGCCTTTTTGACCATCTGCCCCTGCTCGGTGTCGTAGAGCAGGACCGTGGTGCCGTCGATGCAAACAATGTCCACACGGCCGTCACCGTCCACATCGCCGGTGGTGACCCCCCGAATTTGACGGTCCATGCGCCGGCCGCGCATGAGCAGCCGTACGGTATCCATGCGTTCGCCGCCGCGGTCGCCGCCCCATGCGTCCTGACGGCTTTCGCCCATACTGCCGAGCAGCTTTTCGGGATGCTGGTGGATGTCGGCAGCCTTGGCGGGCGCTTCGGTCGCCGCCTTCGCGCCGACCCCGGCTTCGGCGGGCGATGCGGCCCTGCCCATCAACCGGGTGTTGATCTCAACGGCCAGGGCATCGATATGGCTGATGATATCGGCCCGGCTTTTGCCCGTGCGGCTGAAGGTCATGGCGATCCGCCCTGTTTCGGCAGAAACAACCCTGGCATCGGTGCTCACACTGTCGCCCAGAACGACGATGCTCTCAAGGACCACGTAGTCGGCGCCCATGTTCCTGCCCACGGCAACTGCGGCGGCATCGGTGCCGGGCTGTTCACCCGCCCCGTCCAGGGTCAGGGCTTCAACGCTTCCCGGAAGCCTCAGCCGGCCTGAAAGCATATCGACAATACCCCGACGCAGATAATCCATCTCCTGTCCGGCATGCAGCACCGGCGGCAGGATCAGTATCTTTTGGGGTTGAACCGGCTCACGACCATAGGCCGTATTGAACCCAAGCCATACCACCAGGCAGACCACAACGGCTCTCCCCAGCCCCATTCGCTTTTGCAGATCAAACATCAATTCCGGCACTCCTCATCTATGACGGCCTTGCGAATATCAGTGCTAAAACAAAATCCATCGACCCCATGAGACCTGAAAACCGGCCCCGAGTTGCAACCCGGCGAACATAGCATGAACAGCGGCGCTTGCAAAGCCCGAAACGGGATCCGACGCTGTAAAAAAAGAAACCCGCCATGCGGCGGGTTTCTTTTTGTGCAAATACCTTAGCTGAACTTCAGGTCATATAAGACTTAGAATTTAACCTGCAGTCTTGCGGCCAGAACCGAAAGGCGTTCCGCGTCAAAACCGAGCTCGCTGTCAAAATCGGCGATCAGGTAGACAGCGGCCAGGGTGGTGTTGGGAGCCAGCGTGTAGTCCACCGATACGTTGGCGGTATAGCCACTCTCGAACTTGTCACCGGTGGTTGTGCCGTCTTCCGTGTTGGTCAGATAGGCATATTGAGCGGCCAGCTTGAGGCCTTCCATGACCGTGAAATTGCCATAGAGGCTGATGCCCATGGCGCCGGAATTGGTGTCGGCCGGATCGAATACGTCGCCATCGCCCAAAGGTGCAATATCGGTGTGGAATGCGCCCAGGTCAGAGTAATACATGCTGCCGAAAAAGGCATTGGGGAAGCGGGTGATTTTCTCTTCGTCGGCATCATCTTCGCCGTCGGAGTAAATCAACACGGCCCCACCGGTGAACTGGTCACTGAACTTCATGGAGGCGTTGGCGATGAACTGAATGCCGGTATAGTCCACTGTGGCGCCGGAGGGTCCGGATTCGCCGCCGAACATGTCGAGCTCCGCCACAACGTTGACCGGGCCTACGCCGAAACTGGCCAGGGCGCCCATCAGGGTGGGCTCATCCTGGGTGGCGTCGTCCCCGTCGGTCTGCATGGCATAAAAGGCGTTGATGGAGAAGACATCGGTCTTGTAGCCCAGGTCGATAAAGTAGTGGTCGGTATCATCGGAGGTGTTTGGATCGTCGTTGCGGTCCGTTCCAACTGCTGTTGAAGGAACGGTAATATCATCTGCAGTGCCGAGAATGCCATCGGGACCGGGATCAACGGAATAAGTGGTGGTGCTGGTGGAATTCTCATCGATTTTGGCGTAGCCGACACGAACCGTCAGAGGGGTTGCCAGGCTGATCTGAAGGCCGGTTTGGTTGTTGTCATAGGCGTAGCTGTTGCCCAGCCCCATGTACTGCTGGCCGGCCTTGACGTTGACTATCCCCTTGGTGACGTCGAGGTAGGCGCGGTCCACCTGCAATTCGCTGCCTTCATTGTAACGGTGGGTTGCCCAATTGGCACTGCCCCAAACGTCCTCTGCCAGGTCAACGCGAAATACGGCTTTGACGCCGTCGGCCGCATTGATCACGCCCTGGATTCTCATGCGCTGGTCCCAGTATGACAGATCGGCGGTGTCATCATCGGTATAATCGGAGTTGTCAACCTTCCAGGCGCGAACGCGCATCGCCCCTGACAGGTCCAGGGCATCGTCGGCCATTGCGGGGATGACCGGTGCCGCAAAGGCCAGTACCATCAAAATTACCAATAATTTCTTCATCTGTTGTCCTCCTTAACAAGGATTAAAATAAAGTGGGAATCGCCAAACCCCCAAATACAAAAACACCGGAGCTAACTAATCAATCCAACCAATGGTCCTAATGTCAACCTTTTCCTTCATGTGGCCGTTCAACTTAATAAGTTCGTTTCGCTACAAAATGGAATTCGTGCTTCCTTAGGATATCGGTAGATTATCAATTAAATCCGGCTACCAATAATTGGATCACAATTACCAAGGGGAATTGTGATTGTCAAGGGAATTAAATACTTCCTGAAAAATATATTTTAGTTTGTTAAAACAATCGGTTAAATAACTTATAAACAATATTCTGCGGTCTAAAAGAAAATTAAATTGGCCTTTTTTTACGCTTTCATGCTATAAGAAGAAGTATTTTTGATCTTAACCTATCGTATTTACTTAATATTCTTCGAATAGGATAAAAACATGAAAAGATGGACGATCCTCTTGTTCACCCTGATGATGATCTTTCCGGGTCCGGCGGCCGTACCGGCCCGGCAGGCGGAACCCACTGCGACAGTGTTGATCACCCCCTTCCGGTTTTATTCGGCCGAGGATGTGGCCTTTTTGAACCATGGGATTTTGGAGATGCTGGCCACGCGATTGCCCAAACAGGGCCGTATCCGGGTCAAGCAGGGGAGCAAGGCGCCGGTGGACGACGCCGAAGCCCTGGTGTGGGCCCAGGAGCAAAAGGCGGATTATGTGCTCATGGGCAGCGTGGTCATTTTCGGCCGCAGTGTCAGCACCGATGCCCGCATGCTCAAAGCGGCCTCAGGAGCGCAGGCGCTGCTCTACAGCCGCTTCGGCCAAACCCCCGGAGATGTGCTGCGCCACGTGGATCTGCTGGCCAAGGAGATCGCCGCGGCCATTGCGCCCAAAACGGCCGCAGCTCCCAAAAAAAGAATGCCGGCAACAAAATAAAACCGTCAGGATACCTTCAAATAGACGACTGCGGCGGGAAACGATTGATTACAGATCGGATCTGTTCTAGAACATGGCACTGGCAGCGATGGTTTGCCGGCAAAGGGCGGGTACGGAGCCCCGCCCTACGAAAACCATCTGCATCGCTGCAGTGTCGATGAGAACGTAGGGCCGGCCTCTGTGCCGGCCGGTTTTAAGGATCTGTTTAGACGCAAAACCAAAAATCCTGGTGCGGTAACCCTTGCTTGGTGGATGATCAGAACATGACGAGAATATATTCATTTCAGCAACATAGGATGAATGTCCCAAACTATAAAATCGACAGGATACCTTCAACTTAAAACTTAACACTTAAAACTTAAAACTTGCTGGGCATCCCCAAAGTAGCTCATGAAGCACGAAACACTAATTAAAAAACACAAAATCAAAATCTATAGGAAAAACTGGCGCCCAGCAGATGGAGATAGGCGTCGTAGCTTCCGTTGGCCGTGCTGCCGTCCGGTGCGCTGATGGTGTTGTTCTTGTCACGGTCGGCCTTCACCTGGAGCCCGTAGCTGATGGCGTATTTGAATTTTTTGTGGTCGGCTGCAAAGCCGATGGAGTAGAGGTAGCTTTCGGAATCGGGTATGGCCGGCTCGAAGGTGTGGTCGGGGACCGGGCTGTTTTCGTATAAAAACCCCAGCAATAAGGCGTATTTTTCCGTAAATTTGTATTGGCCGCCGATGTTCACGGCAAAGGAGTTGTCCCAGTCCCGCGGGGTGACTCTTTCGGTCTGACCGGCGATGGGCTGGTCAAAGGTGATTCTCAACTCGTCGAAGCTGGA
>JASFER010000138.1:0-15583 GCA_050124755.1 Desulfobacteraceae bacterium
GATGACGAATACCTGGCCCACCACCCGGCGGGCCGCCTCGATACCGATGAGCACGCCGATGATGGCCACGTACTGGTCAAAAAGGGTCTCGGCACCGGTACGGTAGTTAATGGCCTCGAAATTGACGATCCAATACCCCACCGAAAAAATCGATAACAGGATAAGGATGTAGTCCACCACCCGCATCACCTTGTTTCTGGATTGATAGGTCAGAAACACCAGGATATAGGTGATGATCACATAGATACCGCGATGATACTGGGTGGCCGCCGGTTTGACCACTGCGGAGTAGGAATAGAAAAGCACCAGCGCGCATGCCAGCACATCAAAGACAAACTTCTCGTATTTATGGAGTTTCTCGTACACTTTTTACCTGCCTATCATTTTGGAGGGAGGGGAGTGCTTTGGGTCAAGTCAACATTCAAGTCAGCAAATGTCCAAATCAGATCATCAGACCATATCGACGAATATCTTACTTTACCATAGATAAGGGACGTTGTGCATCCCATATTGTAACCGGGCTCGAGGAGAATGGCGTTGATCCGCGATCAAGCCATTCTCCTCATCCATGTTCCCTTGACGTTCAGTTGCCGTCGAACATCGATTATTTCAGCACGCCTTTTTCTTTCCAGAACTTGGCGGCGCCGGGATGGAAAGGCGTTACAATGCCCGTGGGGCCGTTTTCAATGCTCATGTTTTTAAAGGTTTTCTTCTGTTCTTTCATGTGGGCCAGACCTTCATCGGTGAAAATGATGGAGAGCATTTTGTAAACCACGTCATCGGAGACTTTGCTGTTGGCCACCCACAGGGCGCTGTCCTGGAAGGAGGGGATGTCTTTGTCCACACCGCGGTACGTACCGGCGGGAACGGCCAGCTTGCCGAAGTAGGGGTATTTGTCGAAGAAGCCGGAGGCCTTGGCATCGGCGGCCAGGTCGATCATGTCGATGTCGTTGGTCTGGGCGGCCATGATGACGGCACCGCTGGGGAATGCGGTGAACAGCCAGAAGGCATCCAGTTGATTGTTGCCGAATGCGGCGGCGGCATCGTTGTAACCCATGGCGTTGCGTTCGATTTTGTCCCAAACGCCCATGTGGGTGAAGAACAGCTCGCAGTTGGCGAAAGCACCGGAGCCGGCATTGCCCACGCCGACTTTCTTGCCGACCAGGTCTTTAACGCTCTTGATGCCGGAGCCTTTGCGGATGACCAGTTGGGCCGGGGCGCCGTACAGCCAGGCAACCGCCAGGACGCTTTCATATTTTTTGGGGTCGTTTTTCATCATACCGTTGCGGCCCAGGTAGACATGGCCCGAGTAAACGGTGGAAAATTGTTGTCTGCCGGCGTTGGTTTTTCTCAGGTTTTCCACGGAGCCGGCTGAAGTCTGGGCCTTGATGGTGAAATCTTTGATGGCTTTGACCGGTTTATAAGTCTGGATACCATTGGCCACCACCTGGAAGGTACCGCCGGCGGGACCGCCGCCGAAAATGACGCGTTTCTTGGCAAAGGCGCCGGGCGTAAAGGTAAAAGCCACGGCCGCGGCACAAAGGGCGATAAGTGAAATTTTAAATGTACGTTTCATGGATCTTCCTCCTTAACTGGTTTGCAGTGCGTAAAGTGAAAATGTCTTCCTGACATCATGCTGTTCGTTAGCCTGTTGAAGTGTCGATCTCAGCGACCACCTCCTCTCTGTGAGTTTGGCTGAATTGAACAGGTGTTCGTAGTGACCGCCATCCCAGGGGCGGACAAAACACGACATGGGTTTATCCTTCATGCCAAACGCAGTTGCTAAAGTGATCATATGCATTGATCGCCTCGGCCTCGGGGGCGCCGGTCGGTTTCGGGTAAACATCGTGGGGAACGAATGGCCGAAGCGCATATTCTTGCTCCTCTATTTGCGTCGCGAACCATGTATTCCTAAAAACGAGGCAAGTTGAGAAGCTTTTACATAATATTTTTTTTATATGCCGCCGGTTCCAAGGCGTCAATTAGACGATTTCTGATTTTGTTGTAGGTTTATTACTTACGTCAGAAACCAGCCAGACCTAATCTTCTGATATTATGATCAAAGGACTTGTTGTTTATAGCGCTATGGCTCAATCAACCCATTCTGCATGGCGAAACGGGATAGTTCGGCGTTGTTGCGCAGATTCAGTTTTTTTAATAGCCGAAATCGGTAGGTATCCACGGTTTTGATGCTGATGTTGTAGGCCGACGCAATTTCCCGGTTGGTATGGCCCATGGCCAGGCGCCGTAAAACCTGGAGTTCCCGGGTTGAGAGACTGTCCAGAGGGGATCGGTCGCGGTGGCCCTTGGCCACTCGCAATACCAATGCTTCTGCGGCATCGCTGGTCAAATAGCGGGAACCGTTGTAGACCTTCGTGATGGCATTGACCAGATGCTCGGGAGCGGATTGCTTGGTAATATACCCCATGGCACCGGCCTCAATGGCCCGCACCACATATTGGTTTTCGGCATGCATGGTCAAAACGATGATGGGCAGATCCGGATACTCGGGATGGATCTGGTTGATCACTTCCAGGCCGTCGATTTCAGGCATGGAGAGGTCGATAACGGCAACATCGGGCCGCAGCTCCCGGATTTTCTGAATGGCCTCCCGGCCATCCGAGGCTTCAGCCACCACCTCCATGCTCTCGCTTTCCTCCACAAGGCGGCGCAGGCCGGCCAACACGATGCTGTGGTCGTCCGCCAGCAAGACTTTTATCACGATAAACTCCACGGTTTGTGTTCGGTGTTTCGCGTTTGGTGTTTGGTGTTTTTGGAAATTGATGAATTCGTTTCCGATCGATCATACAATGGCACCTTAAAACAAACGCGTGTACCCCTTCCGGGATTGGAATCAACGGCCAGAGAGCCGCCCACCAGGGCGGCACGTTCGCGCATTCCCGCCAGCCCTAAATCCTCCGATTCTGACAGCCCCTGGTCCTTGAAGCCGCAGCCATCATCGACCACGGTCAACACCAATTGACCGGTGTCCATGGTCAAATGGACTTCTACGCGGGTGGCATCGGCATGACGGGCCACATTGGTCAATGCCTCTTGGGCAATTCGGTAGGCGGCCGTGGCCAGGGTTTCGTCGATAACGGGAATGGTGTCATGGCTGAAAATACAAGGAAGTTCCGCTCTGCGCTCAAATTCGCCGGTGTACCACTCCAAAGCATCCACCAGCCCCAAATCGTCAAGCACGCCGGGACGCAACCGAATGGCCAGGCTGCGGACATCTTCAATGGTGGTATCGATAAGCGCGCACATGGCCGCCGCGCGATCACTCCCTTTAATGTTTTCCTTTTTCAAGCGCTCTTGCAGCCAGACGGCATCCATGCGCAGGGCGGTGAGCACCTGACCCAATTCATCATGCAGTTCCCGGGCGATGGCGCCCCGCTCCTTTTCCTGGTTGGCCATAATGCTGCCCGAGAGCCGGTGCAGCTGCTCGTGGGCCTTTTTGACGGCCGTGATATCCGTTGCGATGCCGCACACGCCCCTGATTTTTCCCGATTCGGCATAAATGGGAAATTTAACGGAAAGGTAGGTGTGCACGCCGTCGCTTTGGGGAATCCGCTCTTCCACGTTCAGGGAGCAGCCTTCAAGCAATACGCGTTCGTCATTTTCCCGAAACTGTTCGGCAACGCCCGCCGGCAGCAAATCCGCGTCGGTTTTTCCGCGAACATCTTCGTTCTTTACACCAAACAACTCTTCATATCGGGAATTTACCAGCAGGTATTTGCCCTGGTTATCCTTCATATAAACAACAGCGGGCGTGTATTTCAGGATACTGGTGATCTCGCTGGTGCGCTTGGCGACCTGTCTCTCCAGCTCTTTGGTATATAAGCTCAGCTCCTCTTTGGCGATGCGCAGCGCCTCCTCCGCACGCTTTCGCTCGGTCACATCGATGGAGACCGCCAGGGATCGCTGGATACGGCCGTCGGCATCCCGATCGGCAATAGCGGACAACAAGACATCGATGACCTGCCCGTCTTTCTTGACGAATTGATACGCAACCTCGTTGCAAATTCCGGATTTAAAAAACCGGGGAAAGACTTCCCGCTTCGCAAAAATTTTCGATTCAGGGGTTAAGAATTCGGTCAACAGCTGTCCAATGACCTCTTCCCGACCATAGCCCATGACCGCCACCCAATAATCACTGACACTGAGCAGGCGGCCCTCGGTATCGATGGAGTGCAGCATGGCCGGCGTGTGGTGATAGAGTGAGCGATAGCGGGATTCGCTCTGACGCAGCGCCTGTTCGGCGGTCCTGCGGCGGAATATTTCGCGACTGGCTTTTTGATAAAGGACCAATACGGCGATACAGATCATCACCGACAACAGTGTGACCACCGGTCCGACAATACGCAACAAGGGGGCGGAAACGCTTTCGGAAATCTTCTGCATGTCGCGTAGATGGACGATATGCCATCCGGAGAAGACCTCCACATCGGACCGGTGCATTAAATAGCGGTTGCCTTGACTGTCCACCGCATGGGTGGGGTCCACAACCTTTAGACCGATCCAGAGCCAGGGCCCCTTTCCAAATTGCCGTTCAATGGCGATTTTATGGGTCTCCTCGGGGCTGAGTTTCTGCATACTATGGTAGAGCCACTCGGGCCGGTTGGAAATAAAAACGATGCCCCTTGGATCGGTCACCAGAACGATATCGCTTTGGGGAAGCCCCAGTTTTTTTTCGGTTTTCTCGATGGAGGACTTAATCACGGCAATGCCGACGGGCGGCGCCTCCGGATCGTCAAAAACCGGATAGCTGTGATAGACACCGCGTTTGTGGGATGTGGTGCCCAGGGCCAGGTAATTGCCGGCAACGCCATGAATGGCTTGTTGATAATAGGGCCTGAAGGCAAAGTTTCTTCCCACGAAGCTGTCCGGGTCTTTGCGGTTGCTGGAAGCAATGGTGGTGCCCTCGCGATCCATCAAATAGCAGACGTCGGCATCCAGGGTCAGCTTGAAGCGGTCCAAAACCACATTGGCGTCATAAACGGCCTTGGTCGTGTTGATCAAAAGGGCGCGTTGCAGGGCGGGGATGCTGGCCAGGGTGGCCGCGGGTTTCCGGTGTTCGGAAAGAAAAGAGTTCAGGCTTTTTTGAATCAGTTCGGTATTGGCAACGGCTTGTCGCTCAGCCTCTTTAAAGGCCGCCTGCCGCAGGGCCGAGTAGTACAAGGCACCCCCCGCAGTCGCCGACAACAAGGCCAGCAAGGATAAAACCATGAGAATGTGGCGAAGGCCCATATGATAATTACAGATCCTGCTTAAAAAACTGATCCGGCTCGGTGACAGTGCCCGGTTTGGCGGTGTACTCTGTGGGAGCGGTGCCTTCTTTAAAGCATTCAAAAATGGTTTTCTTTGATTCCGGAATGGGCAGCTTGCCGGTTTCCGCATCTATTTTGGCAAACACCACCCCTTCAGGTACCTGAAAAACACGCACCGGCTCTTTTTTCAAGATTTGCTGCATGTAGCCCAGCCAAATCGGGCTGGCCGCCCTGGATCCGGTTTCACCCTTTCCCAGGGAACGCTCATGATCGAAGCCAACCCACACCCCCGTGATGAAGCGGGGGGTATAACCGACAAACCAGGCATCATATAAATTGTTGGTGGTACCGGTTTTACCCGCCACCGGGCGCCTCAGTACGCGTGCCCGCTGACCGGTGCCGAATTTGACCACGCCTTCCAACAGACTGGTCATAATATAAGCCGTGCTCGAATCAACCACTTTTTGGCGGACGGGATTCATCTCTTCCAAAATATTACCGAAGCGATCCTCGATCTTGGTGATAAAAGCCGGCTGGACCAGGTAGCCCTGGTTGGTAAAAACGGAATAGGCTTGAACGATTTCCAACAGGGAAACACCGGAGGACCCCAATGCAATGGATAAATCACGGCTCAACTCCGATTCGATACCCAGTTTGCGCGCATAGTCGATCACATAATCGATGCCGATCTCCTGAAGGATTTTGATGGTCACCACATTGCGCGATTTGGCCAGGGCTTCCCGCAACAAGGTGGGGCCGTAAAACTTTTTACCATAATTTTTGGGTTTCCAGGTAAAATCGTGCTCTTCATCCTTAAACACAATGGGCGAGTCGATGATCACCGATGCCGGCGTAAAGCCCTTATCCAGAGCCGCGGCGTAAATCACCGGTTTAAATGCCGATCCGGGCTGGCGACGGGATTGAACCGCACGGTTGAACTGGCTCTGCATGAAATCGCGTCCGCCCACCATGGTTTTGACCAGGCCGGTTCCGGCTTCTATGCAGACCAGCGCCGCTTGCACCTCAGGGACCTGATCGAGGGCCAATGTCCAAACATCTGTCTTGGGGGCCTTCTCTTTTACCTCCACAAGGACAACATCGCCCACAGACAGGGCTTGGCTCGGTCGCCGCAATTTGGCTTGATAATAGGCCAGTTCCGGATTGGGTTTACGCGCCCAGCGCATCTCCTCGATATCAATCACACCTCGCTGGCTCCCCATGCGCACCGTGACCTTTCCGGCCTTGTTATCGATATCAATGACCACACCTTGGGTGCTCATACCCGGTTCCAGGGGCTTGAGCACCTGCTCTTTTTCGAGCTCCTGGGAAAAGGATTCAATCTCATCGGCAGGCAGTTTCTTCAAAGGCCCACGATAGCCCTGACGACGGTCCAGCGCTTTCAACCCCTTCTGAATCTCGCTGCGGGCATACTTTTGCATCTCCACATTGACCGCCGCGTAAATTTTCAGGCCTTGTGTGTAAAGGGCGTTCTCGCCATATTTTTTTTCCACATAACGCCGGATGTCTTCGGTATAGACGGGGACTTTTTCAAGATACCAATTGCGGCGCGGCTGGATATCCAGCTCCGTATTGATGGCCTCCGAGGCCTCCACATTGGTGATATACCCCTCCGCCTCCATCCGGTTGAGCACGTAGATCTGACGCTGCTTGGCCCGTTCCGGATAGTGAAACGGGGAATATCGGCTGGGGGCCTGGGGCAAACCGGCCAGCATGGCGCACTCCGCAAGGTTCAGTTGATCCACGGATTTGCCGAAGTAGTTCTCCGATGCCGCTTGCACCCCATAGGCGCCATGTCCCAAATAGATCTGATTTAGGTAGAGATAAAGAATATCCTCTTTACTGAAGGACTTATCAATGCGGTAGGCTAAAATGGCCTCTTTGATCTTTCTCTCATAGCTTCTTTCAGGCGTTAACAGAAAGCTTTTGGTGACCTGCTGGGTAATGGTGCTGCCGCCCTGCACAATGGTGCCCGCTTCCAGGTTCTTGATGAAGGCCCTCAAAATACTGAAAAAATCGATGCCCTTGTGTTTGTAAAAGCGTGCATCTTCGGCAGAAATGAAGGCTTGCTGCAATTGTTTGGGGATACGATCCAACGGCACCACGATTCTGCGTTCTTTGTAAAACTCGGCAATTTTTTGATGATCGTCCGAAACGACGGTGGTAATCACGGAGGGGTGATAATCCTTAAGTGAGGTTATTTTCGGCAAATCCCGGCTCAGATATAAAAAGACACCCAGGGTGGCGGCCGCACCCAAAAACATCAATAAGACCACCGCCCAGAGCGACCACTTGATGATTCGGGACATATATCCGCGCTGCTGCTTGCGCGCCCGCTTTTTAAGGATTTGAGATGTTGTGACTGGTTTAGCCATGTTCGTCCATCTATTCGTCGGCAGTCCCTCGGGAAATTCGGCCGGGGTGAGCTGCCAAGTAATCAGCTCAGCTCAAGCTGAGCAATCCGGCAAAGAAATATCGGCAAGTAAAACTTTGCAGACCATATCGGTCATTACCCGGTTGGGGTTTAATCAACCTATCAAAAAAGATATGGCACAGCAAGCGGTTCCCTGTCCCCGAGTCACGTAAGCCCATCCTGATCAAAAAACAACCAAAATTTAGTTTGACATACATGCCCATTGTGTTAATTGGAAAGATTTCTAAATAGCCTTGTAAGATGCTTTTTGCGCCTCGTCCAGCCGGCGACCCGGCAGGAGAGCCGTTTTCATCAGGAGCGTTGCCATTAATGATAGAACTCAATTTCGATAAAATGGACGGACTCATTCCGGCGGTGGTTCAGGATCATGCGACCGGAGAGGTCCTCATGGTGGGGTTCATGAACCATGAGGCTTGGGAGACCACGCTGCAGACCGGCAAGGCCACTTTCTACAGCCGCACCCGCAACACCCTCTGGACCAAAGGTTTGACATCCGGAAATGTCCAGTTGGTCAAAGAGATTCGCATCGATTGCGATGACGACACCGTTGTGCTGAAAGTAGAGCAAGTGGGCGGGGCGGCGTGTCACACGGGTCATCGCAGCTGCTTTTTCAAACGGGTTAAAGCGGACCACACCGTAGAGGTCGTGGGTCAACCGGTGTTCGATCCCAAGGAGGTATATAAAAAATGACGCTACCCTTAAAACTGGGCATCCCCAAGGGAAGCCTGCAAAACGCCACCATCGCCTTGTTCAAACGTTCCGGCTGGACCATCAATGTCAATGGTCGCAGCTACTTCCCTGAAATCAATTATGATACCATCGATTGCGCCATTTGCCGCGCCCAGGAAATGTCCCGCTATGTGGAGAGCGGCACCCTGGATGCCGGGCTCACCGGAATGGACTGGATCGCCGAAAACCAATCCGACATTCAGGTGGTGGACAACCTGATCTATTCCAAAGTCAGCTCGCGGCCGGCCCGCTGGGTTTTGGCCGTGCCCTATGATTCCGATATCAAGGCATTGGAAGACCTGAAAGGCAAGAAAATCGCCACCGAATTGGTGGAGTTTACCAAACGCTATTTTTCCGAACGCAAGATCGATGTGGATGTTGAATTTTCATGGGGCGCCACCGAAGCCAAAGTGGTCTCCGGTCTGGCCGATGCCGTTGTGGAAGTGACCGAAACAGGGTCCACCATCAAGGCTCACGGTCTGCGCATCATTCATGAGTTGATGCAGACCAACACCCAACTCATAGCCAATCGCCAAGCCTGGAAGGATCCGGCCAAGCGTGAAAAAATCGAACAGATCGCCCAATTGCTCCAAGGCGCCCTGCGCGGCGAAAAACTGGTGGGTTTAAAAATGAACGTGGCTGAAAAAAACGTGGAGGCCGTGGTGGCCCTGCTGCCCAGCCTCAACGCTCCCACTGTCTCCCATCTTCACAACTCCGACTGGCTGGCCGTGGAGAGCGTCATCGACACCAGCGTGGTTCGCGATCTCATTCCCAAACTGATTAAAGCCGGCGCGGAAGGCATCATCGAGTATCCATTGAACAAAGTGATTTAAGGGTAAAGCGAGGTGGAACGTGGCTTCCAAACGTACTAACAAAATGACCTCCTTCATCGTCATGGATGTTCTGGAAAAAGCCTGTGAAATGGAGTGCCAAGGCACTGATATCGTGCATTTGGAGGTAGGCGAGCCTGACTTCGACACGCCCGCTTGTGTGATCGAAGCGTGCTGCCAAGCCATGCACGACGGCTTTACCCACTACACTCACAGTCTGGGAATACTTGAACTTCGCGAAGCCATCAGCCAATACTATTCGGATAAGTACAAGGTGCGGGTCGATCCGGACCGGATTGTGGTGACCGCCGGTTGCTCACCGGCCATCTTCATGATTTTTGCCGCGATTTTAGAGGCCGGCGATGAAGTGATCATCTCAGATCCCCACTATGCCTGCTACCCCAACTTCATCAACTTCGTCGATGGACGCACGGTGACTGTACCGGTTTATGAGGAGGACGGTTTTCAATACCGGCCGGAGGCCATTCGAGCGAAGATGAGCCATCGCACCCGTGCGATTTTCATCAACTCTCCTTCCAATCCCACCGGAAATTTGCTGTCCGCCGGGCGCATGCAAGCCATTGCCGACATGGGACCCTATGTGGTTTCCGATGAAATCTACCACGGCCTGGTGTATGAGGGCCGGGAGCATTCCATTCTGGAATTTACGGATCGCGCCTTTGTGATCAACGGATTTTCCAAACTCTTTGCCATGACCGGACTGCGGCTGGGGTATCTCATCGCACCCAAACCCTATGTGCGCGCCATCCAAAAAGTCCACCAGAATTTTTTCATCTCCGCCAACGCCGCCGTTCAAAAGGCAGGCATCGTTGCCTTGCAGGACACCGAAGCGGACGTTGCCCGTATGAAGGCCACCTACGACAAGCGGCGCCGGTATATGATCCAACGCCTCAAATCCTTGGGACTGGGTATTACCGTCGAGCCCACCGGCGCCTTTTATGTATTTGCCAACGCCAAGCACCTCTCCAACGACTCCTACAAACTGGCCTTTGATATTCTGGAAAAAGCACGCGTCGGCGTGTCCCCCGGCATCGATTTCGGCCAGGGCGGCGAAGGCTATCTGCGCTTTTCATATGCCAACTCTTTGGAAAACATCCGGGAAGGGCTCGACCGGCTGGAAAGATATATTAGGAGTTTAATATGACTGCGAATGTACTGGTGCCCATTGCGGACGGCACTGAAGAGATCGAAGCCGTCACCATTATAGACGTTCTGCGGCGTGCCGAAGCCGAGGTGACGGTGGCTTCGGTGAACGACCTTCAGATTACGGCCTCCAGAGGGGTGAAAATCACGGCCGATTGCCTGATCGATGCCTGCAAAGACCGGGCGTTTGACCTCATCGTTCTGCCCGGCGGCATTCCCGGCGCCGAACACTTGAGAGATAATGCCATCCTAAAAGCACTCCTGCAGAAACAAAGCGCCGCCGGCCGGCTCTTCGGGGCCATCTGTGCGGCCCCTGCCGTGGTTCTGGAAACCCACGGACTGCTTGAACAGCGGCAGGCCACCTGCCATCCGGCTTTTGAGGAGAAGCTGCACGATCGATCGGCCGTGGAATCCCGCGTGGTTGTCGACGGCAACTGCGTCACCAGCCGCGGCCCGGGTACGGCCATGGCGTTTGCCCTGAAATTGGTGGAACTGCTTTATGGCAGAGAAAAGATGGAAGCCGTAGCGGCGCCCATGGTCCTTGCATGAAAGTTCTTTGGTGATCTATTTTTCTTTTCCAGTCATTTCACCTTCATGAAATTGGCCTTGGCATTTACTACCGTCAGAATAAATCAGAGTTCCCTTTCCATGCTCTTTACCGTCAACCCGTGTACCCTCATAAATTGTACCTTCATTGCATACTAATATCCCGAATCCATGTTCTTTATTGTGTTGCCACTCTCCTTCATATCTGTTTCCTTCAGCATCAATACCATTCCCTTTGCCATGGTATTCACCCTCAAAAAAATGACCTATATACTTTGCACCATTCTTAAAGCTTATGCTGCCAAAACCATGCTTTTTCCCATCTTTCCAAAAGCCTTTGTAGATTGATCCATCAGGATAAATGAAAGTGCCTTTTCCATTGAGACAATCACCATTTATGCATTTACCCTTTGAATTTTCCATAAGATTTAAAATTCTTAAGCTTAGCAAATAAAACAAAAAGCTGTGGGGCGGCATGGTCCTCGCCGTCCCTACCAGCGACAGGTTCGCTGCCATTTTCTATAAATCAGGATGCAAAATTCGGTTAGGAAAAGGACGAACGCGTTGCCAGTCATTAGTTGAATGTTCCGCTTGCCAAAGATCGTAATTTTTCTGTAAGTTTAGCCACAACTCAGGTGTAGTGTTGAAAGCCCTTGATAATCGTAAGGCCATATCAGGTGTTACGGCCCCTTTCTCGTTGATTATTTTGGATATGGTTTTTCTTGATACTCCTAATTTTGAAGCCATATCTGTCACCGAAACAGCTAATGGTTTAAGATAGTCTTCTTTTAGGATGCATCCGGGATGAGTTGGTTGTCGTTTCATTTTTGTCATGACATTGATCCTTCAATGATAATCATCATAATTGACGATATATGCATCGCCATCTATGAATTTAAAAAATATCCGCCAATTTCCAGAAACTCGCACCGAAAATTGATCTTTAAGATTTCCTGACAGTTTATGTAGATACGATCCCGGATAGTTCATATCCATAATGTCATTCGCAGCATTTAGGCGGTCTAAGATTCTGGCTATTTTATCAGCATGTTCCGGCTGAATTCCCTTTTTCTTTCCAGTGTAATAAAAAATCTCAAGCCCTTTATGTTTGAATGATTTAATCATATTTTTATATAAGTGTAACCCTTGAGGTTACATATGTCAAGCTATTAAAATGGAGGTGCTTTTGATAGCGAACAAACTGTGGGGCGGCGCGGTCCTCGCCGTCCCACACCAGTGATTGGTTATGCCACCTTTTTCTTTTTTCGCCACGCAATTACACTAATAATTTTTAGCGACTCGCTTAATAGCAACAAAACAGAAAAAGTAATAGTCACTCCAGGTTCGTTAAGTATGTATTTTAATGGCCCTGTTATAAAGAACACTGATGGTGGAATCAGCGTAATCAATCTGAATGGAGTTTGAAAATATACGATCGCGGTTCTCTATAAAGCTTAAGTTGCGTAATATTCAGAAATCGGGTCCATATCCCACATAATTTCTGAATAGGTGATTTTAGCCGATTTTACTACTTGTTGGACCAAACGCATAAACTTTTTACCGATGTTCTTTGATTTTCTACGATTGAAACGAAATACGTACTCATCTAAATAATTTTGGAGATATTTCGGTTCAAAGCGCCCATGAAAGGTTCCACGGATGATCCTTTTAATCAAGGAAGTAACCAGATGTACGCCATACAGGCTTTCATTATCCTTGGAACTTGTGCTGAGATTAATTTTTTCATGAACACATTGAGCATCTTCAATGAAATTGTAGCTTTTCCATGAATCGGTGGCAATCATGCTGCAGGGTTCAATATTATCAAGGATGAAGGTCTCCAATGAATATGCCGAAAAATCCAGAGCGACATGCAGACGAATGCGACCCATTCGTTTTTGCACGTTTCATCTTTCAACGGCTATGGCGACAATTGTCTTGGCATCGGCCCCGCGGCCTCTTTTGCCTGGTTTTTTGCCGCCAATGAAAAATTCATCCACTTCGACTCGCCCGGACTGCTTTTCACGATCCTGGCGAATGGTGCAGCGCCTTAGCTTTTGCAGCCAGTGCCAAGCAGTGGCATAACTGCCAAAGCCTAAAAGCTCTTTTAAATTTACGGCATTGATCCCTGATTATCTTGTGGTGAACCACCACATGGCTTTAAACCAGTAAGTGATCGGTTTTTTAGAACTGTCCATAATCGTACCGGCGATCAATGAATGATGACACTGACACTTGATGCAACTATAAAGATTGCGAGCACTGACCCAGTACTCGTAATGGCCGCATTTTTTTCAAGTGAAGCCATTGGGCCATTTTTGTTTAAACAGATAATCGTAACAAGCCTTTGGGTTTGAAAAGCGTTCATCGAACTCAATTTCACTTTTTGGAAAATCTTCGGTGATCGTAAAATCTGTCATAACAGCCTCCTTTTTCAGGTTTTGAGGCTGTTATAACATGGCCCAGTGACAGATCCGGTCACACTGGCTGGTTACTTAAGCTTTATAGAGAACCGCGATTTACAAAAGTAATTACGAAAGTGGCACGGCTCGTCCGGTCCCTCTTAAGCACTTGGTTGGGCGTCGCGTCCAGGATGAATTGATGGACCAACCGGAGGCCAACCCTTTATCTTTCGCCACCTATAATAGCGGTGGTTTGCTAGAAGAAGCATCTCGTGATCCTCTGATGTGTCACCGTACGCATAGACGTCTGAAAAGCTATCTATGTCGTATGCAGATCTAATACGAAGGACCTTTTGTGCCCCGGAGCAGTCTTTTTCGACATAACGCCCTGTGAACTTTCCACTGCGTTCTTCCAGACATGTGCAGATCAGTTCAACTCCAATATCTGAGCACCAGGGCCTCAAATATACGTCCAATGATGCAGAAACCACCACAACCTTGTCACCTTGCTGCTGGTGCCATCTGATCTGATCAAGCGCTCGAGCCCGCAGGCAAGATGGGAGGACTTCATCGGCATACTGCCTTCCAAGATCTCGGAGCTTATGAGCACCAAAATATCCGAATGCAAACCGCGCGGCTAATGGGCGGGCGGTGTTCGCAGAGACCCATCTTGCTCTATACGCAAGCATAAGAGGAGCAAGCGCAACTATACAGACAGCCTTTCGCGCTGGACTTGCTGAAAACTTCATGAAATCCGAGAATGTGTCCTTCGTGGTAATCGTTCCATCGAAATCAAAAAAAGCGAGATTCACAGATTTTCTCTTCCGATATCACATACATTGTGATTAATTTTGGAGTCTATCCATATTGATTCTGGCATGGGACTTAAAGAATTTCTCTTGGTAAAAGCTGGATCTACCAGTTGCTTGGATGCCTATGATTATAATAGCTTCCATACTATCAAATGCTGCGAACGGCCTGCCTCAAGCGTGAGGGAACCGAGTCGCCTGGAGGCAGATGATATGCGTCAACCTTTCATAGTGTTTCCACAATCAAGGCATTTGACCCTTTTCCTAAAATAGAAAATCGGTAATCCTTTCTTGTCCAATTGTAGAGTTTCAAATTTAAGGATCTGCATTTATTGCAACGCTCATCGTCTTCTATTTCAGGAAATTCAATTTGGTCAAGTGCCTCAGAACAATCAGTACTGAGAACCTTTAATGCATCCTCCATATCAGCTTCAATGATCTTGATCTTTACCCCACCCAATGCCATGGATATCGTCCATTTAAGATTGATATGATAGTCATCTGCAACCCAAACAGGAATACCTTCATACTCAAGTCGCGATTTTGCCAAATAGGCGATTGGTGGATCTAAAAAGGACGCTAAAGTTACACGCTTTTTATTTTTTTCTGTCGATTTCTTTTGTCCTCGGTATTTAGAGCATAACATTATGTTTTCTGTATTCGCGGCAATTTCATAGTGTGCCGGAACGTTATAAAAGCGGTTTTTTACTTCTAAGAGTCTGTATTATTTTATATAATTGAATTTCTATCCTTAGTGTTGAAAAAGCCGGAGCGCCCCAGAGCCAAGGCGGAGGGGGTGAAGCCGTAGTCAAACTACTGCGATCCCCCGACAACACGGGTTCTGGGGTCCTCCGGCTTTTTCAACTTTTGGGCGGTGATGATCATGCGGTGATCCATAAACCCCACATCCCCATCCCCCTGGTATGCACGAAAGTCCTTGTACAGATCCACATTGTCGAAACCGGCCTCCGACACCAGGGATTTGAGGGTATCGCCTTCATAGAGACGCATGCCGTAAGTGCGATCCCGGATTAACCCGGTTCGCTTGTCGATCACCATCTCACGGGCACAAATCCCATCTTCCGTCAACTCCCTTTGCCGGCAAACCACGAGGTCGTCTCCGATTTCATGCCATGCGTTGGGGTTGAATTTTTTGCGCACAGCACCGCCGTCGGTCACATCAACCACGATCCAGCCCCCAAGGTCCAGCAATCTATGGGCCTCCTTGACAATCTCCAGGTCCGCTCCGGTTTCTCCGGCGTAACCCAATGAGTTGCCCAGAATCAGCACATGATGGTAAGCCCCGGAAGGCATGCGGGTTTGTCGCGCATCCCCCTGTACGAACCGTACGGCATAGTTCAAATGCCTGGCACATTAAGCA
>JASFER010000139.1:0-15541 GCA_050124755.1 Desulfobacteraceae bacterium
TGGCCATCACCGGTGAGTTGATCACCCCGATCGCCATGGAAAAAGAGCTGCGTTTTGCGATCCGCGAGGGCGGACGCACCGTCGGCGCTGGCGTGGTCAGCGAGATAATCGAGTAAAGCAACCTTAAGGAGTTAATCGGTGAGAGTCATCGTAACGCTGGCATGCAGCGCATGCAAACGCCGTAACTATACAACGACGAAGAACAAGCGGACCACACCGGACAAATTGGAGTTCAGCAAGTACTGTCCGTTCTGTCAGAAGCATACACCGCATAAGGAAACCAAGTAGGAGCAGCGATACTTAGGAGGGCAACGGCTGACGATGAAAAGGCGGCCGGATGCCTGTGTGTGCAGGCCAGTAGCTCTAATTGGTAGAGCATCGGACTCCAAATCCGGGTGTTGGGGGTTCGAATCCCTCCTGGCCTGCCAGTTGCGGGTAACTTGGTAAACCGGAAAGGTACCGTAGGCGTCAGGTTTAATTTAGCACGGCGATTAGGAGTGGCATGGGACGTATACAAAAGAAAAAGGACCCCACTAAGAAAAAGGTCAAGCAGGCGGCTAAAGCGGAAAAAGAAGCGATGGCCGTTACAGATGGGACCGGTGCAGCACCGGCCAGACCCATTGCGGCAGTGAGAAAGACCAGTGGCGTCGACAAACCTAAAACGGTGGCAAAAGAAGACAACTTTCTGCAAAAAAGCATGCAATTTCTGCGGGAAGTTAAGATCGAGCTGAAAAAGGTCACTTGGCCAACCCGAAAACAGACCATGGGATCAACGGTTGTTGTTCTGATTTTAGTCGCCATTATTTCCCTTTTCCTGGGATTGGTTGACATGGGTCTGTCCAGTCTCGTTCGTGTCGTGCTCCCCTAAGACAGGAAGGTGAAGCTTGGCACTTAAATGGTATATCGTTCATGTTTATTCAGGATTTGAGAATAAGGTAAAAGCGTCGTTGGAAGAACGCATCGCGGCCTCGCCCAATCCGGATAAATTCGGTGAAGTGCTGGTTCCCACCGAAGAGGTGGTGGAACTGGTGAAGGGCAAGCGCCGCACTTCGGCCCGCAAATTTTATCCGGGCTACATATTGGTTCGCATGTCCCTTGATGACGAAACATGGCACATTGTGAACGACACAGCCAAGGTGACCGGCTTTTTGGGCGGCCGGGACAAACCGGCACCGCTGACCGATGAAGAGGCCGAACGCATTATCAACCGCATGGAAGCCGGCAAGGATAAGCCGCAACCCAAATATTCATTCGCAGAAGGGGATGATGTGCGGGTCATCGACGGCCCCTTTACCAATTTCAACGGTACGGTGGAGGAAGTGAACCAGGAAAAAGGGAAAATCAAAGTGCTGGTCAGCATTTTCGGACGGTCCACCCCTGTTGAATTGGATTTTGTACAGGTCACCAAGCTTTAAACGATTTATATATTGTCATTGTTAGGAGATTAATAAAAGTCATGGCAAAAAAGGTATTGGCACAAATTAAACTGCAAGTTGAGGCGGGAAAGGCCAACCCCTCGCCTCCTATTGGTCCGGCGCTGGGTCAACACGGCGTCAATATTATGGATTTTTGCAAAGCCTTTAATGCACGCACGGCCAATGATGCCGGTATGATCATACCCGTGGTGATCACCGTCTTCCAGGACCGCTCATTTACCTTTATCACCAAGACACCGCCTGCCGCGGTGTTGCTGAAAAAGGCGGCTAAAGTGGCCAAGGGTGCCGGCGATCCGAAAAGAGACCGTGTGGGGAAAGTTACCCGTGCCCAAGTTGAAGAAATTGCTAAAATCAAAATGCCCGATCTCAATACCAACGATTTGGACGCGGCTTGCCTCATTATCAGTGGAACCGCCCGCAGCATGGGCATCGAAGTCGTGTAGGGCCGGTACATCATTTTATGTCAAGGAGTGGGAAGTAAAAATGCCGAAACGGGGTAAAAAATATTTAGCGTCTAGAAGCAATGTGGATTCGCAAAAACGACATGATGTTGCCGAAGCCGTCGAATCGGCCATCAAGTCTTCCTATGCGAAATTTGATGAAACCATTGATATGGCGGTGCGCTTGGGCGTCGATCCCCGGCATGCCGACCAGATGGTCCGCGGCACGGTTGTTTTGCCCAATGGTTTGGGCAAAGAGGTGAAAGTTCTCGTTTTCGCAAAGGGCGAAAAAGAGGCCGAAGCCAAGGAGGCCGGCGCTGATTTTGTGGGCGGTGATGACATGGTCGAGAAGATCAAAGGCGGATGGTTCGGGTTTGACAAAGCCGTGGCCACTCCCGATATGATGGGGACCGTGGGCAAGATTGGTAAGCTTCTGGGACCGCGGGGGTTGATGCCCAATGCCAAAACCGGAACAGTGACCTTTGATGTGGGCAAAGCCGTGGAGGAACTCAAGGCCGGCAAGATCGATTTTCGGGTCGAAAAAACGGGTATCGTACATGTCCCCATGGGCAAGGTATCTTTCGGAGCCGAAAAGATATTGCAGAACATGTCAGCTTTCCTAGAGACTATCATGCGTTTGAAACCAGCCTCCGCCAAGGGGACTTATCTCAAAGCCATTGCCATCTCTACCACCATGGGACCCGGTATTAAAATTGATACCAATTTGATTAAGGATTTCGTCAAGTAGCTTGCCGGCAAGCGAACGATTGGTTTGAGGGAAGATCTGTGAAATGTCCTGCCATGCTCAGTTAATAAAGGCAGGCTGTTAAGCGGGTGATCCATTACAATAAAACAATAGAGGCAATTTCAAAATGTTCAATCGGACTCAAGATCAAGGCGGGTCGAAACGGCCAACCGCAGACATACATTGAGTATTTCGAGGATTGGACGCTTCGGCCCAACGCGGATATTGAGTTCGAGGGGACGTTTTGAAATTACCTCAATAACGAACGCTGTCAAAGACCGTAGGTGCACGTAAAGTAACATGGCACGTGTTTAATTGGCATTTGCCGGCCTACACAGACAGATTGGCGGCAAGGACGCCGGCCGGATGAAGACCAGGTTAAGACCAAGGTTAAAACCAGGGTTAAGACCAGGGTTAAGACCAGGGTTAAGATCAGATGAATCGGAAGTCCATTGCCCCAGGAACGTAGCTGATATCGTTACATCCTTCGGTTATTTGCAGTGATGGAAGGAGGTGTTATTTTAGCTTTGGGTATTGAATCAAAAAAACAATTCGTTGAAGGACTGAAAGAGCGCCTGGAAAGAAGCATGGTGGTGATTCTGACCGACTATAAAGGTCTGAACGTTGAAGCCATGACCGAATTGCGCGCAAAGCTGCGTGAAGCCCAGGTTGAGTATCAGGTCATTAAGAACACCATGTTGCGTCTGGCGTCCGAAGGGACCGCTGTGGAGGCGATTAAAGAGAGCTTTGTCGGCCCCAGCGCCATCGCTTTGAGTTACGATGATCCGGTGGCTCCGGCTAAAGTGTTGACCGAATTTGCCAAGGCCAACGACAAGTTGGAGATTAAAATCGGCGTCATGGATGGCCGGGTGTTGGATCTCTCTGCGATCAAGGCGCTGTCCGATCTGCCGTCGCGCGAGCAATTGCTGGCCACTGTCCTGTCCGCCATGAACGCAGTGCCGACGTCTCTGGTGACGGCACTGAGCGATGTCCCGCGGCGTATGGTCAATGTATTGCAGGCCATCAAGGATCAAAAAGAGGCGGCCTGAACTGAACGCGAATAACACGACACATTGCAAACTGGATGTAATGCAAAGATTTTAATTTTGGAGGATCAAAATAATGGCTGATGTAACTAAACAAGATGTGATTGATTTTATTGCCAATATGACTGTCTTGGAGCTTTCCGAGATGGTGAAGGAGCTTGAAGAAAAATTCGGTGTTTCAGCTGCCGCCCCGGTGGCCATGATGGCTGCGGGCCCGGCCGGCGATGCCGGCGGTGCGGCTGCTGAGGAGAAGACTGAGTTTGACGTGGTTCTGCTCGCCCCGGGTGACAAGAAAATCGGTGTGATAAAAGAGGTTCGTGCCATTACCGGTCTGGGACTCAAAGAGGCCAAGGCTTTGGTTGACGAAGCACCCAAACCTGTCAAGGAAGGGGTTGCCAAGGAAGAAGCGGAACAAATCAAAAACCAGTTGGAAGAAGCCGGTGCTCAGGTGGAACTCAAGTAATTTAGCGATCTGTAAAATTTGGATGCCAATTATTTACAGTACGACTTATTGTGGTTCGGAGCGAAAATGGGGTGAAAAGGCCGAAAAACCTTTTATCCCATTTTCGCGTTTCCTAAACCCTCAGAAGACATAGCTGTTGCTGGATTTAAAAAGGCCTCTTGATACGGGCCGTTTAGGAATTCCGGCCTGCAAAAAATGGCGATCGGCGTTGATCGAAAAAGACCCCCGGAGCAACGCCGGTTACCGAAAAAGTTTCCAACGGCCTGTCGCAGGCGTTGGATTGAAAACAAAATGGAGATGCCATGGCTGATCGGTTATCGCTGGAAAAGCGTATGAGAAAGAGCTTCGGTAAGATTAAAAAGATCGTGGAGATCCCTGATCTTATCGGCATGCAAAAGGAATCTTATAGACGTTTTTTGCAGCTGGATGTACCCCCTGAAAAGCGTGAAGATATCGGTTTGCAAGCGGTTTTCAAATCGGTTTTTCCCATTAAGGACTTCACGGGCAGTGCTTCGCTGGAGTATGTCTCCTATCGTTTTTCCGAAGTCAAACACAGTGAAGATGAATGTATTCAACGAGGCATGACCTACGAGTTGCCCATTCGCATCACCGTGCGGCTGGTAGTGTATGATGTGGACAAAGAGACGGGTGTCTCCAATATTCGGGATATCAAAGAGCAGGAGATCTATTTTGGCACCATTCCGCTGATGACCGACAAAGGGACGTTTATCATCAACGGCACGGAACGCGTGGTGGTCAGCCAGCTGCACCGCTCCTCGGGCGTCTTCTTCGACCATGACAAGGGCAAGACCCACTCCAGCGGTAAAATTATCTACAGTTCCCGGGTGATTCCCGTGCGCGGATCCTGGATTGATCTGGAAATCGATCCAAAAGACATTGTCTATATCCGCATCGATCGGCGCCGCAAATTCCCCGTGACCACCTTGTTCAAAGCCATGGGGTATAGTACCGCCGATCTGTTGTCCTATTTTTATGAAACCGAAAAGATCATGATTAAAGGGCGGCGTATCGCCAAAGCCTTCAACCTCGCCCATCTTAAGGGGCAACGGGCCAGCAAGGACGTTGTTCACCCGGAATCGGGAGAAGTATTGGTTAAAAAGGGCCGCATGTTTACGCAGCGCGCCCTCCGGCAGATGGTTGCGGACAACATGACCGAGATTCCTATTGCCCAGGAGGAACTGCTCAGCAAAGTTTTCGCCTATACCATTCGCGATCCCCAGACGGATGAGGTGTTGATCTCTTCCAATGAAGAGATTGATGAAGATGCACTGGCCAAACTCAAGGCGGCCGGTATCGATGAATTTGAGATCTTGCGCATCGACGGCGTATCCAGCAGTGATTCCATTCGCAAGACGCTGCTGTTGGATAAAGTGGTCAGCAAAGAGGATGCGCTCATTGAGATTTACCGGTTGATGCGTCCGGGCAATCCCGCCACACCTGAAGTGGCCCAGGATTTTTTGGATCATCTGTTCTTTAAATCGGCATACTACGATCTGTCCGGGGTGGGACGCTTGAAGATTAACCTGCGCCTGGGCATCAATGCCCCGGTGGATCTGCGCACCTTGCGCAAGGAAGATATTCTGCTGACCACCAAGACGTTGATCGAACTGCGCGATACCCAGGGCGTGGTTGATGATATCGACCATCTGGGCAACCGGCGCGTGCGCGCGGTGGGCGAGCTGCTGGAAAACCAGTATCGCATCGGTCTGGTTCGCATGGAGCGAGCCATCAAAGAGCGCATGAGTCTGCAGGAAGTCGATGCGTTGATGCCCCACGATCTCATCAATCCCAAGCCGGTTTCAGCGGTGGTCAAAGAGTTCTTTGGAACCAGCCAGTTGAGCCAGTTTATGGATCAAACCAATCCCTTGTCCGAAACTACCCACAAGCGCCGTCTGAGCGCCCTGGGACCGGGCGGTCTTACCCGTGAGCGGGCCGGTTTTGAAGTGCGGGACGTACATCCCTCCCACTACGGCCGCATATGCCCCATTGAAACACCGGAAGGCCCCAACATTGGTCTGATCGTATCCCTGAGCACCTATGCCCGGGTCAATGACTTCGGTTTTATTGAAACCCCGTATCGTGTGGTCGAAGACGGTCGGGTGAAAAAAGAGGTTAAGTTCCTGAGCGCTTTTGAAGAGAAAGATCATCCCATTGCCCAGGCCAATGCGCCGGTGGACAGCAAAGACAAATACATCAATCCGCTGGTGACTTCGCGCGTCGCCGGCGAGTTCATGATGGTGGAACAGGAAAAAATAGAGCTGATGGACATTTCGCCCAACCAGCTGGTGAGCGTGTCCGCCTCTTTGATCCCGTTCCTTGAAAATGATGATGCCAACCGGGCGCTGATGGGCTCCAACATGCAGCGCCAGGCGGTTCCGTTGATGATCAGCGAGGCGCCCCTGGTGGGCACCGGTATTGAAGGTGTGGTCGCCAAGGATTCGGGCGTTACCGTGGTGGCGGAGCGCGACGGCGTGGTGGTGGATGTGGATGCCTCGCGCATTGTGATTCAACACGAGCCCGATGCCAGGGGCGAGCGCAAGCCGGTGAGCATTTATAATTTATCCAAGTTCATCCGTTCCAACCAGAATACCTGTTTCAACCACAGGCCCATTGTAAAAAAGGGGGATCGGGTTTCAGCCGGCGAGATTATCGCCGACGGCCCGGCCACCGACCATGGCGAGCTGGCCCTGGGCAAGAATGTGACCGTGGCCTTTATGCCGTGGGGTGGTTACAACTTCGAGGATTCCATCCTGGTCTCCGAGCGCCTGGTTCGTGACGGCGTTTATACGTCGGTGCATATCGAAGAGTTCGAGGTGGTGGCCCGCGACACCAAATTGGGCAAGGAGGAGATCACCCGGGATATTCCCAATGTAGGTGAAGAGGCGCTGAAGAATCTGGATGACAGCGGTATTATCCGGCTGGGGGCCGAGGTTGTTCAAGGTGATGTGCTGGTGGGCAAAATCACCCCCAAAGGGGAAACCCAGTTGTCTCCTGAAGAGAAATTGCTGCGTGCCATCTTTGGTGAAAAGGCGGGTGACGTTAAAGACACCTCACTGCGCGTGCCTCCCGGCATCGAAGGCATCGTCATCGATGCCAAGGTCTTCGCCCGACGCGGTACGGACAAGGACGAACGTACGCAAGATATCGAGATGGATGAAATCAATTCCCTCGAGCGCAATCGCGACGAAGAGCTGAGAATCATAGAAGAAATCGTCCGCTCCCAAATCGAACAATTGGTGATCGGCCGGAAGCTGGCCGCGCCCTTGAAAAAGGGTAAAAAGGTTTTTGTGGTCAAGGATCAGGCCGTCGCCGCCGGTGATTTGGCCGAGGTGCCCATGGCGATCATGGAAACATTGGTCCTCGATGACGCTGAACTTACGGAATCGGTGCACGATCTGCTGGAACAGTACCGCCAGCAGTGCGATCGTGTTCGCGATGAATTCGAACGCCAGTTGGTACGCTTCGAGCGCGGCGATGAGTTGCCGCCGGGTGTGATTAAAATGGTCAAGGTTTATGTGGCCATGAAGCGCAAGCTGTCGGTGGGCGACAAGATGGCCGGACGCCATGGAAACAAAGGTGTTGTTTCTCGAATTCTTCCAGTGGAAGATATGCCCTACTTCGAAGACGGCCGCCCCGTGGATATGGTGTTGAACCCGTTGGGCGTTCCCTCGCGTATGAATGTGGGCCAGATTCTGGAAATTCATTTGGGTCGCGCCGCAAAAGGACTGGGCGATCAAATCAACGCCATGATTGAAGAAAACAATGCGGCCGAGCTGCGCAAGAAGTTCGGAACCATTTTCTCCAAAACACCGGCCGAAAAGCAGATCGGCGAAGCCGATGACCATATTATCATGACCATGGCCGGCAATTACCGCAACGGCGTCTTTATGGCTACGCCGGTTTTCGACGGGGCCAAAGAGGAGGAAATCAAGGAGCTGCTCAGGGAGGCCGGATTGGAATCCAGCGGTCAGACAACGCTGTACGACGGTCATACGGGCGATCCGTTTAAGGAGAAGGTTACCGTGGGCACCATGTACATGCTCAAATTGCATCATCTTGTGGATGACAAGATTCATGCCCGCTCCATCGGGCCTTACTCACTGGTCACCCAGCAACCGCTGGGCGGCAAGGCCCAGTTCGGCGGTCAGCGACTGGGTGAGATGGAGGTATGGGCCATGGAAGCTTACGGGGCGGCTCACGCGCTGCAGGAGTTCCTGACGGTGAAATCGGATGACATGGCCGGCCGCACCCGTATGTATGAAAAGATCGTCAAAGGGCAAAACGTCCTGGAACCGGGCTTGCCGGAGTCTTTTAAGGTGTTGACCAAAGAACTGCAGGCCCTGGGACTGGACGTCAATCTTTTGGAACGAAAAGAAAAGGCCAAACAACAATAAAAGCACGGGAGGTTGTCACCGGCAGCGGTGACGGCAACCTTTTTCATTAATTTCCTAACGATAAGGAAATATATATGGAAACATTATACGATTTTTTTGCTAAACCGACCGATCCGCGACTCTACAAGGGTGTTCGGATAGCCTTGGCTTCTCCGGAACAAATCAGGCAATGGTCCCATGGTGAGATCAAGAAACCGGAAACGATCAACTATCGAACCTTCAAGCCTGAGCGCGACGGTTTGTTTTGCGCAAAAATCTTTGGACCCACCAAAGACTATGAATGTAATTGCGGCAAATACAAACGCATGAAACACCGCGGTGTGATCTGCGAAAAGTGCGGCGTTGAAGTGATTCAATCGAAAGTCCGCCGTGAACGCATGGGCCATATTGAACTGGCCACACCCGTATCGCATATATGGTTTTTAAAAAGTCTGCCCAGCAAATTGGGCAACCTGCTGGATTTGACCCTCAAAGGTGTTGAGAAAGTTCTTTACTTTGATTCCTATATCGTCATCGATCCAAAAGATACACCGTTGACCCAATGCCAGTTGCTGAGCGAAGAAAAATACCGCGAAGCCATGGAAGAGTATGACGGCCAGTTCGAGGCCGGCATCGGTGCCGAGGCGGTAAAGGAACTGCTGGAAAGGCTCAATCTGGACGAGCTGTACGGTGAACTCAGGGAAGAGGTTCGCGCCACCAAATCCGTGGCCAAGCGCCAAAAGCTGTCCAAACGCCTGCGGATTGTGGACGCCTTCCGCCGCAGCGGGTTGGATCCCACATGGATGATCATGGATGTGATCCCGGTACTGCCGCCGGATCTGCGTCCCCTGGTTCCCCTGGAGGGCGGGCGTTTTGCCACTTCCGATCTGAATGACCTGTACCGCCGGGTGATCAACCGGAACAACCGGTTGAAACGGCTGGTGGATCTCAAAGCGCCGGACATCATCGTGCGCAACGAAAAGCGCATGCTGCAGGAGTCGGTGGACGTTCTGTTCGACAACGGCCGCCATGGCCGCGTCATCACCGGTACCAATAAACGCCCCCTGAAATCCTTGAGCGATACGCTGAAAGGCAAACAGGGACGTTTTCGCCAGAACCTGCTGGGCAAGCGTGTGGACTACTCCGGTCGAACGGTGATTACCGTTGGCCCCAATCTGCGCCTGCATCAGTGCGGCCTGCCCAAGAAGATGGCTTTAGAGCTGTTCAAGCCGTTCGTTTACTATCGCCTGGAACAAAAGGGGCTGGTTTCCACGGTCAAGAGCGCCAAAAAAATGGTGGAGCGCGAGGTGCCCGAGGTCTGGGATACCCTGGACGAAGTGGTCAAGGAGTATCCCGTGATGCTCAACCGTGCGCCCACGCTGCATCGTTTGGGGATCCAGGCCTTTGAACCCATCCTGATCGAGGGCAAGGCCATTCAGTTGCATCCTTTGGTGTGCACCGCTTTCAACGCAGACTTTGACGGCGACCAGATGGCCGTGCATGTACCGCTGTCGGTGGAATCCCAAATCGAAGCGCGCGCCCTGATGTTGTCATCCAACAATATCCTCTCACCGGCCAACGGCAGTCCCATCATCGTACCCAGCCAGGACATCGTATTGGGCACTTATTACATGACCCGTGAAGTTGATGGCCGCAAGGGCGAGGGCAAGATTTTCTCCAGCACGCAGGAGGTCCGGGTGGCCTATGATTCACGTGAAGTGGATCTGCATGCCAAGATACTGGTGCGCATCAACGGCGAGCGCTGCCATACCACTGTCGGACGCGTGCTGCTGTGGGAGATCATGCCCAAGGACAACTTGATGGCCATGCGACATCTGCGCGTCAACGATGCGAACCTGGCCCAGGAGATATTGGATAAGCTCAACCAGGGAGAAGATTTTATCGAGATGGTCAGGGCCCACTCATTAAGCTCCGACAGGGAAGAAGACGGGTTTATCGGCCTTTTGCGCAAAGACGAATTCCAGCGCGTTTTCGATGCCTCGGCCGATGATGCGGATACGGTTTTCGCCCTGGAAGAGAGCGATGTCAGCCCGATCATTGCCCTGGGCCATCACTACCACATCTTCCAAGTCGTTGAAAAAAGGCCGGCCATGCCCTTTGACGCCGTCAACAAAGTGATGGATAAAGGCGCCTTGCGTGAATTGGTGGATTTTGCCTACCGTAACCTGGGCCCCAAAGCCACGGTTATCCTGTCCGACCGGTTGAAGGATACCGGCTACAAGTATTCCACCAAAGGCGGTTTGTCCATTTCGATCAATGATATGATCATTCCGGATGCCAAATGGGATCTGCTGAAAAGTGCGGAGGATCAGGTCACTGAGATCGGCCGTCAGTACACCGAAGGTCTCATCACCCAGGGTGAGAAGTACAACAAGGTGGTGGACATCTGGGCCAAGGCCACGGACGATGTGGCCAACGAGATGATGACGGCCATGAAAAACGCCCCGGTCTATGATGATCAGGGAAAACCCGTCGTGGGCGAGGACGGCAAACCTGTTTTGGCCGAAAGCTTGAACCCCATTTATATGATGGCCGATTCCGGCGCCCGCGGCAGCAAGGACCAGATGCGCCAGTTGGCCGGTATGCGCGGACTGATGGCCAAACCCTCCGGAGAGATCATTGAAACACCGATCCAGGCCAACTTTAGGGAAGGTCTCTCCGTGCTGCAGTACTTCATCTCCACCCATGGTGCCCGCAAGGGTCTGGCCGATACGGCGCTGAAGACAGCCAACTCCGGTTATCTGACCCGGCGCTTGGCCGACGTGGCCCAGGACTGCACCATTACGGAAAAGGATTGCGGCACCGTGATGGGCGTGGAGGTCGAACCGCTGATGGAGGGCGGTGAGGTGATTCAACGCCTGAGCGAGCGTATTCTGGGTCGCGTGACGGTTGATGATGTGCTCGATCCCTTCACTGACGAGGTGATCGTCCCCGCCGGTGTGGAAATCAACGAAAAGCGCATCAAGATCATCGAAGATGCCGGTATCACCCACATGAAAATTCGAAGTGTGCTGACTTGCCAGACCAAGTACGGGGTATGTGCCAAATGCTATGGTCGCGATTTGTCCCACGGACACCAGGTGGAAATCGGACAGGCCATCGGTATTCTGGCGGCACAGTCCATTGGGGAGCCGGGAACGCAGCTGACCATGCGGACCTTTCACATCGGTGGTACCGCCAGCCGGCGTGTTGAGCAGGCGGATATTCGTGCCCGTACTGCCGGGAGGGTCAAATTTATAGATCTCCATATTGTGACCAATGCCGAAGGCCACAACGTGGTCATGAACCGCCGCGGCGGCGAGTTTGCCATCGTGGGCAATACCGGCCGTGAGCGCGAACGGTTTCCGGTGATTTACGGCGCCCATATTCTGGTCAAGGAGGGACAGGCCGTGGAACCCGGAGACCTGCTGGCCACGTGGGATCCGTTCACCACGCCGATTATCACCGAGGTCACCGGTACGGTCAAGTTTGGCGACCTGATACCCGGCAAGACCATGCAGGAGAAGGTGGATGCGGTCACCGGCAAGTCCAGCCGCACGGTGATCGAGTCTAAAACCGGCGAAGAACGGCCGCGCATCTCCGTTAAGGGTGAAGACGGCAAGACCGCCAAGTTGCCCACCGGCAGCGGCATGGCCCGCTATATTTTGCCGGTGGAAGCCATTTTGATGGTTGAAGAAGGAGACGAGGTGCGCGCCGGCGATGTTGTGGCCAAGCTGCCCAGGGCCACTACCAAAACCAAGGACATCACCGGTGGTCTGCCCCGTGTGGCCGAGCTTTTTGAAGTGCGCAAGCCCAAGGAGACCGCCGTTCTGAGCGAGATAGAAGGTTATGTCAACATCGCCAAGTCCACAAAGAAGGGTAAGCAGAAAGTGACCATCACGCCGGTGGATGTGGGCGACAAGAAAGAGTACCTGATTCCGCGCGGGAAACACATCAATGTATATGAAGGGGACTACGTCAAAGCCGGCGAACCCCTGGTGGGCGGCGCAGCCGTGCCTCAGGATATTCTGCGCATCAAAGGCGAGGTCGCTTTGGCCCGCTATCTGGTGGATGAGGTGCAGGAGGTTTACCGGCTCCAGGGTGTCCGCATTAATGACAAGCACATCGAGGTCATCGTGCGTCAGATGATGCGGCGTTTGAAGATCATCGATGTGGGCGACACCGATTTCATTGTCGAGGAACAGGTTGACCGCATCACCTTTGAAGAGGCCAACAACATGATCATCGCCAATGGCGGCAAGCCGGCAACCGCCGAACCTTTGATTCTGGGTATCACCAAGGCCTCATTGAGTACGGACAGCTTTATTTCGGCGGCTTCGTTCCAGGAGACCACCAAAGTGCTGACCGATGCATCCATCGCCGGGGCCGAGGATTACCTGCGCGGCTTGAAGGAGAATGTGATTATGGGCCGGTTGATTCCGGCCGGCACGGGCCTTGCGAACTATATGGGGCTGGAGGTGGCCAGCAGCGAGACGATGAATCAGTAAGATGATGACCCCGATGGAGAGCCGCCCATGGCCAAAGAAAGGCATTATAATGGGTCAAATCTTGGAATGGGTAAAAAAAAGCATGCCATTGGTTAATAATACTTGACAACAAACAGGTACCTATATACAAAAACGATTTTTGCGAAGCAGCATATTCGCGCAAGGAACACAACGGCCTCCTGAAACGCGGGTCGTTCCAATTTCTGGCCATAAACCGGAAAAACAAAAGCACGAGTCAGTGCTTTTAAGATTGCGGTTGTCCTGGGCGGATCTTCTCGTCCCTAAACAACCCCTTTAATTTGATATGAGGATAAGATGCCGACGATTAACCAATTAGTTAAAAAAGGCCGCAAGCGGATCAAGAAAAAAACCAATACCCCGGCCTTGAAAGGCGCACCCCAAAAAAGAGGGGTTTGCACCCGGGTTTACACTTCAACACCCAAAAAGCCCAACTCAGCGTTGCGTAAGGTGGCCCGTGTCAGATTGACCACCGGCATTGAGGTGACGGCCTATATACCCGGTATCGGTCATAATCTTCAGGAGCACTCCGTGGTACTCGTACGCGGCGGGCGTGTCAAAGACCTTCCCGGTGTCCGCTACCATATTGTGCGCGGTACCTTGGATACCTTGGGTGTTGAGGATCGTAGGCAAGGCCGTTCCAAATATGGAGCGAAACGCCCGAAATAGCATCCGGTTTTCGACTATAACCGATTAAAAACCAAATAATGGTGTAACAAATGCCGAGAAGAAGAGAAGTTCCTAAACGCGTCATCATACCGGACGCCAAGTACAATAGCAAACTGGTGGCGAAGTTCATCGCCTCTATTATGCGGGACGGTAAAAAAAGCGTCGCCGAATCGATTTTTTACAGAGCTTTCGACGTCATCGAGCAAAAAGCGAAAAACGAACCGCTGAAGGTTTTTGAGCAGGCCATGGACAATGTGCGCCCGATGATTGAGGTCAAGTCCCGTCGTGTGGGTGGATCGACATATCAGGTGCCCACAGAGATTCGGCCTTCAAGAAGAACGGCTTTGGCCATGCGCTGGGTGATCGGTTATGCCCGTAATCGGTCTGAACGTGGATTTGCCAACAAATTGGCTGGAGAGTTGATGGATGCCGCCAATCAACGCGGCGGCGCTGTAAAGAAAAAAGAAGATACCCACAAAATGGCGGAGGCCAACAGGGCCTTTGCCCATTATCGCTGGTAATGGTAATAAGGATCAGGGACGATTTCGCAATAGGTTTTAAATCCGAGTACTCACTTTCCGGTCCGGCCATTTAAAACCTATTCTTTTGTCTAATCAATAGTCCGCATTATGGGAGGACGAGATGGCGAAGGAAAAATTTGAGAGAACGAAGCCGCATGTCAATGTAGGGACCATCGGTCATATCGATCATGGCAAGACGACGTTAACGGCAGCGATCACCAAGCATAACGGATTGAAGGGCAAAGCCGAGTTCGTGCCCTTTGATCAGATTGACAAAGCGCCCGAGGAGAAAGAGCGCGGCATCACCATCGCCACCGCGCACGTTGAGTACGAGACCGATGCACGCCATTACGCGCACGTGGACTGCCCGGGCCATGCGGACTATATCAAGAACATGATCACCGGAGCGGCGCAGATGGACGGCGCGATTCTGGTGGTGGCGGCCGACGACGGTCCCATGCCCCAGACCCGCGAGCACATCCTGCTGGCGCGTCAGGTGGGCGTACCGCGCATCGTGGTTTTTTTGAACAAATGCGACATGGTGGACGACGAAGAGCTGATCGAGCTGGTGGAGCTGGAGCTTCGCGAACTGCTGAGCAAGTATGAGTTTCCGGGCGACGACACGCCGATCATTCACGGCAGTGCGTTGAAGGCCCTTGAGAACGACGATCCGGACAGCGAAGAGGCCAAGTGCGTTTTTGAGCTGATGGATGCCATCGACGCTTACATTCCCGAGCCCAAGCGTGACATTGACAAGCCGTTTTTGATGCCCATCGAAGATGTGTTTTCCATCTCCGGACGGGGCACGGTTGTGACCGGTCGAGTGGAGCGCGGCATCATTCGCGTGGGCGACAACGTGGAGATCGTGGGGATTCGCGAGACCTCCAAGACGGTGTGCACGGGTGTCGAGATGTTTCGCAAGTTGCTCGATGAGGGGCAGGCCGGCGACAACATCGGTGTGTTGCTGCGCGGCACCAAGCGCGATGAAGTTGAGCGCGGCCAGGTGGTATCCGAGCCCGGAACGATCACCCCGCACACCAAGTTCAAAGCCGAGTGCTATATATTGAGCAAAGAAGAGGGCGGGCGTCACACCCCGTTTTTCAGTGGATATCGTCCGCAGTTTTATTTCCGTACCACGGATGTGACCGGCATCTTGAATCTGCCCGAGGGGGTTGAGATGGTGATGCCCGGTGACAATGTGGCCATCACCGGTGAGTTGATCACCCCGATCGCCATGGAAAAAGAGCTGCGTTTTGCGATCCGCGAGGGCGGACGCACCGTCGGCGCTGGCGTGGTCAGCG
>JASFER010000140.1:0-15427 GCA_050124755.1 Desulfobacteraceae bacterium
ATCGGGTACCGGTCTCGATATCCGGGGAAGAGAGCAACATGGTGGCATAGGACCGCGGAATCGTGAATGCGAAAGCGGACGTACCGCCGTCAGCCTTTATTCCGATGGTGGAATTCTGTGTACCGCTGCCAAGAATCACCACGTTTTGAGTGCAGGCCGCCGTGGTCGGGTTGCTCAGGCCCCCCCCGATACCCACAAGTGTCCCGCCGGTGATGGCGAACGTGTTCTGATCGCAGTCGAAGGAGCTCTCCGGGGCGGATGCGCCGATTGCCACAATCACCCCACCGGTAATGGTCAGATTGCCGTTGGAATCGATGGCATCGTTGTCCGAACTGGCGCAATAGAGATAGCCGCCGTTGATGGTGATTGAATTTCCGGCGTTAAGCCCATCATCGGTGGTGCTGACGATGAGATAGCCGCTGTTGATGGTCAGATCGGATTTGCCTTCGATCCCTTCGGGACTGCAACTGACCGTCTCACCGTCGGACTGATACTCGTATGGGGTTCCTGTCGTGGTAATCGTAATAACACCGTTATTGATTTCCACATAGGGGGACGGATCGTCGGAGGTGTCGACCGTCTCGGCGTCGTCATCGATATCCCAACCGGCGGTGATCGCCTTGCCCACGGAGGTAATATCCAGATAGCCGCCGTTGATGACGATATAGCCCTTTCCGGCGCCGTCATCCCCTTCCGAACCCTCGACCTTGACCCCCTTGCTTTCATCGTCCGTGACAGTTCCCGTCGCATTGATCGTCAGGTCCCCGTCATCGAAGATAAAGCCGTTGACCGACCGCACGGCATCCTTTGCGCTCACGGCGACGTCCAGTTCACCGGACTGCACACGGATATAGTCCTTGCTGAATATGCCGTGTTTGTAACTTCCGGTGACCATCAGCGTGCCTTCGCCGCTGAAAACCATGGGCCCCTTGCCGTAAAGGGCGGCTTTCATGGTCATGCTGCGCGTGGCTGAATCCATCAGTATATTGGTCGTACCCGATGCCGTTACGATAAAAACTTTTTCAGACGACTCCAAATCCAGGGCAGGACCGGCGGATCCGACGATGGTGAGGCCATCAAGATAGAGCTGGTAATCTCCGGCGCTAGAAATGCTCAGCGTTCCGTCCAATTCCCCGCAAAGGTTATACCTGATGTTTGCGTCCACGTCTGAACTGATGGTGATTCCGTATGCTGTGACGGCGACGATGACACTGCCTGTGCCCACAGTAAGCGGGGTCACACCGTCGCCGGTAATCACCTGGGCTGTTGTGGATGCCAGTCCGGCGGTATTCTCCGTAAAATCGATGTCAATGACATAGTCGAACGTGATGTTCTCCAGGACGTCTTCCGGGTCGTAAGTAGCGGCTGTTTCTGCGAACGAATCAGCGTACGGGGAAGTATCGATGGAGCTTGAAGCGGACAAAATGTCGTCTGAAGATGCTGAGCTGTCCGATGCATTGCCTGACAATGAATCTGTAGCATCGCTCCCGGAGCTGCCGCACCCTCCCGCGCATACGATTAGCACCATGACCATAAGAATACCTAAAAACGCTTTGATTTTCATGCTATCATTCCTCCTCATTCTTTTGTGTTGCCTTTATCGCTTTATTATGGAGAAATGATGGAGATATTCTAGAGATCTAGTGAAGCGTATCCGTTTGGCCGCCTCCGTTTGCATTTGGAGCGTTTTTAGAACCCGGTGGATTACCTTATGGACGGAAACAAAAGCGAGAAGGAGCGCCTTATCCCAAAGCGCTCCTGAACTTCTACTTGATGGTGATGACCGAATACCCTTGGGCCTGGTACCCGGCGATAGAGATGAATCCGTTGCCCACATGGTCCACCTCCGGCATGATGGTCGCGGGATCGACGCCCATCACATTGAGCGCATAGTCACAGACCTCGAAGGTCACGCCTTCCTTTTTCATTTGCCGGATCATGTCGGCGAACTCATCCAATGCCTTGTTGTCTGAATCCTTGAACCCCTTTCGTGCGGTTGAAATCAGTTTGACCGCCGGCCCGTGGAACACAACAGCCACTTGCGGCGGTTGCGAAAGCGCCCGAACCTGTTGATCATCATTTACATTTTTAACGGCCCAAAAGACCACATTGGCCGTTTCAGGAGATCCCAGGCTGACATCGAAGACGGTCTTAACGCTTTTCACGCCTTTCAGTGCAGCGTACTCATTGTTCGGAACAGATATGGCGGGTATGGCAGCCAGTGCGACAATCACCATCGCTCCAGCAATGATATAGAAGCGACGGACAATTTTTTGATCGTTTACGTTCATGATAAGCCCCCTTTTCTGAAGCCTAACAGCCGGAGCTGTATTGAATTAAGAAATATCAAGGTGATATGCTGCTTCACCGCCGCGTCTATCGAATGGTGCCCAAATGCCGTCCAGCGGCATGAAAGTGCCGAATACGATCGCCGCGATGGTGAGCGGCTAGGTCGGCGACATTCAGAATCGGATGTTCGGGAGGGTGGAGCCAAAAAGTTGAGGACCGCAGGAGGAGTACGACAGCCATGACAGGATCTCATAACATCCTGTTTTTAGAAGGACACACTATTCGATAGAATTCAATGCTCAGTCCATATGGGCCTTCGCCATCAAACGCTGTCACCGATTTTCAATGTATTACAAGGTAACAATGGCGAATCAAAATACAAGGGTTGGCCTCGCATCTTTTCATAGGCCTGTGTTGCGCAGGCCGCCGGAAACTCCGGCACGATCATCCGGATCAATGAAGGGGGTTCCAAAGTCGTCCAGTTCAAGAAACCGCCGGATCAGGCGGTTGGCCCATGCCATCGTTGGGAATACATTGATTGGCTGCGAATAGTCAAATGAGTCATTGGACTTATGCCCAAGTCGATGCTTCTAACCGGCCGGCACGGAGGCCGGCCCTACGTTTTTATCGGCATCTCAGCAATGCAGAGGGTTTTCGTAGGGCGGGCCTCCCAAGCCCGCCCTTAGCCGGCAAACAATTGCTGCCAAAGTTATGTTTTAGAGCAGGGCCGGCCTGGCATCAATGGTTTCCCGTCGCAGTTGTTTAATGACCGCTTTATGGCTTATGACGGCAACAGGAATTTCAAAATCGAAAGTTGAGTGTTAATTTTAGTAGCTTATTCGATATACGTTATATTGAGTTCTTCTCTTTATCTTTCGTATCTTTCATGTGTGCGCCGGTAAAATTATGATAATGGCTCTTATTTCTGGTATTATTTTTGCTTCTCCTTTCGGTTTATTCGTTCCAGGATTTAGCATCGGCCAACAGACTTGGCTCACAAAATAAGCATATTGTTGTATGCCAAGCGCGCTGGATCGATGCGCCGTGTTATTCGGGCTTCGGCAAAATGTTCAAATTTATACAATACAATGTATAAATTTATGCAATCGCCATGAAAGGTGAAAAAGAGAAAGGCAACTTTTCGTTCCGATTATTGAACCAAATCAAAAAATTCAGGTTGAAACAAAGCTGCACGGCCTCATGCCCGGTTGAATTCCGGCAAGGCCGATGAGAATTGAATAGCATGGCCAAACCGAACACCACATCACAATTTCTCAAGAAGCGGGCGCGCAAACCACAGCACGGTTTTTTGTCCAAACTTATTGGATGGTCCTTGGGGGCACTTGTTGTTTTGATGTTCTTGGTGACCGCCGGCGCTTTAGTCATCTTTTTCCATCTAAGCAAAGGGCTGCCGAAAATCAGCTCCCTTGAGGATTACCACCCGTCGATCATCACCACGGTTTATTCCGACGACAATCAAAGAATTGCGGAGTTCTACAAGGAGCGCCGAATCGTGGTTCCCCTTGAGCGCATTCCCGAGCAATTGCTGCAGGCGTTTATCGCAGCCGAAGATTCGCGATTTTACAAGCACCATGGAATTGACTTTTTCAGTATCGTAAGGGCGTTTTTCAAAAATATTGAGGCGGGCACCATTGTTCAAGGCGGCAGCACCATCACCCAGCAGGTGACCAAAAGTTTTTTGCTGACACCTGAAAGAAGCTATGAGCGCAAAATCAAGGAAGCCATTTTAGCCTGCCGCATTGAAAAAGCTTTCAGCAAAGAAGATATCCTTTATCTCTATCTCAACCAAATCTACCTGGGTCACGGTGCTTACGGCGTGCAGGCGGCATCGGAAAATTATTTCAGCAAACCCGTGGAAGAATTGAACCTGGCCGAGTGCGCCATGCTGGCCGGCTTGCCCCAGGCTCCCAGCAAATATTCGCCGTTTCATTATCCGGAAAGGGCCCAGCAGCGCCAAATCTATGTGCTCACCCGAATGGAGGCCGAAGGGTATATTACCAAAGCGCAGGTCTCCGAAGCGATAAATACGGTACTGGATATTCAGCCGCGCCGCAATTGGTATTTGGAACAGGTGCCGGTTTATACAGAAGACATCCGCCGCTATGTGGAAAATAAATATGGCGAAGATGCGCTTTATACCCAGGGGTTGAAAATTTACGCGGCGGTCAACGTGGAGATGCAAAAGGCGGCTCGAAGCGAAATTCAAAAAGGATTGAAGGAACTGGATCGCCGCCAGGGATACCGGGGGCCGGTAAAAAAGCTCAAGCCGAGCGAGATTGAAGCTTTTTCCCAGTCACTTGAAAAAGAGCAGGTATTGCAACCCTTGACGCCTGGCGCCCGGACCAAAGGTGTGGTCATCGATGTTGACGACAAGGACGGGAAGGTCACGGTGCGCATGGGCGGGCAGCAGGGAGTGATCGGCATCGAGCAGATGCGTTGGGCGCGCAAACCCAACCCCGCATTGGCGTATTACCAGGCCAGGCTGCGACGTCCCAGCCAGGCCCTGTCCGTGGGGGATGTGATTTTAGTGGAGGTCAAAGATCAAGATTCCAGGACCCAAACCTGGTCCCTGGAGCTTGATCAGGTTCCGGAAGTTCAGGCCGCCCTGGTTTGCATTGAAGCCGGCACCGGATTGGTCAAGACCATGGTGGGCGGGCGCGACTTTTTGCATAGTCAATTCAACCGTGCGGTCCAGTCCCGTCGTCAACCCGGCTCCGCCTTTAAGCCGGTGATTTATGCGGCGGCTTTGGATAAAGGTTTTACACCGGCCTCGGTGATCATCGATTCTCCCATCGTGTACGAGGATGAAGAGCACGATTTTACCTGGAAACCCAAGAACTACGGCAAAAAGTTTTACGGCCCCACCCTGCTGCGTGAAGCATTGGCCAAATCGCGCAATGTCGTGACCATCAAGATCCTTCAGGAGATCGGCATTGATTACGTGATTGATTATGCCCGCAAATTGAATATTGAATCTGAATTGAGCCGGGACCTGTCCATTGCCCTGGGATCTTCGGGCATGTCGTTGCTGGAGATCGTTCAAGCCTATTCCGTGTTTACCAACCAGGGCTATTTGATCCAACCGGCCTTGATCACCAAAATCGAGGATCGTTTCGGCAACATTCTGGAGGAGATGGATCCTGTTCGCCAAAAAGTGATTGATTCCAGTACCGCCTACATCATGACCAGCCTGCTGGAAGGTGTGGTTAAATTCGGTACCGCGAAACGGGTGCGCGCCCTGGGGCGGCCGGTGGCAGGCAAAACCGGCACTACCAACAATCTGTATGACGCCTGGTTTGTCGGCTATACACCGCGATTTATCACCGGTGTCTGGGTCGGTTTTGACCAGGAGCGTTCCTTGGGCAAGGGCGAAACCGGTTCGCGGGCCGCCAGCCCCATCTGGCTGGGATACATGCAAAAAATATTGGAAAAAAAGCCGGTGCGTGTTTTTCAGGTGCCTGAAGGGGTGGTGTTTGCCAAGATTGATGCCAAGACCGGCAAACTTTCCATTCCGGAATCAAAGAAAACCATCTTTGAGTGCTTTAAAGAGGGAACCGCCCCCACAGAGTACACCCAAAACCCGGCCACGATCGCCGAGCCGGGCCAGTTTTTCAAGCAGGTTTTGTAAGACTTCGGGATCAGACATCACCTTTCTCAACCCGTATCATACCCGATATCCCCTTTATATACTCGCTGCCCGACACGGCAAATCCCAGTTCATACAACCCTGCGGCTGATCCGAAACTGCCGTAGAACATCACGACGTTTCCCCAGGGCGCATAGTAGGCAAGGGTTCCTTAAATAAGACAGATAATATACGATTCACTGGAGTCCACCTTTCATTCTTGAGTCGGAGGGCATCGTACTGACCTCTTTATTGAAATACCGGGAACACGCTGGCCTCTCCATAGTCTTTGATTCGTTCCATATTTTTCAACAGTTCCATATCCTCTTCAGAGATAACAAAATCTACGTCCGCATTGTCTTTCATATGGTCCGGGTTCGCGGTCTTTGGTAAGGGAAGAAGATCAAGCTGCAAGGTATAACGAATACATAATCGTGGAACGGAAACCCCATATTTTTTCGCTATTTCCGCTAATCCCCCGTTTTTCAGCAGTTCTCCGTGTCCAACCGGGGAATACGCCTCCACAAGCATGCCCTTTTCCCGAGTATATTGAATGAGCTCTTTCGGCGTATTGCTTACATGCGCCAAAATCTGATTTACCATTGGTTTTACAGAACAGGAATCAAGGATGTTATCGATGTCTGCTCTTTCAAAATTCGAAAGACCGATGGCACGGAGTTTTCCGGCTTTATATGCTTCTTCAAGAGCTCTCCATGCTTCACGGTTTCCTTCGTGGTAAGCATCTTGTCCACGGAATTGTGCCCATGGCTGCGGGCTGTGAATAATCATCAGGTCAAAATAATCGAGTCCCATTGTTTTAAGCGACGTATCAATAGATACAACGGCCTCTTTGTATGACTTTACTTCCGCCGCAAGTTTGGTGGTCACAAACATATCCTCTCTTTTCACACCACAGGCGCTAATACCCTCTCCAACCCCGCTCTCATTACCGTATGCCTGAGCTGTATCAATATGCCGATATCCGATTTCCGCAGCAGCCTTCACTGCCTGCCCGGCATTTTCATTAGATATAAACCATGTTCCAAGACCTAGTTTGGGGATATCAATTCCATTAGACAGCGTATATTTTTCTTCCAAAATCATTAGTGTTACCTCCATTTATATTATCAATCAACGATCGATATTTATTCATCTTGCCGATAGTTATTAGCCTAGATTCTCATTGAAGAAGGATTCCAGTTTATCAAACGGAATCATGTCGGTTCTGTCATACAGATCAATGTGTCTCGCGCCCGGAACAATGTAGAGTTCCTTGGGTTCGGCAGCCATTTTATAGGCATCTTCAGTGAAATATCTTGAGTGAGCATTCTCGCCGATGATGAACAAAATGGGTCTTGGCGAAATGGACTTAATGTAGTTCATCAAAGGGAAATTCATGAAAGCCATGTTGCTGGTTTGCGTAAATGGGCCGTGTGATCTTGGATGGTGGCCACGCGCCATTGCGTAATATTCAAAAAACTCACTTGTAATAGGGTCTAATCCTTCCGGAATTGAATCAGCCGGTTCATTGGGGAATCCTGCAGGCAATAGCGGACTGCCGTTTTCAACATCCTTCCAGCGCTGCTCTCCGAGCCGGTCGAGGGTTTTGTTGCGCTGTTCGGCAGTCATCCCATCTTTCCACCCGTACCGTATGACACGACTCATATCGTACATGCTTGCCGTGGCAATGGCTTTAATACGGGGGGTCAACCTGTGCCGCGGTAATGGAAAATCCGCCACTGCCGCAAATGCCGATCACACCGATTTAACACCTTTCATTTAAATGAAACCGACCCACGTGTTGTCACTTGATGATTTGGTTTATACACGAGGTCATCAAAACATAGATAGCCAGATCGTCTGCAATAATTGCACGATTGTCCAAAACTTTAGCAAATACATTGACCCGCCAAAGGAAACGTGTTTTAAAATCGACTTGAATTTTACATTTGGGCACACATTTAAGTGTCTAAATAGTTCAGTAATCATAATATCTTAAATGGATGATGGCCTGCGTTATGCTGCCAGCATCGTAAGTGCGTATGGCCCAATGCTATGCAAGGATTGCCCGATAATGCACTGTTTTGTATCGTGTCGATTGTAAAACGAATCTTGATTTTGTTATCATCAACAAAATCAAGAACAAGGAGTTGTCATATGGATGGGAAAAATGGTGTTCCGGTGGAGACGCCTGAAGAATTGGAAGCTGCAACCAAGGTACTGGCAAAGCGTATCGCCCGATGGACCGGAAATGAAAACCAGATCAATACGGCAATCCCGGGCCTCGGACTTCACCGATGGGAATCGCCCACAGAGCCGACAAGCTATACGCTAAACGCGAGCATCTGCCTGATCGCCCAGGGGACCAAACGCGTGCTGTTAGGTGAGGAAACCTATGTTTATGACGCGACCAGCTTCCTCATTTCATCTGTGGATTTGCCTGTTGTGGCAAACATCATCGAGGCGACCAAGGAAAAACCTTACCTGGGGTTGATATTGGAGCTTGATCTGCGGGAAATATCCCAGCTGATCGTAGACAGCGGCCTTCCATTGAATCGTTCCCGGCAGGTTCAAAAAGGAATGGCTGTGGGCAAACTTTCGCTCCCCTTGCTCAACACCTTCCAGCGTCTGATGGATTTGCTCGACGAGAATGAGAATATCAAGATTCTCGCCCCGCTTGTTAAGCGGGAAATCTTTTTCCGTCTGCTTCTGACGAATCAAGGGCCGCGCCTTCAACAGATCGTGGCTGCAGGGAGTCACAGCCATCAGATCTCAAGGGCTATCGACTGGTTGAAAAATAATTATACCCGGCCCCTTCGCATCAATGAACTGGCAGCTCGCTCCGGCATGAGCAGATCGGCATTTCATAACCAATTCAAGGTAATGACATCCATGACGCCACTACAATTTCAAAAAAGATTGCGTTTAAATGAGGCCAGAAGGTTAATGCTGACAGAGAACTTGGATGCGTTAGCTGCTACATTTGAGGTTGGTTATGAGAGCCCTTCACAGTTCAGTCGTGAATACAGCCGTTTATTTGGCGCCCCACCTTTGCGGGACATTAAGAACTTGCGTCAGACGGCCGCTGCTTACTCATAAGAATCTTTGCCTGTATTTTAGGAAGTCTCACCTTCTTTTTCAATACGACACAACAACGCAGAATGAGGCCAACTGCCAATCTCCGGACTGCAAAACTCAGGGGCATCCGGGCAAAGCAGGTTGGCGTTCGATTCGAAAACGCCGAAAAGCTCCGGAAGATTTGGATCACGCTCCGGGAACCACCACGAATGCTGTAAGTCAGCCATTTTGGGATGGATGGCATCCGAAAGCTTGACGCGCTGGCGTATCGAACCCTGGTATGCGCTTATAACTCGGGCATCATTTTACCTAACGCTTCATATGAAAAAACCGGGCCGTCCACACACACATAGTGGGTGCCGATATTACAGCGCCCACAGATCCCTATGCCGCATTTCATGCGTTTTTCGAGCGTGGTAAAAATTTGATGGTCTTCGTATTCGATCTCTTTCAGACCTCTGAGCACAAATTTTATCATTATGGGAGGGCCGCATGTAACGGCAATGCGGTTAAATGGGCTGGGGGCTTCTTCAGCCAGTACCGTGGGAACAAATCCCACCCGATCTTCCCAGCCCGGAGACTCACGGTCAATGGTGAGCACCAGATTTACGCCGCCCTTGCGCCACTCTTCGAATTCATACTGATAGCTCAGATCCTCCGGTGATCGCGCACCGTAAATGACCATGATCTCCCCATAATCCTGCCGGTTATCAAGCATGTAAAGCAGCAGCGTGCGCAAAGGCGCCATGCCGATCCCGCCGGCCACAAACAGAATGTCATGGCCTTTCATCTCTTCAACAGGAAAACTGTTGCCCAGCGGTGCACGGACCCCGATCTGGTCTCCCACCGACAATCGATGCAGAAGCCCGGTGACTTCGCCAACGCGCATGACGCTGAATTGTAAATAGGCTTTTCGTGTGGGCGGTGAATTGATCACAAATGTGGCTTCACCCGTGCCAAATACGGAAAGCTGCCCGACCTGACCGGGTTGAAATGAAAAATCATCCATTCTAGCCCTGTCGTTCAATACAACCCGGAAAGTCCGGATGGTGGGCGTTTCCTGGATAATTTCCTGAATGGTCGCCAATTCAGGCATATACGGATTAGCAAAAGGCGCAGGCATGGGTTTCCTCCTACAGTTGGCGCACAATCCGACGAATGTCTATAGAGACCGGGCAACTGCGGATACACCGTCCGCATCCGCAGCACGAAATCATACCGTTGTATTGGTCCGGGAAATAGCTGAACTTATGTCCGACCCGGTTGCGGTAACGTTGAAATTTGCCTGGCCGCGGGTTGTGTCCGCTGGCTTCAAGGGTGTATTGATAGAACATGCAAGAATCCCAGGCGCGAAGACGCTCTCCTTGAAGATCTTCTGTTTCATCGGCAATGGTAAAACAGTAGCAGGTGGGACAGACATAGGTGCATATACCGCAACTGATACACTTGGAGACCATATCCCGCCAGTATTGTCCATCGGAAAAACGCTCCTCAAAGGCCCGTGCCTTCCCGAGCAGATCCCCCTCACCGACCTGCCGGGCCGCTGCTTTTTCCTGGACACCTCGAGCCGCGTCGGCTTGATTTCGCGTCGCTTCTTTTCCCAGTTGATGGAGCAGCTTTTCCCCGCGTTTATTGATCGATTCCACCACATATCCGCCCTCGATGGGTGTGATCCAAAGATCGCTGCCCTCCTGATCGCCGGGGCCGCTGCCCACGGAAGAACAAAAGCAGGCACTGTCCGCTGCCTCGCAGACCAGGGTGGCAAATACGACGTTTTCACGCCGTCGGGCGTAATACGGGTCTTTGCGCTGATCTTTCAAAAAAACCCGGTCAAAAGTGAGAAATCCTCTCACATCGCAGGATCGTGCGCCAAACACCAGAGCGGGTGCCGCCTCCTCAGGTTCATTCAGATCAATGGATACCTTGGAAGGATTTTCGACATCCTTGCGGTAACGGAAACCAAACAGCGTTTCCACCTGAGGAAACAGCACCTTTTTAGGCGATGTCGTACTTTGGCGGCCAAGTTCAGGCATTTTCCCCGGTCCATACCTGGAAAAATGAATCCCCCTCTTTTTTTCTTCCGGCTCATGGGGGATCCAGACATCCATTTGCCTGGAAACACGATCCAGCACGGAGGTCAATTCATTATAAGCTATAAAAACTTTCGCCATTTCTTCTTATGCACCGTTAGATTTCATTGGGATCAAAGGTCATTAAAGGAGGCTTTGCTTCGGGATCCAACCCCGCTTCGTAATCCAGCAATTCTTTGACAATTTTATTCAATTTTTCCTTGACCAGGGCCACCGGTATCTCCATGGGGCATACCCGCTCGCATTCGCCGCATCCGGTACAGCGCCCGGCCAGGTGAAATGCGTGGATCATATGATAAAAGAATCTTTCCGACACCCTGTCTTTTTGCGTAAGCCACTTGGGGGTTCGTGTTTCTGCAATGCAGCCATCCTGGCATATACACAGCGGACATGCATTGCGGCAGGCATAACAGCGAATGCAACGCTCAAACTCCGTCTCCCAGAAGGCCAGTCTTTCCGTCAGGGGATATGTTTCCAGTTTATCCACAAACGGAAAAGCCTGGTCATCGGTCACCCCGGATGCGATGGGCTCTCCGATAAGCTCGTCGTAAATCACCGGATTGGGGTGACGACATTGCAGACATTTACGGGCCGCCACCTCTTTCAATGGACAACGCTGCGTTGCTTCTCCTGTATCGACCACCAGCTCATCTCCATCAATAACCAGGGTCTTTATTGCTTTGATGGAAGGCTTTATCTGAAGGAGACGACGCAGGTCCACCGTTCCCCGGCAGGGGATGCCGACAATGTATAAACGCTCTCTGGAGATGAATTTTTCCTGTATCAGGGCCGCCACCGACCGGCTGTCACACCCCTTGACACAAATGCCGATTTTTTTTGCACCCTGACGAGGAGCTGCATCCAGGGTATTCACCAGATACCCGCTGAGGTTGTGGGAACAAAGGGGATTCCAGATCAGTCTCCCGAGTTCCGAGGCTTGGCGGATGAATACCGGGGTTGCGTGCAGGGAATCGTAGCCCATCTCCCAACCGAGCACGACCTCCAAGTCGTCAAACACCATTTCAAACCGTTCCGCCAACACGATCGTCTTGCCCTCCATCACCTGGTTTTTCTTTATTCCACTATTCCAATTGTGAGCGCAGCGAACCCGGTTTTAATAAAGGGACAGGGTCGCTTGAATATCCCCCTCGCCCTGAACGCCCGGATTCGGACCCAACCGGTGAATCGATTCGGAAAACTCCGTTACCACCGCCTGCCACAATTGCCCCTCGGAAGCCGACACCCATGTATATTGGAATCGCCCGGCGTCAATGCCGATAAAAGGCAGGAACCGCTTCAGGATCTCCAATCGCCGCCTTGCATAATAGTTGCCCACGGCATAGTGACAATCGTTGGGGTGGCACCCGGACACCAGGACCCCGTCGGCCCCATAAACAAGGGCCTTGACAGCGAAGAGAGGATCCATTCGTCCCGTGCAGGGGATGCGGATGACGCGCAGATGGGTCGGCTGCTTGAATCGGCAAACGCCGGCGGTATCCGCTCCGCCGTAAGAACACCAGTTGCATAGGAATCCGACGATTCGTAATGCTTCATCCGCGGTTGGGGCTGCTTTAGAATCCATCTGGTTTCTCCATGGAACGAGCACGCTAAATAACATTCTACGCTGAAAAAATGGTCTTTGCAGGGCCGGGCTCTGTCCCGGCCGCGCCGCATGCTTTTTCGGTAAAGCGGCTACGCACACAAAATATTGACTTCGGCCAATATCTGATCGTCTGTGCAGTGTTCCAGCTGTATCGCCTTGGGCGGGCAGGTGGCGTTGCACAACCCGCACCCTTGACACACCGTTTCCAGAACCTGCGCTTTCTTTGAGCCATCCTTTAACCGCTTGCTTTGAATGGCTCCGAAGGGACACACCTCCATGCATTTTTCGCAACCGATACAGACGCGTTCGTTGACATGGGCCACTTGCGGATCCGTTGCAATGGTATCCCTGAAAAAAAGGGCCTGGACTTTGGCTGAGGCCGCACTGCCCTGCCCCACCGAAGCAGGGATATCCTTGGGCCCCTGGCAGACGCCCGCCAGATAAACTCCGGCGGTATTGGTTTCCACAGGACGAAGTTTGGGGTGGCTTTCCAGGTAAAAGCCGTAATCATCGTAGGAGATGCGCAGTTTTTCGGCCAGTTCCCTAGCCCCTTTGGATGCCTCGATACCGGTGGCCAGAACCACCAGATCCGCCTCTATCTCCACCTGCAGCCCCATGAGCGTATCGGCGCCCTGCACCATCAGCCGATCCCCTTTGGGATAAATTTTGCCCACACGGCCCCGGAAATACTGCACGCCGAACTCTTCCTGGGCGCGCCGCACAAATTCATCATAATTCTTACCGGCTGCGCGAATGTCCATGTAGGACACATAGCAGTTGCACGCGGGCAAGTGGTCCCGGGTCATGATGGCCTGCTTGGCGATATACATGCAGCAGACCCCCGAACAATATGGGCGGCCGACGGAAATATCCCGGGAGCCGATACAGGAAAGCCAGACAATGTCTCTGGGTTCTCTGCCGTCGGAGGGACGACGGATATGCCCGCCCGTGGGTCCGGAAGCGCTCAGAAGCCGTTCATACTGCATAGCGGTGATGACATCCGCATACCTGCCCGCCCCGTATTCGCCATACGCCGATGGATCGAACAGATCATAGCCCGTGGCGGTGATGATGGCGCCCACCTCCTCTGTAACGATTTGATCCTCCATTTCAAAGCGAATCGCCTCCACCGGGCAGAGCTTCTCACACACCCTGCATTTTCCTTTGATAAGATACCGGCAGTACTCGGCGTCGATGCACGCCTTTTTGGGAATGGCCTGGGGAAAGGCGATGCTGATGGCCGTGGTGTTGCCCATTCCCTCGTTGAACCGGTCATGGGCCTTTTTCGCCGGGCATTTCTCGGTGCACAGACCACAGCCGGTGCAGGCGTCCCAGTCGACATATGTCGTTTTTTTCCGGATATCTATTTTAAAGCTGCCGATATAACCCGAAATAGAATCGATTTCGCTGTAGGCATAGAGACGAATGTTTTCATGCTGCGCCACATCCACCATTTTCGGCCCCAGGATGCACGAAGAGCAATCAATGGTGGGAAAGGTCTTGTCGAGCTTGGCCATCTTTCCACCGATGGTCGCTTCGCGTTCCACCAGGATCACATCCAACCCGCCTTCGGCGCAATCCAGTGCCGCCTGAATGCCGGCAACACCGCCGCCGATGACCAGGACACGCTTGTTGATGGGAACCTGCAGGGAAAACAGCGGCCGGTTATGCCGCAATTTTTCCACCGCCATGCGGACCAGATCCATGGCCTTGCGTGTATTGGCCTCTTTCTCATTGCTGATCCAGGAGCAGTGCTCCCGGATATTGGCCTGTTCGAACATGTATCGATTCAGACCGGCCTTTTCCACGGCGCGGCGAAAAGTGGGTTCATGCATGCGCGGTGAACACGCCGCAACGACGACCCCATGCAAGTCATGCGTTTTGATCGCCTGCTGAATCTCCTCCTGGCCCGGTTCCGAGCAAGTATACATATAATCGGTGGCATAGATCACGTCCGGGTAGTCCAAAGCCTTACGCGCCACCGCTTCGGTATCGACTGTGGCGGCGATATTGGTTCCGCATTGGCAGACAAAAACCCCTATACGCATCTTGATACCTCAAAGCGCTTTGGACACATGTTTTTTCTCCCTGGCGTGAGATATTTTCCGAAAAAGCGTATCCGCACTGACAAAGAGTTTTTCGAAGCCGAGTTTTTTTTGATCGATCCCCAGAGCATACCCGATGAGCTGGGTGATGTAGACCACCGGTATGTTGAAGGTCCGGCGCCAGAAGCGTTCTACCTGGGACTGTCTCAAATCCAGATTCTGTTGGCACAGGGGACAGGCAACGGTTATGGCGTCTGCGTTCAACCGCTTGGCCATATCCAGGACTCTGCCCGTCAGCATTGCCACAATCGTGTTTTCCGTCACCCCATAAGCCGCACCGCAGCATTCCGTTTTGTAGGGAAAGTCAGGCACTGATGCGCCAATGGCACAAAGCAGTTCGTCCAGAGAAATCGGGTTTTCCGGGTCATCGAACCGGGCAAATTCAGCCGGGCGCGTCAGCAGGCAGCCATAGTAAGGTGCGATCACAGTGCCTTCCAGGGAGCGCTGGACCTGCGCTTGAATTGTTTTTACACCGATATCCTCGAACAGAAACTCAAGCACGGAAATAACCCTTGTGTTCCCCGTAAAGGGCATCTGCAGGACGTCCATAAATGCCGTTGTTTTTTCCCGGAACACATTGAGGGCGCCTTTGAGAGATTTCAGGCAGCTCGGGCAG
>JASFER010000141.1:0-15314 GCA_050124755.1 Desulfobacteraceae bacterium
TGCCCAATGCGCCGTCCGGGTCATTCGAGCCGGAGCCATTCAGAATCACCTCATTACCGGCCATCACGCTCTGATCAACGCCTGCATCAGCAATTGGCGCCTGGTTGACATTGGTGATATTGATAACCACCGTGTCCGTGGCTTGAAGGCCGCCGTCATCGGTCACAGTTAACTGCAAGGTCACGGATTCACCTTCAGGACTTACTGAATCCAGCACGAATTGCGGATTGACGATAGCCGCATCGCTCAGGGTTACGACAGCCCCGGTGATATTGATCTGTTCCCACAGGTATTGGGCGATACCATCATCCACACCGTTTGAACCGGAGCCGTCCAACAAGACGGCCACACCTTCAGCAACGGTCTGGTCGGGACCGGCATCGGCCACCGGATTTATGTTCACGTTGGTGATGTTGACAACACAGGTATCACTATCCGTGGCGCCCGTCCAATCGGTAACGGTCAAAGTGAATGTAAGGGCCACACCGTCCGGACCGACAACGGGAGCGTCAAAAGTGGGTTGCTCGGCATAGGCATCGGAAAGGGCAACCATTACAGATCCCCCGGTCTGCTCCCAAAAAAACTCTTTAATACCGTCGTCGGTATCATTTGAGTTGGTGCCGTCGAGGGTCACCAGACTGCCTTCTGTCCGGGTTTGATCCGGACCGGCATCGGCCGTAGGCGGTGTATTTAGAACTGGGCTGATGATATCCACCACATCGGATACCGCGGCGGAAACCGAACCGAAGGAATCTTTGGCCCACGCGTAAAGGGTCTGAAGCCCATCTGCACTGAAAGTATATTCAGTGGGCGGAGAAGACTGCCAGCCGGCATCACCGGAGCTTGGCGCTGTGGCCGAGGTGGTCAACATATAACCATTTACGCTGGTTTTGTTGTTGGGGTCTGAGTCCGTGGCCGAAAAGCTGGATACGGGAACCGTCAGCGAATCATGGGACGCCGGCAGTTCAAAATTGGTGACCACTGGTGTGCCATGACATAGACTACATTCTCCCCATCCGGGCTGTGCATAAGCGTGACCTGCAAGGACAAAAGTGAACAAAGTGACGATCAAACCCAATCTAAATTTGTGCATTTGAAAATACCTCTCAATTAGAATTGTTGTAACTTTTGGTTAAATTGAATGCAATTGGGATTCATATTGCGTTTTGTGCTTTCACATACATCAGCAATTTCTTCCCAAGGTTTTATCACCTCCTGTTGATTAACTTGAAAACAGTCAGTCTTGAGCTTTGTACTTTCCTGAAGAATTTGAGAAGAATAAAAAGCAATGGTCGTGCCAGAATGTATATTCGTCAAAATCACGGTACGTTCGAAATATGCGAAGGGAAAGAATCGAAGGGTAGGGTTACAAAAATTGCACATATAGTTACAATAATATATATACAAAATTTCGTTCATATATAAAAGACAAATCTCACCTGAACAGAAGATTGGGCGGATTTCACGGTGTGCGGCAAAACCGCCAATACCGCATGTCAACCTAATGGCGCCTGGTTCATCTTTTTTCCCACCTTATATAAGGATTGGCTTTGAACTCTATCGTTTTCAAAGAGGAAATATTTGCTCTTGCAGTTACGATTTTGGCCATTGACCTGCCATGTCTTGTCCCACACGATATTGAATCAGAATGTTGACAGTAAAGTATATAATAATGCACGAAATTTCATATTCCTGATATATAACAGTGCGTTTTAGCAACGCGTCATTCTCTAAAAAATAAGGTATATACATAATTATGATCAAGAAAAATGGCGTGGCATACTCTTTGCTCATAATTTTAATCAAGAAAGATTTTAATATGCGCAGATCCAATACCATTACCCCAAAAGCAGTGGCCCAATCAGCCAAGAAGCCTTTTCATTTGATCTTGTACCATTTGATCAATGGCCAAATGGTTTCTCTCCATAAACTTCCCGGGAATCGTTTGAAAGATGGCTCAACATCAGACGAAGTCCCCCATTCTTCCGACTAATAACGATATGCCATATGAATGATTTCTAGTTTTATAAAATCCATTTGTAAGAGGTTTGCCATGTTACACATTAAAAACCCGGTTCTTATTCTATTTGCACTCGCCGTTTCGATGTTTTCAACTCAATCGGTGTACGCCTGGTCCTTTATCGTCAACACCTTGAATCCACCGTTTAACCAATGCATGACTTGTCATACCTCTAACAGCGATTTTACCATGAACCCTTATGGAGAAGATTATCTCGAGCCCAGCCATGCAACCAAATATGCCAATAAGCATCCCAGTCCCATTGCAGTGACGGGGGACTGCAACAATTGTCACTCCGGCAAAGGCTATCCCATCATGCGCAGCGGGCTCGATAACATGGATTCCGACCTGGACCTCTATACCAATTTGGCGGAGTTTAATGCAGGCACCTTTCCAGGTGATGCCACTGATTTTCCAGTGGATGCCAATGCGCCGATGATTACCGCATTTTCACTGCCGGCTTCTTCCAATACACTGACGGTGAGCATTACCGAGTTCAGCGCCACTGACGATGTGGGGGTGGCCGGTTATATGGTGACGGAATCGAGCACGGCACCGAATGCGGGAGACGCCGGCTGGAGCGCAACGGCCCCGGCTATTTATACGTTTGCAACGGCGGATATCCATACCCTTTATGCCTGGGCCAAAGATGCAGCGGGCAATGTCTCTGCAGGCAGCAGCGCCCAAGTCGATACAACACCGAGTCAGGGGCGGGTAAATGTTCCACCTACCGCAGCAGCAGGTAACGATCAGACAGTGGCGGAAGGGGGAACGGTCACCTTGAGCGGCTTCGGCTCTTCCGATGATCTTGGCATCATTTCCTATGCATGGGTTCAGTTGAACGGACCGGGCGGATCAACCATTGCGTCCGATGATCCGGCGGCAGTGGTGCTGTCTGATTCAAGCAGCATGATGCCCTATTTTATGACACCCGCAGTTGGTATTGGCGGCGCGACATTGACCTTTCAGCTTACCGTGACCGACGGCGACGGCGCTCAAGACAGTGCTGAAGTTACTATAACCGTAAACGATAACGGGATCAGTGCGTTTGACGGTATGCCAGGGGTGGTCTCAACGGTGACCACCACCGGTGAACCGATTGGCATCAGTGCCGCCGGCAACAATGCCTGTAGTCAGTTGACCACCTTGGATTTGCAAGATATGCCGTCATCGGCCACCCAACCTTTGGATCTGCTCTACGGACTCGTGGATTTTGAATTACTGGTGAACGATCCGGTCAACCCGTCCATTACGGTCCATTTTCCATCGCCGGTGCCGGCCGGGTATAAATGGTATAAGTATACGGCCGCCAGAGGGTGGTTTGATTTTGACCGCAATCTGATCAGTGGCGGTACCGGTGAAGGGGCGGTCTTTAACAACGATCGCACCCAAGTTACGCTCTATATCAATGACAACGGCGAGTACGATGACGATCCGGCGACGGGTATTATCAGAGACCCCGGCGGGGTTGCCTCGGGCACTTCCGTTGCGACCCTTTCGGCCGGGTCCAATTCCTTTAGCGGCAGCGGCGGAGGGGGGTGTTTTGTTCAATCCGTCTTAAACCTGTCCTGGATCGACGGGCCGACATTTCTGTTTGTCCTTGCGCTGCTTTTATTGGCCGTTGTCGAAAGCCGTTATACGGGAAAAAACCCAAAGACATAGCGCATTGAGCAAGGGTTTTGTACTGAAATAGGGAGATTCATATGATTAGAAACGCTGTTTTATGCGCAGCCTGTTTCCTGTCCATGAGTTTGTTTTTTTGGGGCGCATCCTTGGCCAATGCAGATAGCGGGCAGTTTGCAGGCACCGAAACCTGCATGGAGTGCCATGAGGAGGCTTATGAAAGTTATATGCAAAACCGGCATGCCGTTGCGGCCGATGAACGAACACCCGGAGCAAATAAAGGGTGTGAGGCGTGTCATGGCCCTGGCGCGGAACACGCCGATTCCGATGGTGAGCGTCCGATCAGGACCTTGAGCGCCGACTCCGACGAAGCAGCCGATGCCATCAGTGCTGCTTGTCTCCAATGCCATACCAGAGGCAGGCAGGCACTATGGCAGGGCAGCGGGCACCAAAACCGGGATCTTTCCTGCTCCAGCTGTCACAACATCCACAAAAACAATCCGGATAACCTCGCTGAAAAAAATGCGGAAGAGACTTGTATCAAATGTCACCAAAAAATACGCGCTCAAATGTTGAGACAATCCCATCACCCCATTCGGGAAGGCAAAATTGGTTGCGCGGATTGTCACAACGCCCATGGCACCATTGCAGACAAAATGATCGACGCCCAAACCATCAGTCAGAAGTGTTTCCAATGTCACACGCATACACGCGGGCCGTTTTTATGGGAGCATCCACCGGCGGTGGAGGACTGCCTGACTTGTCATACACCCCATGGTTCTTCACATTCAGGATTGTTAAAGGGCCGGGTCCCCTACCTATGTCAACGCTGCCACGCCAATGTGGGCCACCCCGGTGAATTGGCTGCGCGCAGCAGTTCCGATGCCGGTCAATCCGCTTATCGCGTCCTTAATAATCGGGCTTTTTACAGGGCCTGTTTAAACTGCCATATTGCAGTCCACGGCTCCAATCATCCTTCGGGTAAAAGCTTGGTACGGTAGTATAATATGTTGTTTTGCCGGGAGAAAAAATGAAACAGATCTTCTTAAAAAGACTGCCTAAAGCAGCAGCAATTTTACTCTTTCAAACACTTCTGATCGGAGCATTCACGGCATCCGGCCATGCGGCGAAATCGATGTTGAACAACATACGGGAGGGGCGGCACCCGAATCACTCAAGAATTGTGCTCGATTGCACAGGGGCTTTGCCGTCAGCCATCGGTCCGGCAAGTTCCCACCATATTCCAGTGGGATTCGACGATCTGATCATGCGTGCCGACATCGATCAGATCACCGGCCGACTGCGCGGTGGCATAGCCCGGATTGTCCACCAAAACATCAATGACACCACTGTGCTTAAACTAATATTTAAAACGCCGGGCGCCCGCGTAAGATCATTTGTACTTCAGTCCGACAGCAAGTCGGATGACAGTTATCGTGTGGTGCTGGATATCTACCCGGCAGATGACGATGCGCAATTCGAAGAGAAAGCGGCTTTAAAACCCGTGGCAAGGGCCGGCGCCGTATCTGTACCTGCAGCAGCCGCACCTTTACCCTCGACCGGGAAAAGCGAATCCACCGTTCAGATAACCACTGATTCACCGTCAAGAGTGGGTTCCCGGGGCCTTGAGCCAAAGCCTGCTGTTGAAGAAAACCCATCTGTTGCGTCTTCTATTGCCCCTGACGCTTCCACCACGAATGCTTCTGAAGCGTCCTCAGAAAAGGAGGAAGATGAGGCATCCGACTGGGCCTATGCGGCCGAAATCGGTGCAGTGCTGCGAGCGGCGGATGGAGAAGACGACTCCGCTAAATTTGAAGAGTATCGTGACCCTTCCCGGGAGATATCAGGCAACCTCTCCTTTGAAGCCCAAAAAAACCGGCGCCGCTACATTCGCGGCCAGGCCGAAAACGCCGGTCAGGATGACCAATTTATCGGTGTTGAAGCCGGTGACTACGCTAAGTACGCGGTGGAACTGAGCTACGACAATTCCATCCACCGTTACGCCTTTGGCTCTAAAACACTCTATTCCGGTGTGGGCAGCGGCGTCATGACCCTTGATGACGCTTTGCAGGCCAATGTGCAATCCGCCCCTACTGCGGTGGAAACGGCCAATCGGTTGAAGGGATTTTTAGCCTCTGCAGCCACCGGCGATCCCGATGTCACCCGGGATACATTGAAGCTTGGATTGAATCTGTTCGCTTTTGATCCCTTCAGTATCAAGCTGGAATTGGCACATGAAAAAAGGGAAGGCACCCGGCCTTTCGCAGGCGCTTTCGGCACGACCGAAATGGTGGAGCTTTTTGAGCCCATCGACTACGATACCCTGGAGATGAAGATCAGCGCTGAATATGCCGGCAAACCGGTTTATCTGAACCTGGCCTATCAATATTCCCAATTTGCAAACCATACCGACACCCTGACCTTTGATAATCCCCTGATTGCCACCGATGCATTGCTTCAACCTTCCAACGGCAGGATCGATCTGGCCCCGGACAATCAGTATCATAATGTGTCCATTACCAGCGCATTCAGTCAGCTGCCCTGGAACAGTCAACTCACCGCCAATGCTGCCTGGGGACTGATGCTGCAGGATGACAATCTGGTGCCATTCACCTCCAACTCGGCCATCGCCGCTCCGGCACTACCTGTCAACAGCATTGACGCCGAGGTCCTTACAAGCCTTTACAATCTGCGTATCACTTCAAAGCCATTGCCCTATATGCGGGTAAAGGGCCATGTGCGATATTACGATTACGACAACCGCACCGATCAAATCAATTTCTCCAATGGTTACGTTGAGACGGACGCGTTTGCCGTTGCGACAGCCATTACCAATCTTCCCTCCAGCTATACCAAGACAAGGGCCGGGCTTGATGTGGGGTTTGACGTCGGCAAGCGGACCGGCCTGGGTGTGGGATACCAATTTGAGAAAACCGATCGGGAAAATCGCGAAGTCAAGGAACAGGAGGATCACAAAGTCAAATTATCTGCTGACAACCGCACCCTGGACTGGATGGATATCCGTGCATCCTATGAACGTACCAATCGAGAGATCGATGACTATCATTTCGATGTCTATCTTGAAAGCGGCGATAACCTGGATGAACTGCCCCAATTGCGAAAATATGACCAGGCCGATCTGGTCCGTGACCGGGTTGAGGTGCAATGGACCTTTTATCCCACCGAAAATTTGTCTTTAAGTCCATCCATCACCTACGGCATGGATGACTTTAAAGCGTCACCTTACGGCTTGCTTGAAGATTCCCACTACATCCTTTCCTGCGATGCCGATTATGCCATCAATGAACGGGCCGCGGTCAATTTTTTCTATAGTTTCGAACAATATGAGAACAGCCAACGCGGAAATGACAGCGGCACGGACTGGCTGGCAGAAGGTGAAGATCAGGCCCATACCTTTGGCGGCGGACTAAAACTGGCATTGATCCCCCAGCGCTTGGATTTGGATCTCACATATGCTTATAGTGAAGTGGATGGCAGCATTGCCTTCTCCAGCCCATCGGGCAGCTTTGCGGAATTTTCGGCCGTGGACGATACCCGGATGCATGTCCTCGATACCAAGTTGAAGTATCGCTTTACAAAAAATCTTACCCTCTCAATGGGCTATCTATGGGAAAAGTTTGACTACGATGATTCTGGCGTGGAAGGCTTCAGCTTTGTTCCAACGGATGCCGGCGGTAACTATCAAGGCGCCCTTCTTTCCGGCACATTGCCTGAAGACTATGATGTTCATATCGTTTACACACAATTGACCTTCCGATATCGTTAGACATAAAAATAGCAAGAGGTAGGCCAAGCTTGCTATGGACCGGTCCGTGTTTTTTCTAAAAGCTTTATACAGCCCAAATTTCGATTCATATATACCGGGCAGCAAAGACATGCTTTTTTGACCCGCCGACCGGCGTCCCTCACCGCTTTGTAGCAGGGCGTGTGAGGTGATTTATAGGCCGGGCAGGACGCTTTTTTCGCGCATTTGAATACGATCCAGCAAGGTGCGGAGGATAGAAAATATTGCAGGCAGGCCAACGTAAACCCATGTTGGTGAATAAGATCTTTCACCCTGAGGATATTAACGATATCCGATTCATTATAAAGGCGATTATTGGTGCGGGGCGCTCTTTCGGGCTTGATTAATCCTGCCTTTTCATATTCGCGGATGCGCTTTTGAGACAGCCCGACACGTTGAGACACCTCGTTGATGAGATATGTCCTTCCTTGCCCGTTTTTCCGGCCCATTGTGAATTGCCTGTTTTGATTTGAAGTGGTATTTGCGAGATTGAATTGGCTATATCATGAAAGCGGCAAATGCACAAATTCCAAGTACCCGATAATTGCACATTACCACACCACTATTACAACTTTGGCCAAATAAAGGCCCCATATTTGTTTTGCACAATCCAAAAGAATCCGGTGACTTATTTTTGCGCAGCCCCATTTGCCCGCAATTGGCCGCAGGCGGCCATGATATCCAGGCCTTTGCTGTAGCGCACGATGGCGGTATAGTGCTTGTTCACCAGCACCGCCTGGAAGGCGTCGATGCGATCCTGGGACGGGCGCTTAAATTCGCTGCCGGGGAAAGGGTTGAACGGGATCAGGTTGATTTTAGCCTTCACGCCGGCCAGCAGTTTGGCGAGTTTTTTGGCGTGGCCCAAGGAATCATTGACGTCTTTAAAAAGGATATACTCAAATGTAATTTTGCGGCCTCTGGGCGGGGAGTGCAGGCGGCAGACATCCAATAACTCGGCAATGGGATATTTGCGGTTGATGGGCATCAACCGTGTGCGGGACGCATCGTCCGGTGCATTGAGGGAGATGGCCAGGTTAACCTGGGTGTCGCGCCCCAGGTCGATGATGCGGGGGACGATCCCGGCAGTGGAGACGGTGATGCGGCGGTGGGCGAATTTCATTCCCCACTGGCTATTGGTCAACACTTCCAGGGCCCGGACCAGCTGGCGATAATTGGCCAGGGGTTCGCCCATGCCCATGAACACCAGATTGGTGAGCTGCCCGGGTTGGGGCATCTTTTTGCGGATCTCCCATATCTGCCCCACAATCTCGGCGCTGGTGAGATTGCGCACCAGGCCGCCCTCTCCGGTGAGGCAGAAGCGGCACCCTTGGGCACACCCCACCTGACTGGAGACGCACAGGGTATAATGACCTTTTTCGGGAATCAGCACGCTCTCGACGGTATTGCCGTCCTCGAGTTGAAATAAATATTTCCGGGTACCATCCCTGGCGGTGAGCGTCTGGGCGATGGGCATGCGGGCAATGATAAAGCTCCGATCGAGTAACATGCGGAAATCTTGACTCAAGTCGGTCATCTGGTCGAAACTGTGGGCCAGCCGCAGATAGAGCCATTTGAGAATCTGATCGGCCCGGAAGGGACGCACATGGTGCTGTGTGAGCCACTGAAGAAGATCTTCACGGCTTAATGATTTAATGTCAGTGGCCATCGCGATAGAAAGCTTGCCCCGCCTATGGAATGGTGCTATAGCACCGCCGGTTGATAACCGTATTTGCCAAACGGCAACTTTAAAGGTTGCCGTTTCGTTTTGCTTGACTTATCATTAATATCAGTTTATTTTCAAGGTTTTGTTGTGGTGAGCATATAAGGATATGTTTGACAGCTTAAGCGATAAACTGGACGGGGTCTTCAAGCGCCTCAAGGGCCATGGCAAACTGACGGAAAAAAATATTTCCGACGGCTTGCGCGAAGTGCGCATGGCCCTGCTGGAAGCCGACGTCCATTTCAAGGTGGTCAAGCAGTTCATCGCCGGCATCAAAGAACGATCACTGGGCCAGGAGGTGATGACCAGCCTGACCCCGGGCCAGCAGGTCGTCAAAATCGTCAACGAAGCGTTGACCCAGCTGATGGGCGGACAGAACGAAGAGCTCAGCTTGAAAGGCACCCATCCGGTGGCTATTATGATGGTGGGCCTGCAGGGATCCGGAAAAACCACCACAAGCGGCAAGCTGGCCATTCACCTGCGCAAAAAGGGTCGTAAGCCTTATCTGGTGCCGGCGGATGTCTACCGGCCGGCAGCCATCGATCAGCTGCAAAAGCTGGGCAGCCAGATCGATGTGCCGGTGTTTGCATCCAGCACCGACATGGACCCGGTTGATATCTGTCAGCAAGCGCGGGTGGCCGCCCACAAAGAGGGGTGTGACGTTGTCCTGCTGGACACAGCCGGCCGCCTTCACATTGACGAAGAATTGATGGCGGAACTGCAGCGCATTAAAGCGACGGTTCAGCCTTCGGATATTTTGCTTATCGCCGATGCCATGACCGGCCAGGATGCCGTGAACATGGCCAAATCCTTTGATGATGCCCTGGGCATCGGCGGAGTGGTATTGACCAAAATGGATGGCGACGCCCGCGGCGGTGCGGCCCTTTCCATTAAATCCATTACCCGGAAGCCGATCAAATTCATCGGCGTGGGTGAAAAGCTTAACGACTTGGAGGTCTTTCATCCGGATCGCATGGCATCCCGAATTTTGGGGATGGGCGATGTGCTGACCATGATCGAAAAGGCCCAGGAGACGGTTGATGCCAAACAAGCTGCAGCGCTTGAAAAAAAGCTGCGCAAAAACCAGTTTACTCTGGAAGATTTCAGGGATCAGATGGTCCAGATTCGCAAAATGGGCTCCCTGTCGGACTTGATCGGCATGATTCCAGGCATGAGCAAACTGAAGCAGATGAAAAATTTTGAGGTGGACGACAGCCAACTGGTGCGCATCGAGGCCATCATCAACTCCATGACACTCCAGGAACGGCGCCATCACAACATCATTAACGGCAGCCGGCGCAAACGGATCGCCAGAGGAAGCGGTACCAGAGTGCAGGACGTCAACCAATTGCTGAAAAACTATACCCAGGTCATGAAAATGATGAAGAAATTCAATAAGGGCGGAATGCGCGGACTGGGCCGGGGCATGCCGCCGTTCTAAAGGAGAATGAGGTCATGTCAGTTAAGATCAGATTGGCGCGTCACGGTGCCAAGAAAAGCCCCTTTTACCGGATTGTGGTGGCCGACAGCGAAAGTCCCCGAGACGGCAGATATCTCGAAAATGTGGGCACTTACAACCCGCTGAAAGACCCGGCCGAAGTCACGCTGAAATCCGAACGGATCGCGTATTGGCTGGGACAGGGCGCCATTCCCACGGATACCGTGAAAGGCCTTTTAAAAAGGGAGGGGGCTTCTGCCCAGACAGCCCAATAGCGATTGGGCTGCTGTTCGAGCAGTGATCAAGCGAAGGAGGCGGTTATGAAAGACTTGATCAAGTATATCGCGCAAGCGCTGGTAGACTACCCGGAGCAGGTTTCAGTTACGGAAATTGTGGGCAACCAGACATCGGTGTTGGAACTGAAGGTGGCGAAAGAGGATTTGGGCAAAATCATCGGCAAGCAGGGGCGCACTGCCCGTGCCATGCGGACCATTTTAAGCGCTGCCTCTGCTAAAATTAAAAAACGAACGGTCCTTGAAATCATCGAGTAGACGCGAAGACCTCATCCAAATCGGCAAGATTGTTGCCGCCCACGGTATTCGCGGCGTGGTCAAGGTTTACTCTTACGCTGAGTCCGCGCAATGTTACACGGATCAAGAAGACCTTTTGTTGATCGATCCATCGGGAGGTGAACAGCACTGCACGGTGCTGTGGGCCAAACCCCATAAGAACAGCCTCCGTATGGCACTTAAGGGCGTTACCACTCGAACGGAATCCGAAGCGCTGGTCGGCTGCACGATCTGGATACCCAGAAAGCGCCTGCCGCCCCTGGATGAAGATACCTACTACTGGGTGGATCTGATCGGCATGGCGGTTTACGGCACCGACGGGGAATATCTGGGCCAGTTAGCGGAAATTATCGAAACGGGAGCCAATGACGTTTATGTGGTAAAGACGCCGGAAGGTTACCCGGTTCCCGAGATCCTGCTGCCGGCCATTGCTTCGGTGGTGATAGAGGTGGACATTCCGGGCGGGCGAATGGAAGTCGCGCTGCCGGAAGGTCTGATTTGACCTGTTATGAAATTTGTGACCCTTACCATCTTCCCCGAACTCTTTCATGCGTTTTGGGAAAAGGGCATTATGCGACGTGCAGCGACCGAAGGCATCATCGCTCCAACGGCCATTAATGTCAGAGACTACGCACAGGGACGACACCGGGTCACGGACGATCGGCCATACGGCGGCGGTTGCGGCATGGTGATGAAACCCGAACCGTTGACTGCCGCAATCGAGGTCGCCCGGAAAGCGGCACCCGGCGCCCCAACGATTTTGCTGTCACCCCAGGGCCGACGCTTTGATCAGGCCATGGCCAAGGCACTGGCTGCGTATGACGAACTGATTCTGGTGTGCGGCCGATACGAGGGGATCGACGAGCGTTTTACCGAACGATTTGTCGATTTTGAGATTTCCATCGGTGATTTCGTGCTCACCGGAGGCGAATTGCCGGCCATGGTGGTCATGGATGCCGTCACACGGCTGCTGCCCGGTGCCCTGGGCAATGAAGATTCCGCCGACCAGGACTCTTTCGAGTCCCACCGGCTGGATCATGGCCACTACACCCGGCCACCGGTTTTTGAAGGACAAGCGGTACCTGATGTGTTGATGGCCGGGCACCACGGGGAGATCGCCAAGTGGCGGCGGGCCGATGCGCTGATGCGCACACTGGTGCGCAGGCCCGACTTATTGAAAAAAAAACCGCTGGACAAAGAAGATACAGCTCTTTTAGAAGAATGGCGGCGAGGAATTGAACAGCTCATCCGCAGCCAACGTGACAGTGGCCCTGGTCCATCATCCGGTGGTGGATAAAAACGGCGAAACCATCGCAGCGGCCATAACGGCACTGGATCTTCACGATATCGCCCGGGCGTCGAAAACCTTCGGCGTCCATGCATTTTATGTGGTCACGCCGCTTGAGGACCAGCAGACCCTGGTCCGGCGCATCATCGGGCACTGGATCACAGGTGTGGGCGCAACATACAATCCGGACCGGCGGGCCGCGCTGGATTTGATCCGCTTGAAGCCGTCCCTCCAAGATGTGGTGACGGAAATGGAGGCAACCCAAGGCAGCCGCCCCAATGTGGTGGTCACCAGCGCCCGCATTGAAAACAGCGATTTGAGCTACGCGGCCCTCGGCGACCTGGCCGGAGGCAGCCGTCCTGTGTTGCTGGTATTTGGAACAGCCTGGGGACTGGCCCCGGAGGTGATGGCGACAGCCGACTTTCGTCTGGCACCCATCAAAGGCGCCGGAACCTACAACCACCTGGCGGTGCGGTCGGCGGTTTCCATTATTTTGGACCGGGTGTTGGGGAATCGAGATTAGATAAACATCGATTCACCAAAAAGTGTGGCGCTCAGGACACGATTTTGGTGCGAGATGAGAACAGTTTAAAGATTTTTAAAATACTTAAGGACGCAAAAATCAATCTGATGCGATCCTGATGAAGGGGGAAAACAAACCATGGAAGTGATCAAACAACTGGAAAGAGAGCAAATGCGCCTGGACCTGCCCGCCTTTGCACCCGGCGATACCGTACGGGTGCACGTTAAGATCAGGGAAGGGGACAAGGAGCGTATTCAGGTATTCCAAGGCGTGGTGATCGCCAAACGCAAGGGGGGTATCAACGCCACTTTCACCGTTCGCAAAGTCTCCTATGGCGTGGGCGTGGAAAGAATTTTCCCCATGCATTCACCCATCATCGACAAAGTTGAGATTGTCACCCGCGGACGGGTGCGCCGGGCCAAAATTTACTACCTGCGCAAGCTGCGCGGCAAAGCCGCCCGTATTCGTGAAAAACGCTTGAACTGAACGCCCGGGTGCGGTTATGGTCGAGTATGCATGCAGATTTGTGGGCGTTTGAAAAAGCTTTAACCGCCGAAGGTTATTGTGCCATCGCCGGAGTCGATGAGGCCGGCCGGGGACCCCTGGCCGGTCCGGTTGTATCGGCGGCCGTTATACTGCCCGCTGAGTTCAACGCCGCAGGTGTCAACGACTCCAAGAAACTCACCTTGCGCCGGAGAGAGCGGTTGTACGCCCTTATTTATGCCCAAGCCACGGCGGTTGGCATCGGCATTGTGGACCCTGTTGAAATCGACCGCATCAACATCCTTCAAGCCACCAAGCTCTCCATGGCCATGGCCGTTTCCCATTTGAAGCCCCGGCCGGATTACCTGATCATCGACGGCAACTTCAACATCCCCGCAACATTGCCCCAGCAGTCCATCGTCAAAGGTGATGCCCGCAGCGTATCCATTGCCGCCGCATCCATTGTGGCCAAAGTCAGCCGTGATTATCTGATGCAGCGCTATCATGAAGATTACCCCCATTTCGGATTTGACCGTCACAAAGGATATCCCACCAAGGCCCACAAGGCCGCCATCGCACAACACGGCCCGTGCTTGATCCATCGCCGCAGTTTCAAGGGAGTCCGCGAACACATCGAAGATCCATCAACGACGTGCAGGACGGCGGCCCATGCCTAACCGCAAGCAGCATTTCGGCCAGCGCGGAGAAGATCTGGCCGTGCGGCATCTGAAAAAAAAGGGTTACAAAATCATCGAGCGGAACTACCGGACCCGTAACGGAGAGGTGGACATCATCGCCAGACACAAGGGCCGAGTGGTGTTTATCGAAGTCAAAACAAGGCAGTCCCGGCGGTACGGCCACCCCAAATTCGCGGTCACGGCCGATAAACAACGCAAAATATCCATGGTGGCTCTGGAGTACTTGAAAAAGAACCACTCCCTGCAAACAAGTGCGCGATTTGACGTGGTCACCGTTCAATCATCAGAGAACGGTCCCGTCATTGAAATCGTCGCCAACGCATTCGAACTGGCCTATGGCTAAAGCGCACGCTCATCAACCCGGCGGAACCCTGTTTGTGGTGGCGACACCCATCGGGAACCTGGAAGATATTACCCTTCGGGCGATCCGGACACTGAAACAGGTGGACATGATTGCCGCCGAAGACACCCGGCACACCCGGAAGCTGATGACCGCCCACGCCATTGAAAACCGGCTTGTTTCCTATCACGAACACAACGAAAGCCGGCGCACACCGGAATTGATTGAGCAGCTTACCAGCGGCCGCTCCGTCGCCCTGGTCTCCGATGCCGGCACCCCCACGGTATCGGATCCCGGCTACCGGCTGGTCCGGGCGGCGGCCGCCCAAGGCATTCCCATCGTACCCATTCCGGGCGTATCCGCCGCCATTGCAGCCCTGTCCGGCGCCGGTATGGCCACGGACAACTTCACCTTTGTGGGCTTTCCAATGCGCAAAAAATCCAAGCGGCTTGAGCAACTGAACGCGTTGGCAAGGCTGCCCCATACCTTGATTTTCTATCAATCCCCTAAAAGATTGGTGTCTTTGCTGGAAGAGTTGATCGACACCATGGGCGACCGCCCGGCGGTCCTGGCAAGAGAGTTGACCAAGCTGCACGAAGAATTTATCCACGGCACCCTATCGACAATTCTCGCTGATCTGGAACAACGTTCCGGAATTAAAGGAGAGTGCACCCTTTTGGTGGCCGGCCTGGAAACCGTCCAGCCCACCGAAGCCGACCTGGACGCTGCCATACGACAGGCGCTCTCATCGCCGGACGGCAGCTCCCTGAGCGACATAGCCAAGTCCCTGGCCAGACATTACAAGGT
>JASFER010000142.1:0-15128 GCA_050124755.1 Desulfobacteraceae bacterium
ATAATGGATTTTAATTTGATGAGATTTTAATCTGTTTAAAGAGCCCCCTTTAGGGACTTAATCAAATCCTTTACCCCCTCCCCAACCCCTCCCGCCAGCAGAGGGTGCATTTTCCTTTCTTTCAATTCAGCAATTCTAACTGAATAACATTCATCACGGCAGACGTACGTTTAAGGTCTTTTTCAAATATTTTTTTCGCGAAGGCAAAGCTCGAAAATTTAATAACATATTGAATTAATTAAATATAAAATCGCTAGACATAACCCCTATATATTGTTATATATTTTAGCAAGGTATCAATATGTAGGGGCTATCGTGCACATCAAAAAGCATCTGAGTTTCAGCGCGCTGCGCAAATCGGTTGGTGAGCTTTTCGACCAGGTCGATGATCACCGACAATCGGGCAAGGTCGACTTTAGCCTGCACGATTGTATGATGAGCGCCTTGGCCATGATGTTTTTTCAAGACCCTTCTGTGCTTTCATTTCAGCGTCGCATGCAAGACCGGATGCAATCCAACAATTTAAAAACCATGTTCGGTGTAAAGGCCATCCCCACTGACGCGGTATTACGAAAAACCGTGGACCCCGTTGATACTGCAAATATCAATCCTTGCTTTGAGGTCTTGTTCGGCCACCTGCAGCGGGGCAAACAGCTTTTGCCTTTCAAGTTGGATAGCGATCATTACCTGATTGCCCTTGACGGTTCGCAGTACTTTTCTTCCGAAAAGATCAATTGTCCAAGCTGTCTGACCTACAAAGGCAGCAAAAGCAAGCTGCGTTACTCGCATCAGGTCTTGCAGGCCGTCATGCTTAATCCCGACATGCGGCAGGTGATACCGCTTGCTCCTGAGATGATCATCAGGTCCGATGGCGATACCAAAAACGACTGTGAACGCAGTGCCGGCAAAAGACTCATTGGTAAAATACGCGCTGCGCATCCCAAGCTCAAGATCATGGTCACATGCGATGGGCTTTATTCTAATCAGCCGTTTATCGACGTGCTCAAAGCTCACGACATCTCCTTTGTCCTGGTGGCCAAACCCACCGATCACAAGCTTCTGTTCCAGTGGGTCGAAGAACTTGATGGGTTAAGCGGTGTTGAACACATGGAGCTTGTCGACCAAAAGGGCCGCCGTCACCATTACCGCTGGGTCAATCAAGTACCGCTAAACGGCACTCGCGATGCCGATCAGGTCAACTTTTTTGAGTACTGGCTCAAAGTGGATCAGAAGGTCACCTATCATAATAGCTGGGTAACCGACCAAACGGTGAGCAAGCAAAACATCGTTGAGCTGGTCAAAGCCGGCCGCGCCCGCTGGAAGATTGAAAACGAAACATTCAATACTTTGAAAAATCAAGGCTACCATCTCGAACATAACTTTGGCCACGGCAGCCAACATTTATCGAACAACTTGTTTGTGCTCAACCTGCTGGCCTTTTTCATTCATCAAATCCTTGAGCTATGCGACAGGGGCTATCAGTATTGCCGCTCAAAGTTTAGTTCCCGTAAAGAGTACTGGAATATCCTACGTGGAGTGATCCAAATAATGCTGTTTCGCAACTTTGATCACCTGTTGCGTAATGTGGCCGATCCACCGGAAATCTGGGCTCCTGACTGACAGCCGACTTTATCAAATTGCATCTTACACATGCTCTGTAACCACAGATGGTGGATACCTGTTGCCACCGCCTTGTTTGAATGTCCTATATTTGATAGATTTGTCCGAAATTTGGCCGCCGAACGTTTAAATCGATAGTCCCTTTAATCCATCTGGGGCCTCATCCTCCCATGATCAGCGGATGCATGGCAATTTGACTGTTCAGTTAGAATTGCTGCAATGCCGCCTGCATTGTTGACATAAACCGGCTTTTCTGTCATAGCCGGATTCACTGATCCACAATGACCATGTTCTGAATGGAAACCTGTTTCAGGGGGTAACCTGTCAGCCTATTTCAAATAGCGATAACGGTACTCCAGATAAACTTTTGAGCCGATCCTCGGCCAAGATCTTTTTATACCATAGTTTTTTAGCGAATCAGGCAAATTTCACCAAGGCTTTGCTTCGGTCAGCAAGGCAGGCGCTCCTCATTCTGATCCATTAGCTGATAGCCACACGGCACTTGGCTAACGAGCATTAATGAAAGGAGGTCTGAATGTTACATGAATTTCATATCCACACACAAAGATTCGGCGTAAAAAAATTTTTGGATCCAGCTTATGATAATGAAGCAACGGTTCAATTTCGAAATATGAATGAGATCCAAACTTTTTTTGATAATGCCATGAAAAATCGCTTCAACAGCGAAGCCATTCATCGCATTGCCAAACATGTGGCGCCCTCCTACTGTTGCAGATCAATAAAACACAGGCGTTTGCCTTCTTCCCAAGAACTCCTCAAGATTCTCTATTCGGAAATTGAAAAGGGCAGAGCCCGTGTTGTGTTAGTAAATGATGGCCTGAAGGCGGCCCACAAACAAAATGTACCCATTGAAAAGAATGATAAGAATTTAAGTGAAAAATTCGACTTTCTCGATTTCGCTAAAAAACAGGCCAATCAACTGAAAAAAGTATTTTATAATATGGTTCATGCGCATTTTCATATTCTTGAAAAAGTTTTTCATTACGATGAAAATTCAACTGGTGCTGTCCCAGTAATAATTGATTTGTCATCGGTAAGAGAACATTCAACCGGTTGGAAATCGTGGGATGACCCATTTGAAATTAGCGCATTAGGAATTTTTAAGGCTCTTGCGGCTTATAATGTTTCTAAATTCTTAAAGCTGAGCGACGACATAATGCTGATAGCATTAGTTGGATCTCAAACCGAACTGGTATCAGCGCAATATTCAGTCACTGGAAAATCTATAAACCTAAAAAAATGGTACGGTTCATATTCAGTAAGGTATAACATATGGGAGTCATAGTAAATACCGCAAACAAAGACAACATTGCTTTATGACCAATAGAAAAAAAAGTGTCAGCTATTTATTTGTCTCGATAATTTTCATTTTGACCGCATGGATATTTCCAAACAAATTGACAAATTATCTTATATTGCTAACCGACCCTGAGCTTGCTCTGAAACCTAATTTCATGATGACCGAAAGCTATGATAGATATTATAATATTGTGTTATACAGTGGTGCGGGTTTGGCGTTTTTTTACTTGCTCTGTTCACTAAAATATTTTCTTTTAGATAGAAAATCTATCATATCAAAGCTTTTCAAATACAGCTACTTATGCACTCTCGTTTTTCAGGTGATAGTAATCTTTGTGTTTACGGATATCATCTTGCAAAATTGGGGCGGCGAGAAAACTACGATTGTAAATTTTACCATGCGTTATCAGGCTATTGGTGGCTTGATAGCTGTTGAATTCTGTGTCATACGCAATTTTTTTGCCACTTTTAATAGAAGAGTAAAATAATCATGCTATGAAATTTTTTCAAAAACATAGACAAATTTTTTGTTTGATCTTATCGATTTATGTTTTTATACAATCCACGTTTTTTGGCGGAACCATTGCGCATTTTCTTTACTTTTTAACACCTCCAAAAGTTAACGGTATCCAACTCTCTTTTTCACCGTATCATTTGATACCATATTTCAATATTGTTTTATATGCCGGATTGACAGTGTCCGGCATGTTGTTTTGCCTCGCATCAGAACCTTTTATCGCACGCCGTGTAAAAAACAAAAGAATAATAAGTATCCCTATCTCTATCATTATTGTGCCATTTTACTTTATTGTTATTTACATAATCACTGCTTGTGTAAAAAACCTGTTAGATTAATTTTTTAGGAAATGACTCACAAAAAATTTTGATTATACGGTTATCCATAAAGCCAAAGTTAATTGTTAACTATGGCTAAATTCATAAATAACATCAAATGAATAAGTGACAAAAACGCCAATGAAGTGCAACATTGAGGAAATAGAGGAATTAAAAGTTCTGTCTGAAAAAGACAGGAAGCATGTTATCGAAGAATATAAAAAAGGGTACCACTTCCTATTGTTCTATGGAAAATTTTTCGGTATCATTGGTATGGTCTTGTCACTTGAATATTTGAACGGCTTCACCAAAAGCCTGCCCTGGTTGGATAGGACTCTGATATACGGTGCTTTGGGTTATCTTTTTTCTTTGGCCATTAATTATATCGAAATCCATTTTATTGCCGGAAAAGTGATCCGTGATTTGATTAAGGATCTCCGTTAGCGACCCGCCCCTTTTTCATTACATCCAGCCATTGAATACGAAGCTAAAGATTTCACTATCGCCCAATATCCCCCTCCCCTTGCGGGAGGGGGATATTAAAAAGGTCCACGATCAAACATCCAGCCAGATATCGGCCTCGCCGCCGCAGTGGCTGCAAACGGCGTGGCCTTTGGTTTTACCCGCTTCCTTGGGCACGATCTTCGGTTGGACCGGCTCCGGCAGATCTTCTTGAAGTGTACAGGTGACCACCATTTCAGCTTCGTTGCCGCAGTTTACACATTCACATACTTGTTTGAATTTTTTTTCAGGCATAACCTCTCCTTTCCGGGTTAATTATTATCTCACACGCCAACCTTCTGGACTTATGGCACAAAAAAGCCGGAAAAACAGGAAAACAATTTGAAACCTGAACAAGAGGAAATGGGCGGTGAACTTACGGCATAGAACAGGAGGTATACGCTGGCAGAAGGCGTGGCAACTGAATACGCCTGCAGATTATCAACCCAATGAACAAAATTCAATCCCCGTTGGGAAGAATTAATAGCCGGACAATCGATTATGTGTTTTATTTAATAATCATTATCATTTAGTTTATGTTGTCAACTTCATTTTTGTGGTTGCTTCACTTTCATTCCTTTGGACCAATGGTCTATCAGGGTGCCGTCCGGCCGCCGCAAAATGATCAGCCCCTCCACCGATTCAATTTGGTCTAACAGTACAACTCCCTCGGCTGCGCCCATGACCATCAGGGCGGTGGCCAATCCGTCCGCCAGGGTGCAGTTGGGCGCCACAACCGTGGCACTGACCACACCGTTATACACCGGATACCCCGTCCGCGGATCGATAATGTGGGAATAGAAACGGCCGTCGATCTCGACATAGTTGCGATAATCCCCGCTGGTGGCCATGGCCCGATCTTCCAGGGACAGGGCTTTGTATACGGCGGTGGCGGCGGCTCCCTTGCGCGGCCGGTTAATCCCCACCCGCCAGGGGTTGCCGTCCAACCGGCGGCCGGCGGCATACACTTCACCGCCGATTTCAACCAAATAGTTGCGGAACCCCATCAGATGGACCGTCCGGGACACCGCGTCGACGCCGTACCCTTTGGCAATGGAGGCCAGGTCCAGGGTCACATGGGGCTGGCGTTTTTTTAAGAAACCCTTTTCCGAGACTTCGATGCGGTTGAATCCCACCCGCTTCAATGCAGCGGCAATGGCATGGCGAGAAGGTACTTCCTCTATGGGCCCGGAACGCCCGAAGCCCCATAGATCGACCAATGGATGGACGGTTCCATCCCACGCACCTTTGGTCAGGCGATGGATGGTGTCGGCGGCCTGCATGACTTTAAGAAAATCCGATGATACCGCAAAGGGCTGGTCAACAGCCTTCATTTGGTTAAAACGGCTGATTTCGCTCTCTTTAAGATAAGTGGACATGCTCTGATTGAGCTGCTCCAGACGCCGGTTGATGCGTTCCTGAACCGCCGCCATCTCCCCGGAGCGTTGGGTAACGATTTTGATTTGATAGGTCGTCCCCATGGTGCGACCGGAGATGCGGTGCTCTTTAACGGCGTCGAATCCCGTAGAAAAAACCCCGATGAATGCCGACAGCATCAATCGCAGGATTATTTTATGCTTCATATTCATCCGCCTCCAATCATCCGCCCACATCGTTATACCCTATTATTATTAAACAAAGCAACCAGTCCCGCCGGCCAGGAGCGGCATGCAGGGGGTTAGCGTTTTTCCATGAATCACCGATCAATTCTGTAGAACAGACGTACTCGATTGACAACCACCGCTGAACGAGGGATGATAAATGAATCAATTTACAGGATGGCATTTCAAACGGGATTGCACTGCATTATCAGCTTCGGATCCGGACCAGGTAATTGATGATGTTCTTATTGCGTCTCACTAAATACAAGCTCCATCGATACTTAAAATTCCTCATCCCGCTTTTGTTCATTGGGTTGTTAACACCTAACAGCCGGGCCGAAAACAACAAGCGAGTGGAGGTTTTGCACTCCTGCCCCAAGGGCCTTACCTGGACCGATTCCATTACCAAAGGCATTGAAGCGACATTCAGCGACGCGGGGATACCCCCCGATATCGAATGCGCCTATATGGATACCACGCGCGTTTTCAATAAAGCCTATTTTACCGGATACGGCTTGAAACGATTCCGACTGCCGTCCGACGGCATTGCCGTCAACCAGAACAAGACCTTTTATTCCCAACACAAAAAGCTTTTTTGGACGATCTTAGCCATTTTCCTTTCCATGACGACCATCATTATTTTCCTGGTCCTGGCAATTGTCTCCAGAAGAAAAGCCGAAAGGGCCCTGGTGGCATCCAAGAATCGATATCAAAATGTTTTCAATTCAACATCCGTAGCTCTCTTTGAAGTGGATTTTTCCGCCGTAAGCGCTGACATCGAACAATGGGCATTAATAGAAAATAAAGGGGTTAGAGCATACCTTGAGGAGCACCCGCAGGCGATGAACCGGTTTGCCGGGAAAATGCGCATTAAAGATGTCAACCCGGCGGCGCTATCCCTTTTTAAAGCCCCGGATAAAGCAGCGTTGATACATGCGCTCTGCAACAATCATATATTTGATCAATCGGTGGCTTTGAAGGAGATTGTCATCGCTTTGGCCGAGAAGCGGGACCGTTTTGTGTGGGAAAAGGCTGTAAAAAGTCTAAACGGTGATTGGCTGCACGTCATCCTCAGTTTGAATATCCCTGAAAATCCAAAAAGTTATCGCAATTTGGTCGTCAGCGTATTCGATATCACCGACCGCAAACTGTCGGAAGAGGCGTTACGGCGCAGTGAAGACCGGTTTAGAACGATTTTTAACCAGGCCGCCAGCGGAATGGCTTTAGTAGACCTTGACGGTGCCTATTTGAGAGTCAACAGCACCCTGTGCCGGATGCTCGGCTATTCCGAGCAGGAACTTCTCCAGCGGACCTGGCAAGATATCACCCATGAAGATGATATCAGCCTTTCAATGAATTACGGTGACCAGGCACTGGCCTCTACCATCACCCAGCCCATTGAAAAACGTTATTTGCAAAAAAGCGGGCAGGTGGTGCATGTGTTATTGAATCTGGCAGCGATCCGCGATGAGGAGGGCCGACCGGTCTATCTGATCGCCCAATTCCAGGACATCTCCCAAATAAAAGCGGCCCAAGCGGCATTAAAAGAGCGTGAAGAGCGTTATCGACAGTTTTTTGAAGGAGATCTATCGGGTGTATACGTATCAACACCCGAAGGAAATCTGATCATGTGCAACGAGGTGTTTGCCAAAATTCTGGGATTCGGCTCCAGCGAAGAGGTCATCGGTACCTTGGTGACAAATTTCTATAAAAATCCGGCCCAGAGATCCATGCTGGTTTCGCAACTGACCAAAGACCGGCGCATCGACCAGTATGAGCTCGAGTTGGTTCGAAAGGACGGTGCTATGGTGCAATGCCTGATCAATGCCATGGGACAATTCAATGAGCAAGGTGAATTGATTGAAATTCAAGGCTATTTAATGGACATTACCCGCATGAAGAGCCTTGAGAAACAGCTGCTGCATGCCCAAAAAATGGAGTCCATCGGCACCATGGCCGGTGGTGTGGCCCACGATTTCAACAATTTGCTGATGGGTATTATGGGGAATACATCCCTGATGCTGATCGAAAAAGACAGCAGCGAACTTTCTCGCAAGCGGCTGAAAAACATTGAACAACTGGTCGAAAGCGGCTCCGATTTGACCCGTCAGCTGCTGGGCTTTGCCAAGGGCGGCAAATACGAAGTGCGTACCACTGACCTGAACAAACTCATTCTGCGCAGCGTTAATATGTTTGCGCGCACGCATAAGGGTATTATCGTTCATACCAAACTGTCCGAAGAGTTGATGCTGGTGGAAGCCGACTGCAGTCAAATTGACCAGGTTTTTTACAATCTCTATCTGAATGCATTCCAGGCCATGAAAAATGGCGGTCGCATCGACATTCAAACCCGCAATCAGACCTTGGACAAAACCTCCGGAGCGCTATACGGGCTTGCTGCGGGCGATTATGTCCAAGTATCGGTCCAAGACGACGGCACCGGCATGGACAGCAAAACCCAGCAACGCATTTTTGATCCATTTTTCACCACAAAAGAACGTGAACGCGGGACTGGATTGGGGTTGGCATCGGTTTATGGAATCATTCAGAACCATGCCGGGTCAATCACCGTCAAGAGCCAACCCGATAAAGGAACCTGCTTCACCATTTTTTTGCCGGTCTCAAAGAACATCCAGGTGGAAATGGCGCCGGCCGCATCCTCCCGCCTGATCAAGGGCAGTGAAACCATATTTCTGGTGGATGACGAGCAGAGTATTTTGGATGCCGTCGGCAACATGCTCTCTTATTTGGGTTACACCGTGAGGACGGCATCGGACGGAAAAACAGCCATTGAAATATTTCGGCAAGACCATCAAAACATCGATCTTGTCATTTTAGACATGGTCATGCCCGGCGTCGGCGGCAAGGAGGCTTTTGAAAGCTTCAAGAAGATCGACCCCGATGTAAAGGTCCTGTTGTGCAGCGGTTATACCGCCAACGGCCAGGCCGCCGGCATCATCGAAGGCGGCTGCCAGGGCTTCATCCAAAAACCGTTTACCATCAACCAGCTTTCTCAGAAATTGAGCCGGGCATTCCAGCATAAACCCTGATATGGAATATCGAACAAGGAACCGTAGAATGCCGAAGTTTGGATACCTTACTTCTTCTTCTTTTTGGAAACGTACAGGTTTTGCCTTCTGGAAGCCGACAGAACGGCTTTGCGAAGACGGATGGACAGCGGGGTCACCTCAACCAGTTCATCGTCGGCGAGAAAGCTGATGGCCTGCTCCAGGGTCAACGGTTTAACCGGCGACAGCAGAACGGCATCATCCTTCCCGGCCGCCCGGATATTGGTCAACTTCTTCTCTTTGCATGCATTGACATCGATGTCCTGGGGTCGATTGTGCTCACCAATCACCATGCCTTCGTATACCGCGTCGCCGGGTACGATGAACAACCGGCCCCTGGGCTCCAGATTGAACAAGGCGTAGGCTACGGCTTTGCCGGTACGATCAGCCACGATGGAGCCTGTGAAGCGGCTGGGATAATCTCCCCGATAGGGACCATAGCCGTCAAATAAAGAGTTCATGATACCGGTGCCCCGGGTGTCGGTCAGGAACTCGTCCCGATATCCGATCAATGCCCTGGAGGGAACGGAAAATTCGATCCGAACCCGGCCCTTGCCGTTGTTCACCAAGTTGGTCATCAGGCCTTTACGCAAAGAGATCTTTTCGGTCACCACGCCGAGGAATTGCTCTTCGCAATCCACCAGAAGTTTTTCCATGGGTTCCAACTTCCGCCCGTCCTGGTGCTTATAGATCACTTCCGGCCGGCTCACACAGAACTCAAACCCTTCACGGCGCATGGTCTCAATGAGAATGGCCAACTGAAACTCCCCGCGTCCCTTGACCAGCAGGCTGTCCCGGTCGCCGGTGCCTTCCACTTCAATAGCCACATTGAGCAAGGTCTCTTTATGCAAACGTTCTCGTAGACGGCTGGATTGCACATATTTGCCCTCTTGGCCGCTGAAAGGCGAGTTGTTGATAGAGAACTTCATGGCCACAGTGGGCGCATCCACGCTGATACGGGGCATGGCCTGGGGATTGTCCTGGGTGCAGATGGTGTCGCCGATATGGACCTCTTCCATACCGGACAGCACCACGATGTCGCCGGGCTGTACGTCGCTGATCTCTTGAAGCTGCATGCCCTCATAGACTTGCACCTTGGTTACTTTGAGGAGCCTCTGGCACCCATCCGGACCGATACAGACCAACTGCTCCCTGGACCGTGCCGTCCCGTTAAAAACCTTGCCCACGGCCAGACGCCCCAGATAATCCGAATAGCCCAGGTCTGAAACCCGCATCTGAAACGGCGCACTGGGATCGTATTGCGGCCCGGGAACCTCCTCCAGGATGGTTTCAAAAAGCAAGTGCAGATCTTCCCCTCGCTCTTCAAGGTTTTTCTGGGCGATACCGTCCCGGCCGATGGCATAGAGCAGCGGAAACTCCAACTGGTCGTCGTTGGCATCCAAATCGATAAGCAGGTCGTAAATTTCGTCCAGGACCTCATCGGGACGGGCGTCATGGCGATCGATTTTATTGATCACCACGATGATTTTCAACCCTCCCGCCAAGGCCTTGTTCAGCACAAAACGGGTCTGGGGCAAAGGACCTTCGGAGGCATCCACCAGCAATATGGCGCCGTCGGCCATGGATAGGGCGCGTTCCACCTCGCCGCCGAAATCGGCATGGCCGGGGGTATCGATGATGTTGATGCGCACATCCTTCCAGGTTACGGAACAGTTCTTTGCAGCGATGGTAATTCCCCGCTCCCGTTCCAAATCCATGGAATCCATGAGCCGGTCGTCCAGTTCCTGGTTGGCGCGAAAGAGACCGCTCTGGCGGAACATGGCGTCCACCAGTGTGGTTTTCCCATGGTCGACATGGGCGATGATGGCGATATTGCGCAGGGCGCGATTGGTTTGTCGGGCATGGATCATGAGTTCATCCTACATGAGTCAACGACCACCCGCGATCCGGGTGGTGGGCATTTCAGCTATAAGGCCTGATACATATGAGCACATCGGTGCTCTGTCGGTGCTGTCGCCTCCGGTTTGATAACAACCAGGCCGCTAGAATCAACGAACGGGCAATGTATCCATTTATGGGATAAATGCAAGGGATTTGTTGTCTGTTTGAGGTGGCTACTGACCGATCTTTTCCGCTTTTTTGGCAACGGCGGCATTGAACTTTTCTGCATCGATGATAAATCGATCATGGGTGCCTGACGATATTTGTTCCAGTCTTTCGTGTAAAATGCTTCTATTTTGGTTCATAAATCACTTTTAGCCCTAAACGTGGATTTGCCATACCTTCCCAGGCTGTATGGCAAGGCCTGCAGAGAGCCTATGTCAATACGAAATTCCATTCAAAATCACTTGCCAAAAATTCATTATCGTCTGTTTTGAAAAAGCGATCATTGATTGAATATCACCCTTGATATTCGGCATTTCATTTCTCAATAAAGCAGGAAGACCGCAATTTTCGCCTGAGGTCTGAATTTGACCGTCTATCAGCAAAATTGCCAGTCCATGAACCATCGTCCAAAAATAATTTGCCAATATTGAATAATCAACTATGGTTATACTCTTTTCATTTTGGAGAGCCTTCACTGTTTTTAAATATTCATTGAAAGTTTCTCTCGCATCCGAACACAATTTTTCCGATCTTTGGTGTTGTATTATTTCCTGACCGAACATGAGCCTGAAAGCGCCTGGATTTTTGATCGCAAACTCAATATAAGCGAGTCCAATATTTTGGAGTCTCGAAAGAGAATCTAACGATTTATCACGGTTTATTTTCCGATACCGAATGGTTAGCTCATTGAAGCCCTCCCCGGCAATGGCTAGCAATAAGGCATCCTTGTTTTCGAAATGCCTGTAGGGTGCTGTCCGTGATACACCAACCTTCTTGCTAAGTGATCGCATGGTCAGTTTTTTGATTCCCTCATCAGAGATTATTTCAGAGGCAGTCTTTAACAACCTCAACCTTAAGTCACCGAATTGGTATTTTTTTTGGGTGTCCATGCAAGTTTAATACAATCCTTGTGTTGACTTAGTCAACACTTTGTGGATGTAAACCGCTATGGGGAGTTATGAAACATGGACGTGATATATTCTTCGAATCTTTCGAAACGGTAAAATGTGGACCCATGAAGTACATGCAGTCCATATAATAAGACTGTCACACGGTAGGTTCCCTTCATGCATACCGTAAGCAATAATTGGAGGCATTTATGGAGTCAATTGTCCTCCCTTATATAACTCTATGAGACAAATTGCACATTTTGGGTTGCAGATAGTACTATAAAAATACGATCGTTATTACCTCCCAGATCTGCTGGCGTTAAATAAAAACCTTGTCGCTCGGGAGAATAGCCCAAAGTATAACCATAGATAATTTCGCCATCCAAAAATTTCACCTTTGTTTTTCTACCCGCATTACTAATTACATCATTGTAGCTATCCTTGTGATTCTTGTTTCCTTCAAGATCTTTCACAAAAAAAATCGCTTTTAAATCTTCGACAACTACATCCGAAATCGAACCATCCATCTTTTCCAAATGAAATCTATTCCTGTTAGGGAAAAAATCATTGGTTTTCCCTTTTAATACCGTTTGGTTCTTGAACTTTACCACAATCATGTTTTGTTCCATGGCATTCTCCAATAATTTATTATGGCAATATATTTAAAAACGATTCTAAGATAATATCCAATTTGCCCTGATATTGTAATGGCTGCTAACAGATACGCGGCAACTGCTCTCCGGCCAGCATGTCGACGATACGTTCGCCGCCGATACGGGTCTCCAACACCACCCGTCCGGGGTGCGACGCCACAACCTCGCCTATGATACAGGCGTTTTTTCCATATGTGTCTTTGCGGATAGCCGCCAGCACAACCTCGGCCTCATCCGCCGGCACAAAGCAAAGCAGTTTGCCCTCATTGGCCAAATAGAGCGGATCAAAGCCCAGCAGTTCACAAATACCGGCCACCTCCGGGTCCACCGGCAGCCGGTCCTCATACAGCCGGATGCCGGCTTTGGATTGGCCGGCGATTTCATTGAGGGTGGTGCCGACCCCCCCGCGGGTGGGATCCCGCAGCACATGTACATTTTGAGAAATATTCAATATGGTCCGGACCATATGATTGAGGGGGGCTGTATCGCTGCGGGCGTTGGACTCAAATTTGAGGCCCTCTCTTTGGGTCAAAACCGTGATGCCGTGATCGGCCATGGTTCCGGAAAGGATGATGCGGTCACCGGGGCGCGCGCCTTCGCCGCCCACGGCCACCCCATGGGGAATCACGCCGATGCCTGTTGTATTGATAAAGATTTTATCCGCGGCACCTTTGGGAACCACCTTGGTGTCTCCGGTGATCAACTGCACATCGGCTTTGTTCAAGGCCTGACGGACACTGCTTAAAACCCGTTTCAAATCCGCAATGGGAAATCCCTCTTCCAGGATCAATCCCATACTCAAATACTTGGGAACGGCTCCGCACATGGCCACGTCATTCACCGTACCGTTGACGGCCAGATCGCCGATGTCGCCCCCGGGAAAGAAGATGGGATCTACGACAAAAGTGTCGGTGGAAAAGGCCAGGCGTCCTTGATCCAATTCAAAAACAGCCCCGTCATGCAATTGCGCCAGTATGGGATTGTCAAACATGGGAAGCAACAGTTTGGTGGTAAGCTCATGGGCCACCTTGCCGCCGGAGCCGTGATCGAGAAGTATTTTACCAAATTGCATTAAGATTTCCTTTGTAAAGATCAACGCCGCGCATCATCCGGTAGCAGAACCACTGCCCTGCGAATTGGAAGTGAATGCAAGCATTAAAAGATCCGTCAAACATTGGTGTAAGCGCCGGAGGGCTTCAGAGCCAAGGCGTCCAAGGTTGAAGCCGTAGTAACACTACCGCGAAACCTCGGCAACATCGGATCTGGAGCCCTCCGGCGCTTACACCGCATACCTGTAATAGGCTGCACACGTCCCCTCACTCGACACCATGCACGGCCCCACCGGGTTCATGGGGGTGCATGCCTTGCGGAACAGTGCGCACTCGGGGGGCGTCTTGGTGCCGGACAAGATTTCGCCACAGGCGCATCCTTTGGGTTCGGGTGTCTCCCCCACTTCGAAGTCAAATCGCCGAACGGCATCGAAGTCGGCGTATTCAGACCGGATCGACAGGCCGCTGCCCGGAATGACGCCCAGGCCGCGCCAGCATGTATCGCAGGGCTCGAATACCTTGGCCAGGACATGTTGGGCCTGGGTGTTCCCCTCTGCGGTCACCGCCCGCGGATAGACATTGCCCAGTCCGGGCCGGCCTTTCTCCAACATGGTGACCAATTCCAGCACCCCGCGCAGCACATCCACCGGTTCAAATCCGGCCACGACGCCGGGGGTTTGATATTGCTCGAAAAATGGCCGGTAGGCGTTTAATCCGATGATCACCGACACATGACCGGGGAGCAGAAAGCCGTCGATCTGAACCGAGGGATTATCCATGAGGGCTTTCAAGGCCACCGGCACGGTCTTGTGGGCGCAGTAGATGGAAAAGTTCTTCAGGTTCATCTGCCGGGCCGAGATAATGGCCGCGGCAATGGTGGGCGCCGTGGTTTCAAATCCAACCCCCAGAAAGATCACCTCCCGATCCGGCCGTTTGCCCGCCAATTGCACCGCATCCATGGCCGAGTAAACCACACGCACATCGGCTCCCTCGGCGGTTTCCCGCTGAAGGGATGATCCGCTTCCGGGAACACGCATCAAATCGCCGAAAGTGGTCAAGGTCACATCCGGTCTGCGAGACAAGGCCACAAACGCATCGATGTCGCCTTGAGCCGTGACGCACACCGGGCATCCGGGGCCCGACAGCAAGGTGATGGTTCGGGGTAGCAGGGCGCGGATGCCATGCCTGAAAATGGCCATGGTATGGGTGCCGCACACCTCCATCAGGCGGACCGGTTTTTGGCTGAGGGATGCGAGCTGATGCACCAGGCTTTTGGCAATGGCGGGATCGCGGTACTCTTCGGCATAGGTGATGGTCATGGTCTGCCTCGTTGCTATATGATTAAACCTTGCCATATGGGCTGGCTGGGGATCATATCCCAAGGTGAGCCAAATGTCGAATATCGAACAAGGAACCGCAGAATTTCGAGGTAAGGTATTCTGCCTTTTAAAAAAGGCGGAGCGCAGCGAGACCGCATTTCGATATTCGCCATTCCTTGTTCGATATTCTGCGGTTCGCCTCCGTG
>JASFER010000143.1:0-15065 GCA_050124755.1 Desulfobacteraceae bacterium
TGATCGACTAGTGTTGTGTCCCGGAACCATGTGACATATTTACAAAGCTCAAGTTGCGGTCATATTGTCGTGCTCGTGCGCGTGCTCCAAGATCGTAATCGATCCTTTTTGCGACCACAACGAAACTATTACGATCTTGGAGCACCGCTGCGCTGTGCACGAGCACGAAACTACCATACATACAGCCATAGTTAACAATTAACTTGGGCTTTGACATTGGGATTTGAATATTGTGGGGTCGCATCGACGATTCTGCCGCAATACCGGTTTTATAAGTTATTACCGGCATATAACACGCTAAGGTTTGTCTCCGACGAACAATACCGTTATCCCCAATGTCAAGGGTCGGTAACGCAGGTTCCGGAATCCGGCGCTGCGCAGCATGCCTAAAAATTCATTAGGTGCCGGAAAGCGCGCTACGGAGTTGGGTAGGTAGGAATAGGCAAAGCTGTGTTTTGAAAAAAAGCGACCGATAAAAGGCAACAGCCGGTTGAAATAAAATAGATAGGCTAGGCGGGCCACCCCATGGGTAGGCGTTCCCAACTCCAGGATAGCCAGCCGGCCGCCGGGTTTGAGCTGATTCCAAAAGGATTTCAAAACGGTGGCTTTATCCTGAATGTTTCGGATTCCGAATGCCATGGTGACGGCATCAAATTCTGCCGGCCTGAAGGGTAGATCGAAGGCGTCGGCCGCGGCCAGGTGGATCGGCGCACGTCGCTTATCCTTGTCCACTTTGTGTTTGGCCAATCGCAGCATCTGCGGAGCAAAATCAATGCCCACCAGTTCCACACGATCCTGGAATTGTCGCCTGATTTCCATACCCACATCGGCGGTGCCGCAGGCAGTGTCCAATACCCTGGCACCGGGGGCCAATTCCAGGGCGGCCACCATGGTTTTGCGCCAGTAGAGATCTTGGCGCAGGCTGAGCAGACGGTTCAGAAAATCATAGCGTGGTGCGATTCGGTCGAACATTTCACGCACAAAATCAAGTTCATTTCGGTTCATTGACAACCCAGGCTCTTGCATTAGTTTTTTGCATCGAATACAAGTTACTGTTAATATCTCAAACAACGCACAAAGGCGCGTTGCGTGGCATGAAACTGAACCGATGCTTGAATTCGGGTACTAACACATAAACTGAATCAACAACAAGGGGCAATCAGAAGGCCAAATGACAGGCAAACGTGATTATTACGAGGTGCTCGGCGTCGACAGGGGCGCCGCTGAAAGCGAACTAAAGGCCGCTTATCGCAAGCTGGCCCTCAAGTACCATCCTGATCGAAATCCGGACGACAAAAACGCAGAAGAAAAATTCAAAGAAGCGGCCGAAGCTTACGAGGTTCTGCGCGATTCCCAGAAACGCCAGATATATGACCAATACGGCCATCAGGGGTTGGAAGGCCAGGGTTTTAGCGGATTTGGCGGATTCGAGGATATTTTTTCCAGTTTCGGCGACATTTTTGAAGATTTCTTCGGTTTTGGCGGCAGAGGCCGCGGGCGTTCGCGCAGCCGGGTCCAAAGGGGTTCGGACTTGCGGTATGACATGACCTTGGAGTTTATGGATGCCGCCTTCGGTGTGGAGACCACCATCAATCTAGAAAAGAGGGAAAACTGCCCTAACTGTGAGGGCAGCGGTGCGGAACCGGGAACCCAACCCCAAACCTGTCCCCAATGCGGCGGCGCCGGACAGGTGGGGCGCAGTCAAGGGTTCTTCACCATACGCACCACATGCCCCCATTGCCGGGGTGCCGGCCAAATTATCCCCAATCCATGTGCAAATTGCAGGGGGCAGGGTCAGGTGTTGGTGAACAAGACCGTATCCGTTAAAATTCCGGCCGGCGTGGATACCGGATTGCGACTGCGGCTCTCCGGCGAAGGCGAGACCGGCGCATACGGCGGCCCCCCGGGCGATCTTTATGTGTTCATCAGTGTAAAACCCCACGATTTCTTTCATCGGGAGGGTACCGATGTGATTTGTCAGGTGCCGATCTCATTTATTCAGGCAACGTTGGGCGATAAAATACAAGTTCCCACCTTAAACAGCGAAAAAGAGCTGACCATCCCCAAAGGCACCCAACCTGGGGAACTTTTCCGGTTCCGTGGGAAGGGGATCCCCTCCCTGCGTACCGGCCATCGCGGTGATCAGATCATCCAGGTCGCCATCAAGACCCCCACCAATATCTCCAAAAAGCAAGAAGCCCTGCTCAAAGAGTTTGCCAAACTGGAGAAAGATAAACTGAGCAACAAGTTGAAAAACATCCTCAAAGGCGCTGCCAGGGCTGCCAATTGAATATGTGGAATGCCCGGATGCGGAATTTCATATGACCAAGGAGCCAATCGATCATGTTTGAATTGAAAATATTGACCCACTTTGCGGCGGCCCACCAATTGACCATGGTTGCCAAACAGTGTGAGAACCTGCATGGGCACAATTGGAAAGTAGAGGTGATCGTATCGGGCGAGAAACTCAATGATGCCGGCGTGCTCATCGATTTTGGCGAACTCAAGGCGCACGTGCGCAAGATCATCAAGGGGTTGGACCACCGGTTCCTCAACGAGCTGGCCTGCTTCAACGGGGCGCCCTCTTCCGAAAACATCGCCGTCTATATTGCCGAAACCCTTCAAAAAGAGTTGTCGCCCAGCGACATTAAGGTGAGCCGGGTCACCACTTGGGAGTCGGATAACGCTGCAGCGACATATATTCCCTAGTCTTTATTTGGGTTTAACTTTTCTTTAGACTTTAGTGGGTTGCTTTGCGCCTGGTCCTCAAGGACATCGGAGTTTTAAGTTTAAAGTTTTAAGTGTTAAGTTAGTGAAACAATCCCCTTAGGCCTTGGTCATTTGACTTCTTGGTTCAAATTCAGTACTGATGTATCAATTAATACCTTGCTGGCACCTATGGTGCCGGCTTTTTTTGGTACATATTAAGCCGTCGTAAGCTGGTTTTGTTCTGCTTTTAGGGTGAGTTGGCACCCTGAACAAATGGGCTTCGATGAAAGTAAGCACGGCGGCGCGGTTATACCGCTGTGTGTAACGTGCATGAACTGGTCGTTTGCCTCTGAACGGAAACGGATTGCCAATTGACTGGATGAACGCTGGTATGGATAGATCTTTCGCAGATTAGGTGCGCTGCCTGCCCTGTCCCCCCCCCTCCCCGCTTTTGGGCAAGCGGGTCTACTCCCTTTTCAAGGTTCCAATCCATTCAAACAAATTCAGGTTTAACCCGAGTAACGCAAAGGTGTGATGCGATTGCAAAAAGATTTTTAGGCTTTGATCTGTTTTTCACCTCGTTTTGTGGAGATAACAAGAGATGCGCATTTCAAGGAGAGAGCGTTATGAAACAATTGAACCCGGTCGGTGTTGTATTCATGGTTTTGGTGTTGTTGGCAATGCTGGGAGGCTCCACGGCAGCCTTTGCCCAGGATGCAGGCAAAAATCGTAACATAAACGCCCTGAAGGCATTGAACGAAGAACTCAAGGCTGTTTCTGCCAGGCTTGAGGCGCTTAAAAAACAGCAGGCCATACTAATGAAAGAAGCTGGTCTTGCGGAGCAAAACGAGCCGCAACAACTGGCTGTGGTTAAAGGAAGCCGTAAAACCAAGACATCCGACGACATCTCCATTCGCTTGGAAAGCAGCCGCATTGATCTCAAACCTAAAATCGACGCGTTGGATTACGCAATGGATGACCCAAACAATATGGGAGAACCAAACGGAGCGCTTTTCCGAGTTGAGCCGGAAGCGGAGAGCGGTTACCGATACGCTGTCTGGGTCAATATGCCAAAGCTTCCATTTGAGATTGGTATCCGTGACGCTCAACTGGATGGGACCTGGCATTCCGGCGCAGCGGACACTGGCCCTGGTGCGCTCTGGCATACCCGCATGCATCCTGATTCCGCTATCGACAGCGAGATCACCAGGGCCGATGCGACCTATAAGCTGGATTACCATGTCACCGACATCGAAGTCAGAAAACATTTCCAACTGTTTGACAGCGTTGACGGCGCCTTTCTCGGCGGCATCCGCTTCGCTCGGATTCAGAGTGAATTCTATGTAGACTATGTCGATGGCGGCAATGAGGCGCGCTATAATGAGAAAAACAAGACAAGCGGATTTGGTCCCATTATCGGTGTGGAGAGCGGCTGGCAGTTACCGTATGGATTTCGTTTGGAAGGGATGCTCAACCTCTGTTTTCTTCATAGTGATACAGAATTTGAGGCGAATGACGATGTAGCGAAAATCTCAACCGAGTATGACGATGAGCTGATACCCGTTTTCGGTTACAGACTCGGTATGGGCTGGCAGAGGACCGCCTTCGACACCTGGTTATTCAGGCTTGGTGTTGGCTATGAGGGAGAATACTGGGCTGATATTTACCACGAAAATCGTTTCCCGGATGATGTGGATGAAGGAATCATGATATCCACAGAAAAAAATATGGTGTTTCAGGGTCTTACCTATACGTTCGGTGTTGAGAAACGCTTCTAGTCAACCGATGCGGATCGGTACTAATGCCATTGAATTTTACGATAAAGGTTGAACCCAACAGTCTGCCTGTTAAGTGGCATCAGCTAACGGCCGCTATCAGTTCATCCCGGGTGATCAGGGCCCGGGTGTCCGGTACGTGCTTGCGTATGTTTTCCAAGCCGCCCTCCTGCCGGTCCACCAGCACCACGGCCCTAACAACCGCCAACCCGTTCTCCTTGGCCCGCTCGATGGCTTTGATGGTGGAGCCGCCCGTGGTGGCCACATCATCGATCACCACCACCCGGGCGCCCCGGGCCAGGTCGCCCTCGACCCATTGGGCGATGCCGTGGTCTTTTTTGGTTTTACGAATAGAGAATGCATTGATGGGGACCCCTCTGAGTTCAGAGGCAAAGGCGGTGGCCATGGCAATGGGATCGGCGCCGAAGGTGAGCCCGCCGACGCCGTCCGGTTGGAGATCACTGATGGCGTCGAACATCAAGTGGCCCACCAGGTACATGCCCCGCGGATGCAGCGTGGTGGGCTTGCAATTCACGTAAAACCGGCTCATCCGCCCGGAAACCAGCTTAAATGTCGGTTTCGGCGTATATTTAAATGATTTTTCACACAGCAGCGTTATCAATTCGTCTTTCATGGGCCCTCCAGGCGATATTGCAGGAAATCCTTGATTTTAGAGCACTTATCAGATAATAAAGCCCCCACTGAAAGGAAGAAGCCGGTTTCTGGATTTCAGTGGAGGCTGAGCAAGGAAAACTGGAGACAGCACTCCTTGAACTCTTGACGAGTTCATACCAGGTATGGCACACGGGGTCAAATCACTCGGTAAAGGTGAACGCTTCCACCCATTTACCTTGATTTTTCGAATCACGAACAAGCGCGCCCATGGTTGAATCGAGCAACAATGCCATCATTCGAATCTTTCATGTCCACAAACGCTACGGGCCTAAATTTGCGCTGCACGATGTAACCCTGGATATCATGAAAAACGAATATTTATTCGTCACCGGAGCCAGCGGCGCCGGAAAGACCACCCTGCTCAAACTGCTCTATCTGGGTGAAACCGCCTCAGAGGGTCAGATTCTGGTGGACGGCATGAACATCTCTCGCATCAATCGCAAAGGCATCCCTCTGCTCCGCAGAAAATTCGGTATTATTTTTCAGGATTACAAACTGATTCCCACCAAGACCGTTTATGAAAACGTTGCGCTGGTGCTGGAAGCCGCCGGCCGAAAGCCACGGCTAATCGAAAAAAAGGTCCGCAGCGTATTACGTACAGTGGGCATGGAAGACCGCATGAAATCGCTTCCGCCAAGCCTTTCCGGCGGTGAGCAACAGCGGGTGGCCGTGGCCAGAGCCGTGGTCGGGGATCCTAAAATTATATTGGCGGACGAGCCTACGGGAAGCTTGGATACGGAATCGGCCGGCGTTATTATGGCGTTTTTGGATGATTTTCACAGCCGCGGTGCAACTGTGATCATCGCCACCCACGATAAGCAATTGATACGAAAAGAAGGTGCTCGTGTCGTTCATTTGCGCGATGGGCGCCTGTTATCCAATTCATCCATCTAATCTCTCTAAGGGTCTCTGGAACGGGGTATGAAAAGCTTTTATCTGCGGGCCATCAAAGATATCATGGAAAATAGATTCCTCACCGCGGTCTCGGTGATCACCATCTCCCTTTCCATCATGATCGCTTCGGCCTTTGCCCTGTTCTTTATCAATGCGGGTGACATTGTGAATCTGTGGCAAAAAGGCATCCGCATGATGGTATATCTCACGCCGGACACATCCGAGGCGGGACGACTGGATACCAAATTCAGACTCCAAAGCATTGCAGGGGTGCAAGAGGCTAAATTTATTTCAAAAAAGACAGCCATTGACAAGCTCAAGGACCAAATGCGACACCACTCCGCACTGCTGGACAATCTCAAAGAGAATCCGCTGCCGGATGCCTTCGAGGTGTATTTGGAGCCCACCGCCCGCAATAGCGACCAACTCTCTTTTTTGGCTGAGCGCATTGCAGCGCTTTCCACGGTCGATGAGGTGGAATACGGCCAACAATGGATTCAGCGGTTCACCAGCATCATCAACCTGTTCCAGTTGGCCGGCTACGGGATCGGGGCACTCTTTTTCATGGCCACCGTTTTCATTGTGGCCAATACCATCCGGCTGGTGCTCTACTCCCGCAGGGATGAGATTGAAATCATGCGACTCGTTGGCGCTACGGATCGTTTCATTAAGATACCTTTTTACCTGCAAGGCATGATTCAAGGCGGGGCGGGAACTTTGATTGGTTTGCTCATCCTTCTGATCGGCTACCTCTCTTTGACGACCCACTTCAATCAGAATGTATCCAGTGATTTGATATCGATTCGCTTTTTTTCTGAGGGCCTCTGCGCGGCCATTATTTTAGGCGGCACAGGCGTGGGATGGCTGGGATGTTGGGTATCGTTGAAACAATTTTTAAAAAATTAGCTGTGTTTGACATTTGTCGATTGGGAATGATTTTAGGGAAGATTAGATTTGCGGCTCTGCTGGCGGCAGGGCTTTTTATATGGGCCAGCGTTTCGGCACAAGAGATCGGCACCACTCTGGTGTCGGACCTCAGAGTACGGTCCGGCCCTGGCAAAGATTACCGCATTGTCACGCTTTTGCCCAAAGGAGCCGGCGTTACCGTTGTTGGGCGTCAAAAGGATTGGTTGAAAATCGTCCACAACGGAATTGAAGGTTTCATATTTCACCGTGATGCATTCATTGAGATTGCTAAAATAGAAAACAGCGACAGTGACCAAAAGGCGGGCCAATTAAAGGAATCGACTCCCGATGCCGAAATAATCAAAGAGAAACTGCGAAAGGCGAAAGCGAAATTGGCCACCATTTCCTCGAAGGAAAAAGAGGTGCTGGAAGCGTTCAATGCCGCCGATGAAGCCCTCAATGGTGCGCGACGCCACGTGAGGGCCGCAAAAGCAGAGTTGGCCGATGTGCGGGAAAAAATCAATGCGGTTCAAAAACGTTCCTCTGAATTGGAAAAGGAGATTTTGGTCGAAGAACAATACGTTGCGAAGCGTCTGACGGCTTTGTACAAGCTCAATTGGGGGGGGAAAATCCAACTGTTGGCCACGGCGGATTCGTTTTTTGATTTTGTCCGCCGCAAAGGGGCCCTGGAAAAGATACTGGCGCAAGATGAGGCCCTGCTTGAAGTCTTAAATCGCAAGAAGTCCGAATTGGATGTCCTGCTGACTCGGCTCAACACCAGCAGAGCGGAAAAACACGCGCTGGAATTGACATTGAAAAAGCGTGTCGCCAAGCTGAGCGAGCAGCAATCCAGGCGTAAAAGCGTCCTGCAAACCATTCGCGGCAAGAAGTCCCTGGAACTGGCGGCCCTAAAAGCGCTGAGAAAATCCGCGCGGGAATTGGACGCCACCATCGCGGGCATTGAGCCGCTAAAGCCCGGGGTCGTGGTTTCAAACGCATCCAACCGTCAGGATAAACCGTTTAAAGCGTACAAAGGGTTGCTCCGCTGGCCGGTAAAGGGTAAGATAATTTCATTTTTTGGCCCCTATCGGGACAAGAAGTTTGCAATAACCAATTTTCAAAGCGGTATCAACATTCGGGCGGAACGGGGAGAACCCATCCGTTCGGTCTCAGATGGGCACGTCATTTTTTCCAACTGGTTTAAAGGATTTGGAAATATGATGATTATCGATCACGGAGATCACTATTATACCGTTTATGCTCATCTGGAAGAGGTCTTCAAAGTCAAAGGGGATCGCGTCGACAAAGGCGAAGTGATCGCCACCGTGGGCGATTCCGGTTCAATGAAGGGACCGGCCCTGCATTTTGAAGTCCGTCACCATGGAAAACCCATTGATCCTTTAAAATGGATTCAAAAAGGATAAGGGACAACACTTAAGGAGCAAATCACTGATGTCTTGTACAAAAAAAGCATTCCGCTGGACATTTCTGGGTGTCTTGGCGCTGGCCATCGCCATTATAGGTCCGGGTGTTTACCGGGGACTGAGCGATAATAGGGAAAACACATACCAGGGATTGAAAATCTTCTCAGATGTCATCGAACTGGTTGAAAAGAACTATGTGGACGAGGTCAAGTCCAAAAAACTCATTGAGAACGCCATCCAAGGAATGGTCAGCAGTCTGGATCCCCACTCTTCCCTGTTGACGCCGGATGCCTACAAAGAGCTGCAGATTGATACTCAGGGAGAGTTTACCGGAATCGGCATTCATGTCACCATGCGCGACAATTTGGTGACGGTCATCTCCCCCATTGAAGGAACACCGGCATACAAGGCCGGCATCAAAGCCGGGGACAAGATCGTAAAGGTGGACGGCGTCACCACGGACAATCTTCGCGACGCGGTCAAACGCATGCGCGGCCCCAAAGGGACCGAAGTTACCGTCACCGTGATCAGGGAAGGTGAACCTAAACCCATTGATTTTGAATTGATCCGCGATTTGATTCCCATCCACAGTGTTAAATCCACAACCCTGAAGGATGGGTACGGCTATGTCTGGGTGACCCACTTCAGGGAAAATACCTATGACGACTTAGTGGTGGCCTTGGATAGATTGGAGTCCCAAGGCGGACCTTTGAAAGGCCTGGTTCTGGATTTGCGGGACAATCCCGGCGGTGTTTTGTCACAAGCTATTGATATTTCAGATCTTTTTCTGGAAAAGGGCATTATCATGACCAGTAAGGGCCGACAGAAACGGCACAACCGTACCTATCGGGCCCACAAAGACGACAGCAAACCACGCGGCTATCCTTTGGTGGTGTTGATCAACGGCGGCAGCGCCAGTGCGTCGGAAATCGTCGCCGGTGCATTGCAGGACCAAAAACGGGCATTGATCATCGGGACCACTTCATTCGGCAAAGGATCGGTACAGGCCATTGAAAACCTTCGGGACGGATATGCCCTCAAGTTGACCATCGCGCGTTATTACACCCCCAGCGGCCGCTCCATACAGGCTAAAGGCGTTGAGCCCGATATCGTGGTTCAACACAAAATTTTGAGCGACGATCCAGCTGATCAAAAACGCCTCTTCAAAGAGAAGGATCTGGCCAATCATTTGAACGCCGAACCGGGTGCCAAAAAGGAAGCGGATACTCCCAAAGAGAAACAACCCGAGTCTCAAAAGGATCAGGAACAGACCCCCTCGAGGTTGAGCCCCTTAAATGCGGAGCGGTTAATGACCGACAGCCAGGTGCTGCGCGCCTTGGATATTCTGATCAGCTACGATATTTTCAAGAAATTGAGCAATGGCTAAAAAAAAACGCGCCACGACCACCCGGCGGCGGAAGCGGAAATCATCCCGGCGCCCCGACATGGTCATCCAATTGATGAAGGTATTTGGAGCGTTGGCCGTGCTGATTCTTTTAGTCGTCAGCGCTGCCGTGATGGCCCGTTTTCTGATTCGGCGCTCCCAAACCTATGTACCGCCGGTGGTACAGATACCTGCGCCACCGGTCAAAAAACAAAGCAAACCGACTTACGAAGTTTATCCCGATAAGCCGGTGCCCGCCAAACCCATCACCAAGCTGCCCCAGCTGCCGGGTGCACATCCGCCCTTGGTCGCCATTATCATCGATGATATCGGCTATGACCGACAAATTGCCGATCAAATGTTGTCATTGAATGCACCCTTGACCTTTTCTGTGCTGCCTTATGGGCCATTCAGTCGGCAATTTGTAGCCCAAGCCAGAGCCAAGGGGCGTGAGATTATGCTCCATTTGCCCATGGAGCCCAATGAATTTCCCGCCGTCAATCCCGGACCCGGAGCACTGCTGACTCAGATGTCGCCGGATGAACTCATCGGCCAGCTCAACACCGATTTGGATCTGTTTCCAGGACTCAAGGGGGTCAACAACCACATGGGGTCCGGTATTTCAAAATCTCCGGAGCGCATGCGGCAGATTTTTTCCATACTGAAAAAACGCGGTCTCTATTATATTGACAGCCGCACCACTGCCGAAACCGTGGCAAGGCCTTCGGCCCAACTGCTTAAGCTGCCATTTGCAGAACGGGATATCTTCATTGATCATTTTGAGGATGAGGCCTTTATTCGCAGTCAACTCAAGAAACTCGTCCAGCGGGCTCAACAGCAGGGCTATGCTGTGGGCATTGCCCATCCCCATACCGTCACTCATCGCTTGTTATCTGAATATTTACCACAATTAAAACAAAAGGTTGAGCTGGTACCGGCTTCCATGGCGGTGGAGGCCGAGATGCGTTCGCCATTGGCCAAGGCCAAAACCAGACCCTAGATTTTGTTTAAATGCGGCGCCCGACAAATGCTACCCATTCCTGATCTTTCAGAACATCCAGAACCTCAAAACCGGACAAAACCATTTTTTCGGCAATGTCGGCTTGATAGGCTTCGATGATCCCCGAACAGATAAAATGGCCGCCCGGTCTGACCACTGAAGCCATGTTATCGAGAAGCTCAAAAATTACTTCAGCTAAAATATTGGCCACCACCACATCATAGGTACGGGTAACCGTTTGCGTCAGATCTCCAACGGTCAGCTCCATGGTGGATGGATCGATGTGGTTTTGCGCCAGGTTTTTTCGTGCGACTTCTACGGCCAAAGGGTCCAGGTCAATTCCATCCAGTCGGGAGGCTTTCAGTTTTGCTGCGGCGACCAGGAGAATGCCGGAACCCGTGCCGACATCGAGCACTGTATCATGGGGTTTGAGGTGTTTTTCGAGAAGTTTGATACACAGGCTTGTGGTGGGGTGCGTACCGGTACCGAAAGCCATGCCGGGATCAATCTCGATGACTTCTTCGCCGGGTTTAGCGGTATACTCCCGCCAAGTGGGCTTGACGACCAGGTGCGACGTGATTTTTTTAGGCCAAAAGAATGCCTTCCAGGACTCGGCCCAATCTTCTTCATCGATGCGTGTATATTGAATCGTGTAGTCAAAAGCCTGGGCGGAGGCCAATTGCGCAATGGATTGCTCCAGGTAGTGCCGGCGATCTTCCAGGTTATCGTCTGCAGGAAAATAACCGGTCACCGCCGGGTGTATCGGCCGTTCCGCCGCATCCGGGGCCCAGCTCTCCTGCGGTTCCAGATGGGGATCGTCCACGACCACGCCTTTGGCATTGAGATTGTAGAAAGCATCGGCGATGAGTTCGACGGTTAAGCCCTCATTGGAAGAGGTGAAAATGACTTTGGCTTCCATCCATTGCATACGTTTTTATAGCGGAAATGGGGAACTGGTGCAATCGTATTATATTCCTTACCATATTGCCGGAAACAACCGCTTTCGCTTTTTGGCAAAGTCAGCGTAACCTTCTATCCCATAAAGCGTTCTTTCTTCAATGACAATGCGTATGAAAATCGCCGGCAATAAAAGGAGAAGAAATACGCATATTGTCACCCAATTAAAAAAGTATATAGATATTCCGGCATGAGCAATTATCATCCCCGCATATGCCGGATGCCTAGTAAATCGATACGGACCGGTATCCACGATTCTATGTTGAACCCTGGTTCGTACTCTGTGCGAGTAGAACTGCCCCAATGTTCGAACAGCCCATAGACGATAGCAGGCTCCCAATAGGGAAACAGATAGACCAACAAGATGTCCAGCATTGGGAGCTCTCCAAACGGATGGAAACCAGAGGGCGGTAAGAATTGTAAGCGCCTGCCCAGTCCCATATAATTGGCATGTAGCAAAATCCGATGTTTTTTTGCCTTCAGTGCTTATATCCCTTTTGGTTACGCGCAACTCGATGATCATCCACAAGACATACAAACCGATGATTACGGTATCCCAATTAAATGACCCTTTATTCCAAACGCCTATCGCTCGGCTCGACCGGATAAAAGCGATGGCAATTATTCCCGCAAGCAAACAAAACCACATTACCAATGGTATATAGTCCTTTCTTTTCCTTGAATCCATTTACACGATCTCCATTAAATGAGGCTGCCAGGCTAACGTTTTGCGTTAACGGACGGGAACATAACCGCTCTTTACGCAAATGTTCATCAGGTTCATCGTGTCAAGTCTGCTCTTGACTCTTTCGATATTGTAAATGAGTCAAGAGCAGCCCCCCGTGCCCATAGGCAGACATCAGGCTGCGTAGGCCTTGACGCTAACTTCGCTTTTCCCCAAATCTACAGTGCCTTGACCCCAGGCCTGAACCTGATTGAGCCACGCATAATCGGGCGATGATGTAATGAATGAGATGTTCTCTCTAAGTAGGGCCATGGTATTGCCTTCTTGAGGAATGGCGATCCCGTCTGCGAAGAAAGAAATGTTTTCGCCATCATTTGTAATGAGTTGAGCGTGAATGTGTAACTGGAATCGACCGTCAGCTCGGACATGGAGATAGTCGATTCCGGCGATGGTTCCACTCAAGCGAGGTCCCTCGAAACTGCCTTCAAAGGCGAAATCGAAACGTACACCGGATGGCGGTGGCACGGCAGTGCCCGATAGCAGGTCGTTCATACTGATGCCGTATTCGGTTACCTTCGTAAAGTGTACAGCTGCCTCATAAATTAATTCTCCGACGTTAATCGATGTGGACTCCATAGGTTTGCCTCCTCTTTTCATTTCTCCATTTATCGCTGAACGCATTTCTCACCGGCTGGTGTGGAGCGCAGCGAAACACCAGTCAGGTGCAGAAAAATGTTAGCCTTTCTTTTCACTTTGACAAATCTTACAATTTTCTAATTTGGACTGCATTTTTGTACCAGCTTCTATACCGTACTTTGAATCAGTTTCTATTCTGGTACCACAATCTCGTGCCGTCAATGTTCGTAGAGCACTAGCTTCTTCTTGAAGTAGATGAAACTCAGAATGGCTTAACTTGTTGAGATTAACTTCACTAAATCTATATTTTTTAATTATAGTTTCTATTGCCTCTTGAAATCTTACGTAATATTTCTGACTGGTTTCTGAAAGATACAAACCACCTGTTTTGTAGTACCACTGAGTAAGGTCATTAGATATTTTACTCAGTAATTCTTTACGCTCATTTTGTGGCTTTCCAAAAAAAGAGAAAGGTCTCATTTGTTCCCAAAGCTTTTGCATCACGGGGATTCTGTTTTCCCGTCGTTGAAGTTCAGCACTAGCTTCAAATTGTTTTCTCACTTGCCACATTGTCACTAAAACTCCGATTAGAGATCCAACTAAACCAGATATCAATGCGACCTGAAGTTTTATGTCCATATTGCCTGCTTTCTATCTGTGGCTAACATAGGTTCGACGACCCAATAGCCGCATTATTTTACGTCTATTTAGAAGACGAAATCGTATTCTACGTCCAATTGGACGTAGAATACCCTAATTTCCGGGTTTAGACGGCTAATCAGCCGAATAAAAATTTGACTGTCCGTGTGCTGGCAATTGAACAACTTGCCAATCTCTGGAACAAAACCGTATTAATTGGAACTTAATATGTTGTGGTCAATCGGTGTGTGCCGGTTTGTTCAGGATACCAGTATCGCAGAGCTTGTCAATGCTTTGATATGACAACCAAACACGTGAGGTCATGCCGGGCTGTCAAATCAAGGATTAGCCTTATTCACTTCTATTCCATTTGTGTAGATTTAGGAACCTTTTTTCCATATTGTCTTGCCGACCACCGGCATGATGCGATATAGATTTTTGGGCCTGTGGCCCCATCCAAAGCGGGCGTTTGGAACGGGCATGAAAGCCCCGGGCAAGACAACCATAAACCGGTACTTCGAGCATGGCGGTCTTCACCGAGTGCCGGGAAACCGGTTTGAATCACCATATAACGGCAGCAATATATTGATTGGAAACATGGATATGAAATCGTATGTCGGCATGATCTCCAGTGATTGGAGCCAATGTCTGTCTCCGAACGGACCCTTTGATGCATTTATGTTTCATTACCCGCATATCGAATCGGATTTGAACCGCATATTCAGGCAATACACCGGCAATGAGATTTCCCTCAGGCATGCCACTGCAATGGTGGCGCAACTGCTGCCGGCCCCCCTGACCCGGGATCAGATGGACGCTTACCTGGATGAACGGTTCGAGATGTATAAAGGCGTCGATGAACTGATCCGCTGGTGTGATCGGCACCAGGTTCTCTTTATGATCAATACCACTGGCTTTATGGGGTACTTTCAACGTGCACTGGCGAAGGCCTGCTTGCCGCAGTTTACGGTGCTTTCAGCACAATCCATGCTGCGTTTCAGCAACAGCGGGCATGACCCCGACCAGATGATCGATTTGTTTGAAATCGACGATAAGGCATCCAACACGGACACCGTTGCCGGGCGGTATCATATTCCCTCCGCAAAAATGGTCCTGATGGGCGACAGTGGCGGCGACGGCCCCCATTTTAGATGGGGGGCGCGGATGGGGGCATCGCTGATCGGCAGCATGACCAAGCCGTCATTGAAAAATTACTGTCAAATTAATGGGGTAGAGATTAACCGACACTTTGGGCACACTTATGCCGAGAATGAGAAACGATCCTTAACCCAGGAACGCCGCCATGATTTTGCGGAACTCATCAACGTCATAGGTCCGTTAATGGGTATTGCCGGTTCCTAATCAGCGTAAACAAAATTTT
>JASFER010000144.1:0-15029 GCA_050124755.1 Desulfobacteraceae bacterium
GGCCACCATTGACGCCATACGAAAATACCATGTGGCCATCAAGGGACCGCTGACCACGCCGGTGGGGGGCGGCATCCGCAGTGTCAATGTCCAGTTGCGGCAAGTGCTGGACCTGTACGCCTGCGTGCGTCCCGTACGACACATCCAGGGGATTCCCAGTCCGGTGGTCAATCCGGAAAACGTCGATATGGTGGTCTTTCGGGAGAATACGGAAGATGTCTACGCCGGCTACGAATGGGAAGCCGATTCGCCCATGGCGCGCAAACTGATCGATTTTCTCCGCAAGGAGGAAGGTGTGACCATCCGCGACGGTTCGGGGATCGGCATCAAGCCCATCAGCCGTTTCGGCACGCGGCGTCTGGTGCGCATGGCCATCCAGTACGCCATCGATCAAAAACGCCCCAGCGTGACCTTTGTGCATAAGGGCAATATCATGAAGTACACCGAAGGCGCCTTCAACCGCTGGGGATACGAGCTGGCCCGGGAAGCATTCGCAGAGCAAGTGATTACCGAAGAGGAACTTTGGGACAACTTCGACGGCAAAGCGCCGGAAGGGCGCATCGTCATCAAGGACCGCATCGCCGACGCCATGTTCCAGCAGATTCTGCTGCGGCCGGCGGAATACGACGTCCTGGCCATGCCCAATCTCAACGGCGACTACATGTCCGATGCCCTGGCGGCCATGGCCGGCGGTCTCGGCATGGCGCCGGGGGCCAATATCGGCGACGGCTGCGCGTTATTCGAAGCCACTCACGGCACCGCACCCAAGTATGCGGGTCTGGACAAGGTCAATCCCGGCTCGCTGATGCTTTCCGGCGCCATGATGCTGGAGCATATGGGCTGGGACGAGGCGGCCGCGCTGGTGAGAAACGGTTTGATCGGCGCCATCCAGAAGAAAAAGGTCACCTATGACCTGGCCCGACAAATGGCCGGCGCTGAAGAAGTGGGCTGCAGTGCATTAGCCCAGGTCGTTGTTTCCGGCATGTAGGGACAGCTGTCGGGATAATATTTTCAAAGATAGTTGTTGATGAACTCGTAAAAAGTTGCCAAAAAGCAATGTTTTAAAAGACCATGAAGGACATGAAGAGCATGAAGTTGAAATTATAATATTTTTTATCCCTTCATGTTCTTCATGCCCTTCATGGTGAAAATCAGACTTTTTACGATTTCATCAGATATTATATAAGCACAAGCAGGCATTGACACACATCATATTAAACGAGGGAAGCAATGAAGAAAGAAACATACATTCGTGAGTTTCAGGCAGGCGGCCGGACCTATACCCTGTTCGACATTCAACGTCTGGAAACCGAGGGCCTTGCCGATATTTCCCGCCTGCCTTTTTCCATCCGCATTCTGGTGGAGAATTTGCTTCGAAAAATGGACGGGCAGGTGGTCCGGGAAGAAAACTTGACCGCCATCGCCAATTGGCAAAAACAATACGACGCACCCGTGGAGATTCCCTATCATCCGGCGCGGGTCCTGATGCAGGATTTTACGGGCGTGCCGGCCGTGGTGGACCTGGCCGCCATGCGCGATGCGGTCAAGAAACTGGGCGGCGACCCGGCCAGGGTCAATCCGCTGGTGCCGGTGGATTTGGTTGTCGATCACTCGGTCCAGGTGGATGCCTTCGGCACCAAGGATGCCGTGGTTGAGAACGTCAGAAAAGAGTACGGGCGCAACGGCGAGCGCTATGCTTTCTTGAAGTGGGCTCAGCAAAGTTTCGACAACTTCAAGGTGGTTCCGCCGCGATCGGGCATCTGCCACCAGGTCAACCTGGAGAATGTAGGCCGAGTGGTCATGACGGACGATGAAGCGGGCCGGACCGTGGCCTATCCCGATACCCTGGTGGGGCTGGATTCCCACACCACCATGATCGACGCCCTGGGCGTCATGGGATGGGGCGTGGGCGGCATCGAGGCCGAGGCGGTCATGTTGGGCCAACCCTACTATCTATCCATACCGGAGGTCATCGGGGTTCGCTTAACCGGAGAGCTGAAACCCGGCGTGACCGCCACCGACCTGGTGCTCACCGTCACCGAAATGCTGCGCAACTACGGTGTGGTGGAAAAGTTCGTGGAGTATTTCGGCGAGGGCATGAAAAGACTCACCATCCCCGACCGGGCCACCCTCTCCAACATGACGCCCGAGTACGGCGCCACCTTGGGATTTTTCCCGGTGGATGAAAAAACCATCGCCTATCTGCGCATGACCGACCGCGAACGGCAGGCAGAACTGGTGGAAGCCTACACCAGAGCAAACGCTTTGTTTTATACCGGTGAGGAAGACCCGGAGTACACGGACGTGCTCGAACTGGACCTGTCCACGGTGGAACCTTGCCTGTCCGGCCCGTCCCGTCCCCAGGACCGCATCGCCTTGAAGGATCTGAAAACCCGATTTGCGGAAATATTGGGCTGTGCCTACGATCGGGACGCAGAGATGGCGCGCATATCCCAGTTTCATGATGAATCGGGCACCCAAAGCGCACGTCTGCCCAGATGCTTCCCGGTGCAGGACAACCCCTGCCGTATAGACCTGAACGGCCAACCGGCGGAGCTGCGCAGCGGGTCGGTGGTGATCGCCGCCATCACTTCCTGCACCAACACATCCAATCCGCACGTTTTGATCGGCGCGGGTCTGCTGGCCAAAAAGGCGGTGGAACGCGGTTTGAAAATGCCGCCCTTTGTCAAAACCTCTCTGGCCCCGGGTTCCAAGGTGGTGATTCAGTACCTGGAAGACGCCGGGCTGATACCCTACCTGGAGGCTTTGGGTTTTCATCTGGCCGGTTTCGGATGCACCACCTGTATCGGCAACAGCGGCCCCCTGAACCCGGTGATCGAAAAATGCATCCAGGACAATGATTTGAACGTGGCGGCGGTGCTTTCAGGCAACCGCAACTTTGAAGCCCGCATCCACCAGAACATCAAATCCAACTTTCTGGCTTCGCCCATGCTGGTGGTGGCCTATGGTCTGGCCGGGCATATCGACATCGATATGACCTACGAACCGGTGGGCCTGGACCCCAACGGCCGACCGGTCTATCTGGAGGATATCTGGCCTTCAGACGAGGATATCGCGGCCATGGTCGACAAACATGTAAAAAAAGAGTTCTTCGAACTGGAATATGGACGCATCTTCGACGGCGACGAATTCTGGCAAAGCCTGCCGGATGTGAAGTCGGTCACTTACCAATGGGACGACCAGTCGACCTATATCAAGAACCCGCCCTATTTCGAGGGCTTTACGGTGGAACCCGATCCGGTGGGCGATATCTCGGCGGCCAGGGCGCTGGTGCTGGTGGGCGACAGCGTCACCACCGATCATATCTCTCCTGCCGGAGCCATCCCGGAGAGCTATCCCTCCGGAAAATACCTGGTGGACCAGGGGGTTGAGCCGGCCCAATTCAACTCCTACGGCTCGCGGCGCGGCAACCACGAAGTGATGATGCGGGGCACTTTCGGCAACATCCGGCTGAAAAACCGGCTGGTGGAAGGCAAGGAGGGAAGCTTTACCCTCAAATTTCCGGAGGGCGACGAGCGCTTTATCTACGATGCAGCCATGGCCTACCAGAAAGAGCAAACCCCCATGGTGGTTCTGGCCGGCAGGGAATACGGCGCGGGGTCTTCGCGCGACTGGGCGGCCAAGGGATCCAACCTGCTGGGGGTTCGGGCGGTGATCGCCGAGTCTTTCGAACGCATTCACCGCAGCAATCTTGTGGGCATGGGGGTGCTGCCGCTGGTGTTCAATACGGGTGAAAGCGTTGGAAAACTGGGGCTTGACGGCAGTGAACGCTATACTGTCCAGGGCATTGAAACCATCGTGCCACGGCAGCGACTGGCTGTTTCGGCGGAAAAATCAGACGGAAGTCAGACCACTTTCGAGGTCACTGCACGCCTGGATACGGATGTAGAAGTGGCCTATTTTAAAAACGGCGGCATTTTGCCCTATGTATTGCGTAAAATCATAGATTAGTACTTTTAACCAGGATTCATCCAATGGCAAAAAAGAAATTGAAAGAGCATCGCATCGATACCGAATGGTGCAAGGGGTGCGGCATCTGCGTGGCCTTTTGCCCCAAAAATGTATTGGAGCTGGATCAAAAGGAGAAGGCGGTGGCGGTCCGCATCCAAGACTGTATCGCGTGCCGGATGTGTGAGCTGCGCTGCCCCGACCTGGCAGTGGAAGTCGAGATCGAGGACACTGAAACAAAAGGCGGCTGCAATGAAGGGTAGTGTAAAATTCGTCCAAGGCAACGAAGCTTGTGTCTATGGCGCCATGTATGCGGGGCTTGATTTTTATGCCGGCTATCCCATCACGCCGTCAACGGAAGTGGCCGAGTTGCTCTCCGCGCGGCTTCCTAAAGTGGGCGGCAAGTTTATCCAGATGGAAGATGAAATCGCCTCCATCTGCGCCATCATCGGTGCGTCGCTCACCGGAAACAAAGTGATGACCGCCACCAGCGGACCGGGATTTTCGCTGATGCAAGAGGCGCTGGGATATGCCGTGATGGCCGAGATCCCCTGCGTGATCGTCAATGTGCAGCGCGGCGGCCCTTCCACCGGTAATCCCACCCACGTCAGTCAGGGCGATGTGAATCAGGCCCGCTGGGGCACCCACGGCGACCATGCCATGGTCACCCTGACGGCGTCCAACCACCAGGATGTGTTCGGCGTCACTGTGGATGCCTTCAACATTGCCGAAACCTATCGCACGCCGGTGGTGCTCCTTTTTGACGAAGTGGTGGGGCACATGCGTGAAAAACTGGTGATTCCCGGTCCCGGCGAAATTCCTTTGGTGGACCGGCTGCGCACCGATGTCAAGTCGGGGGTCGACTACCACCCCTATCTTCCCAGGGAGGACGGGCGCCTGCCCATGAGCGACTTCGGCGGGGTCCACCGTTATAACGTCACCGGCCTCTATCACGACATGTGGGGGTTTCCGTCGGACAAGCCCGAGGTCGTCCACGGCCTGCTGCGCCACCTGGTGGACAAAATTGAAAACAATGCCACCCGGATGGCCCGCTACAACAACTACTTTCTTCACGATGCCGAGATCGTTCTGATCTCCTACGGCGCTTCGGCGCGCTCGGCGCTGCATGCAGTCAAGCATCTGCGCAAAAGGGGACAGCGCATCGGACTGCTGGAGCTCCAGACCCTGTGGCCCTTTCCCCGTGATATCGTGCGCGAGTGCGCCCTCAAAACCAAATTTGTGGGAGTGGTGGAGATGAACATGGGCCAGTTGATGCAAAGCGTCAGACTGGCGGTGGACCATCCGGACCAGGTGTTTCTGATCAATCGCATCGACGGTGAGCTCATCACCGATGCCGATATTAAAAACACGCTGCGTATCATCATGGGAAGGGGGATGTAGATCATGGCAGTCAAAGACTATCTTCGCGAGCGTTTTTTTCCCCATATGTGGTGCGCCGGCTGCGGGCACGGCATCGTGCTCAACGGACTGATCCGGGCTATTGAAAAGATGGGCATGAGCAAAAACGAGATCGTGATGGTGTCGGGAATCGGATGTTCCTCGCGCATCTCCGGTTATGTGGATTTTCATAGCCTGCACACCATCCACGGCCGGGCGCTGGCATTTGCCACGGGTGTCAAGCTCAGCAAGCCGGAACTCAACGTGATTGTCCCAATGGGCGACGGCGATGCGCTTTCCATCGGCGGCAACCATTTCATTCATGCCGCGCGCCGCAACATCGACATCACGGCCATCGTCATGAACAACCGGATTTACGGCATGACCGGCGGGCAGTACTCCCCGCTGTCCGGCCAGGGGACCCTGGCCACCACGGCGCCGTACTATAACATCGACCAGGCTTTCGATGTGGTGGAACTGGCCAAGGCGGCCGGCGCCACCTTTGTGGCGCGCACTTCCACCTACCACGTTCAGCAGATCAGCGATATCATCCGCCAAGCTGTCCTGCATGAGGGCTTTTCGGTGGTGGAGATCATGAGCCAATGCCCCACTTATTTCGGGCGCAAAAATAAATTGGGCAGCGCCGCCGACATGATGCGCTGGTTCAAGGAGCACACCGTGCCGGCGGGATCCAAAAAACTGGAAAAGGACCCCACGCTCATCGAGCGTGGCATTCTTGTGCAGAAGGACTTGCCGGAGTACTGTGCCGAATATGACAAAATCATCGCCCGGGCCCAGGCCGGGTAGCATGGTCAATCCCCGGCCCCTTAAGGCCGGGGCACATCCCGCAGGGATGATGATCTATTTTGCGAAAGAAAGGGTAAATGATTCATGGAACGGTGTCGACTCGTCTTTTCAGGTTCCGGAGGTCAGGGGCTGATCAGTGCCGCCATTATTCTCTCCGAAACCGCCGTGGTGTATGAAGGGCTGGAAGCCGTGCAATCCCAATCCTACGGCGCGGCGGCCAGAGGCGGGGCCACCCGCAGCGATGTGATTATCTCCGATGAGACCATCGACATGCCCAAGGTGTTTCAGCCCAACGTGTTGCTGTGTTTAACCCAGGAAGCCTACAACAAATTTCGCTCTATCATCCGCCCGGGCGGATTGCTGATCACCGACGAACGCTTTGTCGAAACCACCCGCAAGGTGGATGCCAGGCAGGTGGAATTACCCCTTTATGAGGCGATAATGGATCGCATCGGCAAACCGGTGGTGTTCAACATCGGTGTTTTGGGCGCGCTGCTGGCTTTAAAACCGCTGGTTCAGACGGCGTCCATTTTAAAGATGCTGGAACAAAAATTCCCCGCCGCCTTCTTGGCGATGAACAAACAGGCACTGGAGGTGGGATACGATCTCGGTGCTAAGCTGAACGCCTGATGGAACCTGACAGAAAAGACCTTGAATCCTGGATTCAATCATGCATCCGAGACTATGTCGATCATTCGACAGAAAATCATCTCAATGACCCGGAAAAGGAAAGGGCCTTCGATACCCCCAAGGAAAAGGGTGTGGTCTGTGCCAGACCAAAGTGCCTTGCGAATCGAAAATTCCGGTGCGGCAGGAAACAAAGTAGCGGCTGTCGCTTCCTATTGTATATCTTTAGATAGAAATAGTTACGATATATAGAAGCGTCACCTAATCCATGTTATCCCAACATATTATGGAGTAGTTATCATGATGTTTTTAGATCCAGAAAAACCGATTGCAACCTGTGAAACAGATTCTTGTGATGTTTGCGCCATCAATGGTAATATTCATTGTCATTTCAGCGTGAAAGATTGGATACATTTCCTTTTCATTGCATTCCCTCCTTTTCTGCTTGGCGGTGCTGGAATCTATTATATGAACGGCTGGTTGTTGATACCTTGGATAATTTTCGTGCTTGCTTTTTTTGGATTTATTGAGATTCGCGTTATGTGTTCCCACTGCCCTCATTATGCCGAATCTTTAACATCATTGAAATGTTGGGCCAACTACGGATCTCCGAAACTATGGAAATATAGGCCTGGCCCAATGTCGATTATTGAAAAAACGATTTTTTTTGGTGGATTTGCTGTCGTTTGGGGCTACCCTTTATTATTCCTAATCCTTGGGAAACAACTATTTCTGTTACTTGTTTATTCAATGACAACCATTGGCTTTTTTATGACCTTGATAAATTTCATGTGTTCACAATGTATGAATTTTGCTTGTCCACTTAATTGTGTTGATGAAAGAGTGCGAAGTCAATTTTTTGATAAGAATCCAATTGTTGCAAAAGCTTGGGGAAAATGTGGGTGAAGGGTTCTTTTAGAAAGAAAAAGAACAAAGACATAATTCCCCTTGACTCGTTCCTGTATGGATTTATTTTTGCTTTCGCAATGGCTGGTGTTCGATACTTATGGCGGTAAAACGATAACCGCGTTCAAAGGGACGGCGAGGACCATGCTGCCCGTGACGCAGGCGTTGGACAGTCAAAGCAATAAGGCGTCATTGTTTGCTATTGGTTTGAACGAAAATTTTTATAAAAAAACGCGGTTATCTTAAAAGATTAAGCGGGTGGGGTTTATCCCCACCGGTCGGGACAGAGCCCGACCCTACCCGGGAACCATCAAAACGCCAGGGATCGGAGTGATTCGCGTAGGGCCGGCCTCTGCGCCGGCCTGGCATAAAATCCGATACCTACAACTTGATCTTTATGGATAACCGTGTAAAAAAGTAAATAAAAAACTAAGATTTGGATTACTCATTTTATTAATATTTGGGCTCCAGACAGTTATTGGAGTTGTGTTCATAAAACCATTTGTGGAATTGTAGTTTTGTTTTTCACTAGCAAGACCATTCAATCTGAATCGGTTGTTGTTGTATATAGCGTGATTTGGTTGTTGATACTTTTTGTTGCTGATCCAGTCCCAGTATATAGCATGGCTTTATTACTTATGCTGGTTATTAACACTCTGCGGCAAAACAAAAACAAGATAGAAAAAAACAAGCGTACTGAAAACTGGGGGAAGTTGGCCAAATAAATTAGTAGGTTAAATGAAAGTAGTATTATTAACGAATGTACAACAAACGCACTAACACGGATGTTTTTCGCGCCGCTTGGCGTCACAAAAATACCGGTTATGCCGGTGTTCGACTGTAAGACAATGAACCTGCTATTTGATTTAGATGGAACATTAACAGATCCCTTTATGGGGATAACAAAATGCATTTCATATGCTTTAGAAATGCTAGGCAGGCAATCACCAACCAGGAAGAGTTTGCGATGGTGTATTGGTCCTCCCTTGAAAAACAGCTTAGCTAAATTGCTTGCTTCTGATGACGAAACACTTGCTGATAAGGCCTTATCGCTTTATCGTGAAAGGTATGGCACGATTGGCCTATTTGAAAATAAAGTTTATGAGTGTATTTATGAAGTATTGGAAACCTTGCTGGAAAAGGGCCATGACTTATATGTAGCTACATCGAAACCAGAGATATACGCCGAACGCATTGTCCGTCATTTTAGTTTGAAACGATACTTTAAGAATATCTATGGTAGCGAACTCGACGGAACAAGAAATGATAAGACGAATCTGATATCCTATATTCTAAAAAATGAATCGATCTCTTCATCTGATACATTTATGATAGGCGATCGTGAGCATGATATGATTGGCGCAAAAGCGAATGGAATATTCGGTATTGGCGTTCTGTGGGGATATGGTACTAAAAAGGAGCTTGAAACTTCAGGTGCACAAACCTGCATCAGACATCCCCAAGAGTTAATTGTTGCATTTGATTGAAAGTCGAACATTGTCCTGCACCAGACCGGTGTTGCGTTACGCACCGCACCGTCATGTGAGAAAGACGTTAAGTGCCTGATTATTCATGACTGAAAAGATCCTTTATCGTTTATACAGGCAATAGCTGGGAAGAATTAGGAGGCAGTGAGTCAGATGTTTTTGGCTTCAGATCCGGATTTCATTCGATCCATAAGAAGGATTAAATCATATAATGTTAATGGGTTAAAAGGCCTTATAGGTGGGATAAGATCTCGGTGCTAAGCTGATTCAAAACCACTTCTAATGATTAAAAGCTTTACGCAACCAATAGGCGATCTTGATGGCCAAGAGTTCAGGATCAATCGGTTTGGAGATATAATCGTCCATTCCGGCCGCAAGACATTTTTCCCGATCTCCGGACATGGCATGCGCCGTCATGGCGATGATGGGTATCCTTTTTTTAAGGTTACGGCCGGCGGTCTGATAGATCAGCGCGTCGGCGGTGTGGTTTGGTGTTTTGCGCTCGGGTATCTTCCGGCCGTCTTGTAATTCACCGGTATTAAAGTGCATGTTTTCCAACTCCCGGCTGCGAATGGAACGTGTGGTTTCCAAGCCGTCCATTTCCGGCATCTGAACATCCATGAGGATCAGGTCGTAATGTTGACGGGCCAACGCATCGAGCGCGGAGCGACCGGAGGTCACGGCATCTGCGGCATAGCCCAGCTTTTCCAGAATATGAAGTGCCAATGTCTTGTTGATGGGGTTATCCTCGGCCAGAAGGATCCTGCCTCGCAATGGTCCTCCTGCGCCTTCCGGCGCTTGCGGGACCGGCTCACTCTCATCGTCCGGTGAGGATTCTCTCTTGCGGGGGGACAGAACTGACATCAAGGAATCCTTGAGACCGGACCATCTGATGGGTTTGTACCCAATGGCGTCGAATCCGCCTTTCCATGTCATACCCCGAGCCTTGCCTCGGCCCCGATCCATCAGCATTACCTTGGGCGGGGCCGGCAGCAGGGGATGGGCCCTGATGGTCTGGCCCAGTTCTTCACAACTCATTGACGGCATATCGGCATCGACAATCACCAGATCAATCGGATGTCGTGTGTTGCCGGCCTGAACGATCAACTCAAGGGCTTCAGATCCGCTTGCGGCCAGCCTCACCTTACAACCGTGTGCCGTGAGGTAGGCTGTGAGAATATCCCGGCTGGAGGCACTGTTGTCCATGACGAGAATACATTTGTTTTCAAGACTGCGATCGGATTCGTCCGAGCCCGCTTGATCTTGAACCGGTTTCGGAGTGCCCAGTCGCGCCGTAAACCAGAATCTGGCACCCTGCTCCGGACGGCGCTCCACACCGATCCGCCCACCCATCAAATCCACGAGTTTTTTGCAAACGGCCAGGCCCAGTCCGGTTCCGCCGAATTTGCGTGTGGTGGAGCTGTCTCCCTGGGAGAAAGGCTTGAAAAGCTGATTTGACAAAGATGCGGGTATCCCGATGCCGGTGTCGATGACTGAAAAAAACATCTCGACATCGGTGGAAGATCGGTCTTTGACCGTTGCCTGGATGTTCACTTCACCTTTCGAGGTGAATTTCAAAGCGTTGGTGGCCAGGTTCAGCAACACTTGACGCAGACGCCAAGGGTCGCCTATGAGCTGTTTCGGAGTCCGGGGTTCCACAAAGCACGTCATTTCGAGGCCTTTTTCCAGGGCCTGAAGGTCCAACATTTCCGTCAGATCTTCCATTAGCTTTCGAAGGTCGAAAGCAATATTTTCAAAGTCCAGTTTTCCGGCTTCGATTTTTGAAAAGTCAAGAATATCGTTGATGATATTAAGTAAAGCACTTGCGCTGGAAGCGGCGGTATCGGCGAAATCCATTTGCTCCGACGTCAGATCGGTATCCCGAAGCAGATGGAGCATGCCTATGACCCCGTTCAGGGGGGTTCGGATCTCATGGCTCATATTGGCCAGGAACTCGCTTTTGGTCCGGTTGGCCACTTCGGCCTGCTCTTTGGCGACCGTTAATTCCCGGGTTCGTTCCTCGACAAGCTCCTCCAGGTGCTCACGGTGTTTGCGGATTTCGGCTTCAGCCCGCTTGCGATCACTGATATCCGTAAAGAACGCATAGTATTGCTCAGTATCTTCATACTTGGCCAGATAGCAAATGACTTCCACAGGGTAGCGGGTGCCGTCCTTGCGAAGATGTTCTGACTCAAAGCGGTTGACCCGCTTTTTGCGCAACATGGGCAGCCCCCGATCATACCAGAACGCTTGAGTCCACAGAGTGTCGATATCCGGGATGGTCTTGGCCGATAACTCTTGTTCGGTATAGCCCAATTGCCGGCTGGCGGCTTTGTTGGCGTATGTGATCCTGGCATCCGGATCGACCCGTAAAATAGCTGTGGCGCTATGATCCACGGCATATTGCGTCAGTCGCAGATTCCTCTCCACCTGTTTTCGTGCGGTGATGTCCAGCACGGATCCGATGACGGCCGGCTTCTTGTTATATTGGATTCGACTGCCGAACACCTCGGAGTTTATAATGCGTTTATCCCGGGAAAGGCCGCGGAGCTCGTAATGCATGGATTCGATTTCGCCGCCAATTCGTTTTTTAACATTTTCAGCCACCAGGGCCCTGTCTTCAGGCACTGAGAGATCGCTTGGACCCAGTTTGTCAATGATTTCATCGGGTCGATAGCCGTACATTTCAGCGAACTTGGGATTGCAATATTTGAAGAGGCCATCTTGGATAATATATACACCGACCAAGGACTTTTCTGTCAGGTTACGGAATTTGGATTCCGATTCCGTCAATGCCAACTCAGCCGATTTTTTATCGGTAATATCCAGCAGCGCTCCGCCCATATGCGTCATTTCACCTTTCGAGTTGCGCATTATCCAGACATGATGATCGATCCAGGCCTCGCGTCCGTGGGAGTGAACGATTCGATAACTTAAAACGGATTTATCGTCCCTAAGGCTCCGGCTGTCATCGAAAAGTTTACGGTTGATTTGTTGCCGATCCTCGGTATGGATGATGTCGGCAAATTTTAAGCGACCGGAATAGAAATCTTCGGGGGCGTAGCCGAAACGGCGTACATTATCGCTGACGAAAACTACCGGCCAGCCTTGCTGAACCCGCCATGAAAAGGTCACGCAGGGATTGTCATCGATGATGCGCTGGAGGACACTGTTATCTTCCGCCATCCTTTTCAATTGTAATTCAAGATCGTTACGCTTTTCGACAGCTGCCGCAAGTTGGGTTTTGGCAAGAGCGAGCTCCCGCTCGAGTTCTTTGGCAGGCACGGTCCCAGCCTCAAGCGCCGCTGGTTCCGGATTGGTGCTTATAGAAGTGTATAAGGACGATCTCTTTCCCATTTTTCCATTTCGAAACCAGTTGAGATGGACACTATCTATTTTGACATCAAGACCCAATTTATTCACCTTATCGTTGTTTCAAAAGTTGGTAAAGCGAATTTCCGGGCTTTAAACAGACTTTAGCATTTTGTTATAAAGTGCTCAAAATGTTCAAGACAGATGGTAAAATCAATGATCCCGTCATTTGTTGCCAAATGGGGCTTGCGGTTGAACAGAGACGTCTAATACAATAGGCGGAGCGGGCCATGAGCATGAATTCATTATAGTGGCAGGGGGATCATTATGATCAAAAAGGCGCTATCTGGACTGATGGGGGTCGTCTTTTTAGGGCTTATCATAGCCGCTCCAACCGTGGCCGGCCCGCTGCCGGTGATCGCACAAGCCCAGAAGGAACTGAAAAAACTCCGGTACTACTCCGGCGGAATTGACGGTATTGACGGACCCTTAACCCGGAAGGCAATTGTGCAATACCAATATGAAATGGACCTGCCCGTTTCAGGCATGTTGGATGACACCACCATCAGGAGCCTGCGGCGCCCATCGCTTATTTTGAATACGCAGGATTTTGTACCTTTTCACTACAAAACCAGCCACAAAGGTGAAGCCTATGGCCCCGTGCCTCAAATTGTAAAGCTGGCCTGCCGTTCCGCGGGTATCAATTGTCGGATTATTCTATATGACGAATGGCGAATGGCCCAGGAGGACGTTAAAATCGGCAAATCGGATGGGATGTTTGTCATCGTCTGGAATTCGGCTCGTGCTAAATGGCTGCATCGGTCCACCGCCATTGTCGAAACGGAATACGGCCTGTTTGTACGCGATGACGATGACTTGGCTTTCGATCAAATATTAAAACGACCTTCGGATATGGATGGTTATACGATCGGTGTTTACGGGCCTTCCGGCACATCCACCTCTCTCAAGAATTTAAAGACCGCCTTGGAAAGCAAAGGCGCTAAACTTTATATCAAAATGGAATCAGACAATAAAACACTGTTCAAAAAGCTATCCACTTCAAAGGGAAAGTATGCGGTATACTCAAACCGGATCGTGGGCGAGAGCGTCATCAGGGGTCTGGGATTGAACAATATACGCTATTCGGGAATGCACCGCGGTTTATCCTATTATGTGGGGTTTTCCAAGCAGCGCGTCCCCTTATGGGTGGTTCAAAAATTTAACAAAGCCCATAAGCAACTGGTGGATGAGGGCGCTGTGATGTCCATTATGGCCAATCACAGCATGCCCACCCGGAAAAAACGCCAAGCGGCCTCCAGATCTGTTTCATCCAAGCCCCGGCCGAAGCCGATGGTTCCCGAGCGCTTCAGGCGGCTGGAATTGAAAGGCGTTTCCGTGGTGGTAGACGAGAAAACCTGTTTGATGTGGCAGCAGTCCGGAAGCGACCGACAATACAAATGGGAGGAAGCTGTGGCTTATGTGGAGAAGCTGAACAAGGAGAATTTTGCCCACTTCTCCGACTGGCGGCTGCCGGAAATCATTGAGCTGATTGATTTGATCGAGCAAGATCTGCAAAAGCAGAATCGAATGCATATCCATCCGATATTTGATGCGTTGCAGCAAAGTTGTTGGAGCGCCAGCAAAAGAGATCTGGATATTCGGTATGTGGACTTTCTTGACGGGGCAATGGGGGCCAAAGACCTCAACGATACCAATTTTGTAAGGGCCGTTCGAACCGCGACTTGCGATAAGTCAAGATAGTTAATTCCTGAACCTATTTGTCCGGATTATATTCGGTCGGAACATGCTTTTTAGGGAACTCAATCACTGCGCCGATATGGGGGCGACGTCCGGCAGAAGCATCCAGGCGGTGTGCCTCCATGACATGTGCCTCAATTTGATATGCGTAGGCGCCTTTGCCGATGAGGTAGTTCTTTACGGCCTTGACCCTCTGATGCCGGAGCATACGGCGTTGCGCCTGTGAACCCTCTCCTCTATGGACACCATGCAGATAGATCAGCCTGTCCGGAAATTCCATCAGATAGGAGGCCACCTGATCCATTGCCGACAGGGAGGTAACCGCGATTTGATTTGTCTCGTCAAATTGAATGAAAACATCTTCCTTCTTGGGCCACCCCGGCAGGATGGATACTTCTGTTGGACTGGCTGCAGCCTGGATGGACTGAGAAACCGCTCTGGATGATTGCCCCGGGGAACCATGCTCTTTTAAATTTGGAGCAGACAGATCAACATGCCGGCCGGACGCCAATTTCGCAACAGCCGGCACGGAAACCGGTTTGCCGGGCCTGGTGTTTATCTCCGTTGCTTTCTCACGGGAAGGAGGCTTTTTTTCATTCGAAGCAGTTCGGCCAACACGATGGCCGGATGATTTTTTGGCAACATGCGGCGCGGAAACCGATTTGCCGGGCTTGGTGTTTATCTCCGTTGCTTTCCCACGGGAAAGAGGCTCTTTTTCATTCGAAGCAGGCCGACCAACATGATGGCCGGATGAATTTTTGGCAA
>JASFER010000145.1:0-14621 GCA_050124755.1 Desulfobacteraceae bacterium
TCTGGCCACTGCTCTTTTTTCCTATATGCCCTATTTGGACCTCAAAAAGAGGATTATTGCCCCTATCTTAGGGTCAATTTGATTTCAATACAATCTAATTTCAGCATGTTAGTTTGGTCCGACCCAATGCCACAATGCCCCCAATGCCCCGCTTCATTATAGGGGTTGGCTGCAAAACCGTCAGACTTGATTGGAAGCTGCCGGGATTCAATTAAGCTTTGGAACTTTCTTTCATAGCTTGATTCGCCTATGCCGTGAACCAGCAACGGGTTGGCTAATAACCATAAGATTTGTGAAAATTCCCATTGGACACGGTATGGAACCGATGAATTTCTGGGGCTGTGCAACACAGCCAGGGGCCGTGGTTGAAAGCCGCAAGGCTTGAGCCACAATCGCCTTGATCCGGATGGGTGACTGGTGCGGATTTATCCGTGTAACCAAGATAAAGAAAAAACGGGCGCGAACAGGCAGTGCAAGGAGGAGTCGAGCTTCGAACGTAAAAAGGGTCAAGCGAAAAAGGGGGCATTTTTTGCATGGGGAGGTGTTTTTTCTCTTGACCCACCCTTTAATGGGTGACCCCCTTGTCTTCCTTGTCTTCCCCCTGGTCCCTCCGGCTAATGACCTCTTGTTGCCTTGCAACACCGGCAACAAGTTGCCGGTGCCACCCGCCGTCATTCACTCAAAACTTGTTGGGTTTCGTTCCTCAACCCAACCTACGCCGCTTCTTCAAATGGACAACTCTTCGGTATTTATTCCTTTTTTCAAAACATATTGTATTTTCTCAATATCTGCCTTAAGATTGAATTTGTCCTCATCTTTCAGCATAGAATCAACTTCTTCCAAAATATCTGAGAAAAAAATTATTCGATCAGGAAATTCCTTAAGATCATTAAAACTAATATCTTTTAAACCGGGTGGCAGTTTAATAATAACATCAACCCAACTTTTGTATTGGTCCGTTACCCAAGGGATATTAGTTGAACGCTTTTCCAACACCTGTCCAATCAAATCAAAGATCAGTCCTAAATTACTGTCTCTGACAAACCTGACAGCCTCATTCAAATAAACTCTACTTTGTGCCAAAACATCACCTAATCAATTTGTATTTATGTGAGGGAACATCTTTTAAGGAATCTTTCAATAATTTAAAATTTGCATCATCTAATCCGAGAGTATCAATTATATGTTTATCAACTGCATTATTACCCTTAATATGGCCCTTGATATTTGATATTGCTTTCTTTTGTAGATCGGAGCTTAGAGGTTTCAAAGTGTCATCAACAAAAGGCCCTTTCAATGATAATTTCCCCATGCCGGGCACATCCATCATATCAACGCCTTCAATTGTAGACGGTTTAAACTTCTTCCCCAAAGCTTTTTCTGCTCTGGAAATACCAAGGGTTTCTACTTTGCTAAATGCCCCCTGCTCATGATTCCAGCCCATCTGTCTAGACCGAAGGGTCTCGACCAGCCTTTGCCTTTCAGCCTGAAGTTCCTTATCCGGCTGTTGTGTCTTCTTAGCTGTCGTCTTCGGACCATTATTAAACTCCGCATCAAATTTTCTATTCCGCCAGTCATAGTATTGCTGAGCCGTAACCTTTCGACCCGAGGTTGTGACATAACCTTCTTCAGTATCATAAACAACTTGCTCGTCCGTACTGATAGGAGGGACAATTTCAGGCTCGGCATCATCACCACCGCCTGCTTTATACTGGTTATGATTTGCAGTTGGGCCACCGGACAGTGCACTGTTGCATTTGTTGCCAAATGAATTGTCCCTCCTGTTCAATCTTGTCAGCCAGTCGGCAAAATCGCCCGCCGTTACCTGTTTACCGGTCGATGTATAAAATTTTCCATTTCTAATACCTATCCAATCATCTGTATCAACATAATTGGTAACTTCGAGGTTTTCTGGCGTTTCGTATGGGACCATCTGGCTCGGGTACATTATTGCGCCAATACCTTGGCCAGCCAAATAGCTGACTTCAGCCACTCCAACCGCTACACCCACTGGTCCTAAGAATTTGGAGCCAATACGGCCGGCCATTTTTGTAAGCAGGCCTGGCTTTGCAATCTTGGTGACTGCAGAATACGGCACATAGCTGCCTTGATACAACAACCCGAACGGATCAATCCACTGCCAGACATTTGGAGCATAAGCATACAGGTTCTCACCGGCAGACAATCCCAATGGATCTTGACTTGTAAAAGAGCAGGTCTGCGGATCGTAATAGCGGTGCCTGTTATAGCACAGGCCAAGTTCTTTATCAAAGTATTGGCCCTGCATGCGCAGGGACTGCTCGACTTCATCCACCAGGATCTTGTCCACCCGGCCCATGGCATCGTAGGTGGCAGACCAGACGATCTGGCCGTTGTATTTGACCAACTCCAGCGGCAGGCCGTTTACGTCATTATTGTAATAGTAGACATTGCCGTTTTCGATGAGCGCAAAAGGTTCGAACGTGCCCGGCAGGTAGACATATTCTTTGGGCATCTCATCTTCAAACTGCTCGCAGAGCAGGGCATCGCCATCGTAATGATAATAGGTGCGCTCGCCGTTGACCATCTTGATGCGGCGACGTCCCAGGGCGTCGTAGAACATGTCGATGCTGGTGTCGTCGGCTTTGCGCACGGCGATCAGGCGGTTTTGCTCGTTCCAGTAATAACGGGTCAGCTCTTTATGGTTCCTGCGCTCGGTCAGGTTGCCGGCGGCATCAAAATGATACTCGGTGTGGTTGTGTTTTGCGCGGCGCATGCCGTGGCCGGTGTCGGGCAAATGTTCGAGCAGATCGCCGGCGGGATCAAAAGCGTATCTTTGCGCCTGGTACTCAGGGGCCCTGGCTTCGGTGATGCGGCCCATGGGATCGCAGGTGTAGTGCCAGGGCCCTTTGGCGTTGTCGTGCTTGGCGATCAGGTTGCCGGATGCATCATATTGGTAGGTGCGCTCGATGCTGGTCAGGTCGCTTTCGATGGTCCGGCCGGACAGGCGGTTGTCCTCGTCGTATCGGCTGGTTCTTTGCAGGTATTTGGAGAACCGCTCTTTGGTGATGCGGCCCAGGTCGTCGCACTCGATGACGACCGGCTCGTTGTCGTTGATCCGGATGGCGCACAGGTCGCCCTGGTCATTGTAGCTGTAGCGGACCCGGTTGCCGTAGCTGGTAAAGCGGCTGGTTCGGCGGCCGCTTTTGTCATACTGGTATTCGATGATGAACCGGCCGTTTTGTTCGGCGATCAGGTGGTTGGCGCCATCGTAAAACCACTGTGCCTCAGGGCCGGGCGAATCTATGCCGATCAGGTTGCCGGTGGCGTCCCAGGTAAAAGTCTCCTGCTCTTCGCTTTCAAAGGTTTTGCTGAAAAGCCGTCCGGCCTGATCGTATTCATAGGCGATGGTACGTTCCAGAGGATCGATGCTTTGGATCAATTGGCCTGCCGGATCATAGGTGTAGCCGGTGGTGTGTCCGTAATAGTCGGTCTGGGAGATGACCCGGCCGGCAGGATCGTATTGGAACCGGTGGGTCTGGCCCTTTTCGTTGGTCACACCAATCAGGCGCTCTTCAGTATCGTATTGGTATCTCACTGAAGTGCCGTCGGCGTTGATGCGTCTGACGATTTCGTTGAGCCCGCCGTATTCAAAGCGGGTCTGAAGGTCGTTGGGATCGGTGTGCGATATCAGGTTGTCTTCGCCGTCCCATTCAAAGCGTTGGCTCAGGCCCGAGGGCTGGATGGTTTCGACGAGCCGGGACTTGTCGTCGTAAACGTAGCGGGTGGTGCGGCCTGCCGCATCGATCACCGCGGTGATGTTGCCCAGAAGGTCGCGTTGATAGCCGGTGGGGTGTTTGCCGGGTTCGATCACGGCGATGACCAGGCCGCGGTCGTCATATTCAAAGGCGGTGGCGCGGCCTTCAGGGTCGGTGACGGTTTCAAGATCTCCGTGGCGGTTGTAACTGTAGCGGGTGTGCTCGTCCAGGGGGTTGATCTTTTCGATCAGGCGGCCTTGGGGATCGAACTGTTGCTCCCATATTCTGCCGTAGCCGTCGAGCATCTGCACGGGCCGGTGAAAGTCGTCGTAGACAATGACGATATGGTTGTTGTCGGGGCGCAAGATGCCGGTGACATTGCCGGCCGCATCGTAGTCGTACTTGGTGGTGCGCTCCAGGGCGTCGGTGATGCCGATAACCCGGCCCGCGTCGTCGTAGGTGTATTTGACGGTCGCGCCGGTGTGGTCCTCGACTTTGTCGGGCAGCCGATGGTGATTGTAGAAATAGGTTTTGGCATGGCCCGCAGAGTCGGTGACGATCACGCGGCGCTCATAGATACGCTGGTCGAAGCGGCAGTCGTACAGGCCGTTGTCGCCCCAGCTGTGAATGCAGCGGCCGTTGTCGTCGTATTCATAGTAAAACGAGAGCTTGTTTTTGTCCATGTGGCGGACAAGGCGTCCGTTTTCATAGGAAAAGCGCTTTTGCAGGCCCAGGGGGTCCTGGGCGGCAGTCAGGTGGCTGTCCTCATAGCGGTAGATGACCAGGTGCTTGCCGCCCAGGTGCATGGCATGGATGCGGCCGTGGTGCGAGGCGATGTCTATGCTTTGGCCGCTGCTGGTGCGGATGCGGGTTAAAGCGCCGTCCTGACGCTCAAATGAAAGCGCGTTGCCGCTGGGGTCGCTGATGCGGGTCACATGGGACTGGTCGTTGGTAAAGGTTTTGCTGAAATGGTAGGTGCGTCCGGATTTAAGTGCGACCTGGTAGATGTTGTCTGTTGCGCTGAGCTCGGCGCCGTTGCCGACTTCCATGACTGGGGCGTCTGTGGGCAGTTTTTCGAAGACGGCTCCGCCGGGGCTGCCGTCGTAAAAGGTGACCATGTCGTCTTTGTCGAGTTCCAGGCGGGCGTCGGCCGGGCTCTGCCAGCCCGGGCCCAGCAGGCCGCTGTAGGCGCTTTGGGAGCCGTAGTGGCGCTGCCAGGTCAGCGGGATCCGCCCGGCCAGGCTGAAGTCGGTCTGGGCCAGGGTGACCTCGCCGGTGATGGCGTTGACCGGCTCGCCTTCCGTGCATTTTTCCGAGTGGTCGCTTTTTTTAAGGCCCTTTTTCATTACTTCGGGCGGTTGGGTCGCTTTGAGTGGCTTTTTTTGGGGGGACTGGGTTGCGGTGCGCGCGGCCGGCAGGGCGGGTTGATACTGGAGATCGATTTCGGGAAGTTTTCGGGTGGTAAAGGTGCCGGCGTTCAAGGGGATCGGCGTTGAGCCTGCGCTGCTCACGCCGTCGGCCAGGGCCTGTTTTACGGCGGAGAGCGGGTCGATGCCCTTTTTGTTCATTTCCAGTTGGGCGCACTGTTCGGCGGCTGATTTGCCGGCGCCGGCCAAAAAGCCGGTTTTGTCCATGGCCGGCAAGGTGGCGGCCGCCATGGCCGTGGTGGGTGCGCCCACGATGGGGCTGTCTTCCACGGCCACCACTGTGCCGCCGATGTTGCTGGCCGCGCCGCCGTTCAGGGCGGCCTGGGCGGGTTTGAAGCCGTCGGTCTTGTTATCGGCCCTGGGCCGGCACATGTCCTCGGCTGCGGTATCGACGGCGCCGCCCAGGGCGGATCCGATCAGGTTGGCGACCGAAGCGGATTCTCCGAAGGGGTCGATGCGGTTGATGGGGTCGCCGTTGCAGTAGGTGTAAAAGTTGGTGCTGCCGCTTTGTAAAAAGAGCGGGTCCGGGGACAGGTATCTTCCCTGGCCGGGGTCGTAGTAGCGGGCCAGGTTGTAGTGCAGGCCACTTTCCGGGTCGTGGTACTGGCCGGGCAGGCGGAAGGGTTGGTGGATCTCTTTGCCGGTTTCAATGTGTGCCCGGCCGAAGGCGTCGTAGCGCGCATGCCAGACCGGGCGGCCGGCCGGGTTGGTCAGGCAGCAGGTTTCGTAGCGGTGTCCGAAGGCGGCCCAGTGGATGGTGCGGTTGTGGCGGATGCCCAGCAGCACGGGGGTCTGTGGGAAGTAGAGGTAGTCGATGGCGTCCAGCGGTGCATTGTTTTCGTCGAACTGGGCTTCATGGAGGATTTGGGATTGGGCCCAGAAGTAACGGGTGGTGATGCCGTTGACCTTCTTGGCCACCCGGCGGCCGAAGGCGTCATAGCGGTATTGGACCCGGCCCCGGGGCAGGGAGACGGCTTTGAGCCGGTTGAGATCGGTGAAGGTGAACTTGGCATGGCCGCTGGGGCAGGTGCCCTGGATGAGGTTGCCCAGGCGGTCGTAGTGAAATTCGTTGCGGCCTGAACCGGTAATGCGGTCGGCTGCGTTGACGTCGTAGCGGCCGAGGTTGTCGGCCAGGCGGTTGGCGTTGGCGTCGATGTGAAAGGATTCGCTGTGCTCCGGCGGGTCGCTTAAAGCCTTTAGCAGCCGGCCTTCCTTGTCGTAGTGGTAGGCCAGGGTCTGTTCGCGGTCGCTGACCCGGGTGACGCGGTTGAGGCGGTCGCGCCGGATCGCTTTGTCAAACAGGACGCTCTGGCTGCCGGCCAGGCGCATGCGCTCGGGCAGGCCCATGGCGTCGGTGTTTTGCTCCAGGCGCATCCCGTTGGGGTAGGCGATGGATTTCATGGCGCCGTTGGGGCTGTATTGGATGTCGATGGGGCGGTCGGTCCATGCGTGAATGCCGGTGACGCGGTTTTCACCGTCGAGGCTGTAATGGATGGTCCGGCCCAAGGGGGTGGTGATGCCGGTCAGGTGGCCGGTTTCGTTGCGGTGATAGGTGACGCTGCGGTTGCCGAAGGTCTCTTTGATCAGGTGGCCGGCTTCATCGTAGGCCAGTTCCACGGTTCCGGCGGCGTTGGCGGCCCGGACGATTTTGCTGTTTTGGATGTCAAATTCGGCGTGGCCGCCGTCTGTGTAGTCGACTTTCCAGGTGGCGTCGTCCGAAAAATCGTCCTGGTCTACGTCATAGGCGGCCACCAGGGTGTTGCCGGCCAGAAATGCTTTCAGGGCGCCGGTGTCGGTGTATTCGAAGTTGAAGGTGGCGCCGTCGGCAAAGGCGATGGTGGACGGGGCGCTGTGGTCTGTATAATCGAATCGGGTGGTGTGGCCGTTGGGGTTTTCGAATGTTGCCAGCAGTTGGTTAAAATCGTAGTCATACCGGGTGGTGCTGCCGTTGCGGTCGGTCACTTCGGTTAACCGGCCGTAGCCGTTGTGGCTGATTTTGGTGCTGGTGCGGTCCGGATAGTCGATGCGCTCCAGGTACTCCGTGTCGTCGTAATCAAAGACCCAGGTTTTTTCAATGTCCTGCATGCGGATGGCGGTGAGCATGGGGACGATGTTGCGTTTTTCTTCGTTGTCGCGCTCGACGATGTCGAATTCGATGCGGTTGCCGGCCGGGTCGACCATGGCGGCCGGGTGTTTGCAGGTGGTCAGTTCGTATTGAAACTTGCGCTGCTGGCCGGTGGTGATGTCGATGCCGGCTGTTGTCTTTTGCAGGCGGGTGCTTGTGCCGGATTTGTCTTCGATGGTGATGGCGTTGGCCGCGGCCTCGGCAGTGACCTTAAAGCCCAGGTTGGCATAGGCGGTCGCGTGCTGGTCGATCAGTCTGGTTTGCCACTGTTTTGCCAATCGTTTGTGTTTGGCGAACACTGTTGCTGAAGGGGCGATTTTTTCGTCAAGCTCGCCCTTGGGCCGGTCGAATACGGCCGGTGGGCCTTGTTCGGATTCGATGACAAAGCGGTTGATGGGGCCGAAAAAGGCCAGGGCCTCCTGCTCGCTGAGCATGGGCAGCAGATCGCCCATGACCGACGGCGCGTAAAAGCGGAAAAAGGTGTCGCGGTGGTTGGGGGCCTCCAATTTGAAATATTTTCTGAAGTGGGCCAGCAGGATTTTGATGTGGGCATCGGAGGTGAAAAAGACGGCCCAGTTGTTGCCCCAGCCGTTTTCGATGAGCCATTGTTCCAGTTGGGGCTGGCTGTCGAGCGGCAGCAGGTACGGGGCGATGTGATCGATGGCCCAGGCGTTTTCTCCGGTAAACAGGGTATGTTTTTCTATATCGGGTTGTTTCAGTTGGGTTAAAATCTCGTCGTCATCTTCAAATCCGGCGGTGGCGGCGCAATCGACGATGGCGTAGCGGGCGATGGCATGTTTAGTGTCGGAAGAAAGTCGTCGGATAATGGATTGGGCGTGCATGCTGTTATCCGTTAGCTGTTGCAGTTGCAAACAAAGGGGGCGCCGTTTTTAGCGGCTTTTTTAAATCCCGTGGCCTGGGAGTTGCCGATGATGACATCATTGCTGGCCTTGATGGATTTTCCGCTGCCGCCGCAGTGACTGGTTTTGTCATTGAGCCGGAAGGCGGGCAGGCCGTTGATGGAGACCGTGCCGGAGCCTCCGGCGGCATGCCATTTGTTGGAACCGCAGCAAAGCATGTGAATGCCGCCGTCGCCTTTGCGAACAGCCGGTTTGCCGTTGGCTTTTACGTTGGGTGAACCTTGTACGGATGGGCCGATAACGGTGTGCGGGCAAACCTTACATCCGTGGGCATCGATACCTTTGGCCAAATCGCCTAATCTTACGCCGCCGGGCATGGCAGTCCTCCTTTTGTTGGAACTACAGGAACGGGTTTGCTTTTACTTCAAAGACGGTCGGTTGGTCGGATCTGAAAAACATGCAAGGGAAGAAATCCCTTATTAAGATCAATGGGTGTCTAACACACCTTGGCAGCCAGCGCAACATTAAAAAAGATGCTGTGATTGAAGCAGGCCGACAACCGCCCGGCCTTTTTTGGTCAAGCCGGGAAATCCAGGTTGATTCTATTTTGAGTATGAGGGCAAAAATAAAACCCGTCCTCCCGGCAATTGCGCCCGGAGAAACGGGTTATCAACTGTATAATGGTGGAGGCGGCGGGAGTCGAATCCTCGGAGGAAATCTGCTAAACCGGCCTGGCCGAAAGAGCCGCCCAGGATCCCGATTCGGCTGTTTTTTTGCTTTTCTTCCAATTTTGGGGCTTGATCGGTCAGAACGATATTGATGGCGCCGGCCGTGCCTCCGGCGCCCAGCCAGACCGGCGCCGGCGGTTTGAAGACATCCACGCGCCCCACCATATCCAATGGGAACCGTGCTGCTGTGGATGATCCGCACATAGTGCCGGGACAGGAACCAGGGTTAGGCTGCACAATGCCAATCGCCATATCCAATATCCGATCAATCGCATTCCAATGAACTCCTTGTTAGCCCGGTATTTGGTATTCAGTATTCGGTATTCAGCTACCGACCACCGAATACTGAATACCGATAACCGATCACCGTCCCCCGATCACCGCCCCTCAGGCACATACACCATGGAGCCGTCCTCCAGTCGATAAGCGATACCCAGGCGCTCGCCTTTGCCGGATGCTTTGGCCTTGGAAACCTTCATGGCCTTGACCTTGGTGCCTTGCTTGGTGATAATTTCCAATTCACCTGATTTATGCTGCTTCATGATGGTCATTTCCGATGTCTGGTCAAAAAGGTCCTGGAGATGATAGGCGCTGAAGAGGGTCATCAGCAGCCCCACAATAAACACCAGGCCGATGTCGAACAGGTTGGCCACGCCGGTCATGGGATCATCGTCCCTGAAGGCGGGATCACCAAAGCCTCTGCCGGCTTTTCTAATTCGCCGCTTCTGAAAGTACTGCATGATCGACTCTCTCCATATTCGACGCTGCCATTTCGGTGGCCAGTTCCATATTCTTGATATCCTCTTCGATCCAGCGCCGCCGGACCGTGTAGAAAAAGAAGGCCGCCGTGCCGATGGCCAGTCCGGTGACGGTGGTGGTAAAGGCAATGACCAGATCCGTGGACAGTTTGGTCATATCCCCCTGACCCAAAGCAGCCAAACCGGTGCCCATGGGAATCAAGGTGCCGATCAGTCCCAACGACGGTGCCGCCCGCACCAGGATCCTGAGCCGGTCCATGGATTTCCAGAGCTTCAAGGTTGTCTCCTGGAGCAGGTTTTCAACGGCCGCTTCGCTGCCGTCCTCACCCCTCATGGTTTGACGCAGCGCCTCGATATATCGGTTTACCCGATGGGACACCATGGTGGATGATGCGGCGGTCCTCAGAACCGCAGGAAGATCCTGGGCCGGACATTTTTCCAGCCTGAGCCGCTCCAGCCACTCGGCAAAAAAGGAACCGGCATAGACGATGATCAAAAAAGTCAGGATCACCAGCAGCAAGAGCACCGGATAGAGCAGCGAAGAAGAGATCAAATAGATAAACGCTTTGAGCAATGCGCCCATGTCCATCATGTTATCCTCCTGATTTTTAAGGACTTAAAGCCATACCCGCCGACAAAAGCCGCGGCGGTGAGCATGGAAAACGGTACGAGATGAACCACCTCTTGGGAAGGTGTCTTACCCTGATACATGGCCAATCGATAAATCTTGTCCACATCGGCAAACTGGGGCATGACGGTCACCGAAATAATGAAATAGAGGGCTATCAGGATCATGGCGCCGCCCAACAAAGATTCAGCGGGCACGGTCTGCCTTTTTCGATATAAACCGGCCGCCCCCATGGTAACCAGCCCCAAGGTAGTCAGACTGATCAGCACAAAGGCCAGATAGAGCGCCGCCACAGCAAATTTGGGTGTATCCGGAAAACAGGTGAACAAAAAACCGGCTGAAAAGAAAATCACGGTAACGCATACCGGGCAGGGCACCGCCAGCAGCAGCCACCCCCTGCTCTTTTTTCGATAGCCGCGGCCGCCCTTGAGCAACAGCACGCCCCAGCCCATAAGCAGAGCGGCCAGGATCACATGCACGATCATCCCGGATCGGACAAATGACTGGATAGCGGCCAAATGACGGACCGGATCGATCCTGGTCAGAACCGTTGCGGCCGCAAAGAAAACCAAACCATAGGCAATGGCGAAAAGCAAAAAAGCGCCGACTTTAGACCGCCTCTTCTCCTGCCCGGCCACGACATAGGAAATTCCCACACCGCTCTTGACCGCGAAGATGCCGATGCTGAACAGTACTCCCATTATCAGGTTTTCGTATGCCATCTTTAACCCCCTGTTATCGGTGATCAGTAATCGGTGATCGGTAAGTAGTGAACCGACCACCGATAACTGATCACCGAACCACCAACCACCGATCACCGACCACCAACCACCGATCACCGTTCACCGATCACCGCTTACCGATCACCGCTTACCGATCACCGATCACCGATCACCGATTACCGAACCACCGCCTCCCGCGCGATCCCCAAACAAACAACCCCATAAGCAGCAAAACAAAAAGCGAGGCCGCCCATTGAATGCCCGATGAACTCAGGTCCGTTGTCTCATCCCGGGTGTCCATCGCTTCCATCTTATAGCCCTCCACGGTTTTGGCATCATCCGGGGCGGCGGACTGGTTTTCGCGGATCGGCGCTTGCTCAGCCTGCTGTGGAGTGTCTTGATGCATCGTACCCAGGCCGGCATTGAGCTTGGCCAGCAGATCTTTTCTCTCTAGAACTTGCGCATCCAGTGATTTGGCTGCTGCTTTTTCCACGGCCAGCTTGAATTTCTCCACTACATCGGGGGACAGCACCCCCGGCAAAGAGATGATATTGACCACCATCCGGTTGAGCATGGGATTGTTGCAGGTGTGGTCGCAGCAGGCCACGCCCTTGGCCACCACATTGAGGGCGTATTCGGCAGCCAGTTTGCGGGTGATCTTTTCATCGGCCGACCAGTAATCCTTGCGCACCGCCTCGAGCATGCGTGCGGTCATGGACTGATAGGCCCATGGATTTTGCTTGTTGAAAAAGGCTTTCAGCGCCATCCCGTACTTATCTTCCACGTAAACATCAAATACCTGCTGCCACTTGGCCGCATCCACCGCTTCGCGCACCGTGACCTGCCATCCCCAGAGGTTTTCCGCAAAGTCGGCCATCTGGCGGGCTCCGGCGTAGTTGTCCCGCTTCATCCCTTCAATCCATTGGGGATTCAAATAGCGGGTGCGCATTTCCCGGCCGATGGTCTTGGCCACGTCTTCCACCATCAGTTCGTCTTTGCGGCGATGCATGGTCACCATGGTGTCCGGCGCCTCGCCTTTGACGTTTTTGACCGCCAGGGACATGCCGCCCAGATACATGAAAAAATCATCGGTATCGATGATGCCGATCACGTTGCTGGAGCGGGAATGCACCGTGATGTCCACGCCCCGCAGGTTTTCCGTGAACGCAGCTTTGACGGGAACGGCCCACTTTCCCTGGCCCACGGCGAACTGGGTGCGGTTCAGGTAGACGTTGCTGATGGCCTCGTCGGATTCCCACAGTCCGGATGCGCCCGCCATCTCCTCCACCCCGTTGCCGTAAGAGCCGGGCTTTTCGGTAAAGATGCGCAAGCGCGACTGCATCTCGGCCTCTGCTGCACTCAGGCCGGATGCGATCAGTGCGTTTTTAATGACAGCGCTGTTTTTGGTCAGGAAATTTTCGATATCGGTCTGGGCCATGGCTTTTTGCACGGCCTCGTCCAGGAAGATGAGCTTGTCGGGAAACATGTCCCGATACAGACCGGAAGGGTTGATCAGTACATCGATACGGGGCCTTCCCAATTGAGACCCGGGAATGATGCGGCTGCCCGTCACCCGTTCGGTGGCGTCCCAGACCGGTTCCACCCCCATCAGATATAAAATGGTGCTTTCGTTAACCCCCTCGTTGCGCGTGGTTTCCGTGGCCCAGAGCACCACGCCCACCTTGTCCGGATATCGGCCCTCCTTTTTCCGCTTCTCTGCGATCATCTGCACGGCGGCCCGTTTGCCGATCTCCCAGGCCGCCTTTGACGGCACCTTGGCCGGAGAAAAGCCGTAGAAATTTTTTCCGGTGGGAATGGCCGCCAGGTTTCGCAGGGGATCGTTGCCCTCTCCGGCCGGCACATACTTCCCGTTGAGGGCGCTGATAAAATTGTCCATCTCCCAGACGGGAGAAGCATCCAGATCCCGGCGCACCTGGTTTTTATCCGCCTTGGGATTCTGTTGCATGATCAGCTGCACCGTCTCCATAGCGGCATCGGCATCGTAAGGTTTGCCGTAGGTATGCAGCCCGTAGGGCAGGGAATTGGTGTCGATCTCGTGCAGGTAGAGATGGATCTGCGCCATGGCCGCCGCGTTCATCTCGGTGATGGCAAGGTCGGCGGCCATGCCGGTCTCTTCTACCAGCGTCTGTATCCGCTGCATGTATTCGGCCGCAGTCTCGCTGCCGTTGGCTTTGGCGATCTCATATTTGTGAAACAGATCGTGCAGTTGACTGTATTCATGGTACAGGTCCGCCTCCTTCATGGGCGGTGTCAGGTGATCCAGGATCACCCCCCTGCCCCGCCGCTTGGCCTCAATGCCCTCGCCCACATCGTCCACGATATAGGGGTAGATGTTGGGAATAGCGCCGGTCATGATTTCGGGCGGATCGGAAGGGGCCAGTCCGGCCTGCTTGCCCGGCAGCCATTCATAGGTGGCATGGGTTCCCAGATGCACCATGGCGTCGGCTTTAAACCTTTCGGAGAGCCAGAGGTAGGCCGCGATATATTGATGGTGGGGATAAAGGGTGGTGTCATGGTAGAGTTTCATGGGGTCATCGCTCCACCCCCGGGCCGGTTCCGGCAGCAAGACGATATTGCCCAGTTTGACCATGGGAAAAACCAGCCGCCCCGCTTTGGTCATGATGGTGCATGCTTCCGGCGCGCCCCATTGGGCGATCACCGGTTTTTTAAAATCCTCGGGCAGCCGGTCGAACCACTTTTTGTACTCCGCCAGGGGAACCTGTTCTGCGTCGCCGGCCGCCAGCAAGGCATCCAGCTCTCCGGGGGCCCAGGAACCGATGTTGCGCCCGCCGGCCAAAATCAGTTTTTTGAGCCCCTCTTCCGTGAGTTTGTCGGCCTGTTCGATGGTGTAACCCTCCTCTTTCATCCGGTTCAAGATGATTTGAAGGCTCCGGAAAACGTTCAGATAGGCGGCAGCGATATTCTGCTTTCCCTGGCTGTGGTTGTAGTAAATCACGGCCACTTTTTTGTCCGCATTGGCTTTGCGCTGCAGCGCCGCCCATTTTTTCAGGCGGGCAATGAGCAAATCGAGGGTTTCTTCGACGGTTTCGTATACATACAGGCGCCGGCCGGTTGCAGGATCCATGAGTTCCTTCTTGCCCATCAGCACGGTCGGTTCAATGGCACCGGAAAACTCCGGGGTGGCCACGGCCCAGACCGTCTCCATGGGCCCCAGCCCCACCTCGCTTCGGCGCCACTTATCCGTGGTTTCGGCATAGGGACGGATCACATTGAATACAGGCACATTCAATGCGCCCAAAGCCGCCCGGATCTCATCGTTGATGCCGGAAGAGAACTTCATGCTGAAAGCCAGCACCATATCCACCGGCGGCTTTCCGGCAACGGGTTTCAGATAGTTGGAGAGTACCTCGGGGACCGGCCCGAAACAGGCCAGCACATTGAAGCCGGCCGTCTCAAGTTTGTGAATCAGGGCGTCGGCCGCTTCCACCTGCCCCTCCTTTAAAGTGGTGCTGTAGAACAGGATACCCACCCGGGGAGCCTTTTTGTTAAAACCGGCCTGCCCGGCATACCAGCTTTGGTAGGCCGCAAGCGTCTGAAATTCTTTCGGTGCATCCGGGTGATGAATGCATGCTTCCGGGAATTTTTCCAGGGATT
>JASFER010000146.1:0-14598 GCA_050124755.1 Desulfobacteraceae bacterium
CATCCAGCGCATTATTTCGGCCATAGCGCGGCAGAAACCCACCATATTCTGCATGGAAGACTTGCACTGGGCGGACGCTCCCGCCGTTCACATGCTCCGCAATGTGGTGACCAGCTTTCGCGATCCGGCCATTCTCATCTGCACCTTTCGCCCCCCTTTCAGTTTCCTGGCAGGACATCAGCTCAATGCACCCATGCCCAGGTATCGCGAAATCCGTTTGGGCGAGCTCTCCTATTCGGAGGCCCAGGATCTGGTCGAATCCCTGCTCAATGCCGGTACGATCCCCGTGCACCTGCAGCGCCTGATTCGCGATCGTGCCGAAGGCAATCCCTTCTATCTCGAAGAACTGATCAACGCCTTGGTCGATGCCGAGGTGCTGATTTATCATGAGGGCACTTGGGCCCTCACACGGGATTTTAAAGAGACGGATATCCCGTCCACCATCCACGGCGTCATCACGGCCCGGCTGGACCGTCTGAGCCGGCCGGCGCGGCGGGTGCTTCAGGAAGCCGCAGTGATCGGCCGTGTGTTTCTTTATGAATTGCTGCAACGGGTATCCATTTACGAGGCCCAGCTGGACGAGATATTAAATGAACTGGAGCAGAGCGCTTTGATCAGTCCGCGATCTCTCTATCCGGAGATGGAGATGATGTTTAAACACGCCCTGATTCAAGAGGTGTGTTACAGCAACCTGCTACGCAGCGAGCGTCAGCGTGTCCATGAGCGCATCGGCCGGGTCATGGAAAGCCTTTTCGCCGACCGGCTCAATGAATTTTATGAAACCATGGCCATGCATTTCAAGCGCGGCCAGTCCGTGGATAAAGCCATCTTCTACCTCATTCGATCGGGTAACAAAGCGCTCCGCCGTTATGCGCTGGAGGAGTCTCAGCGCCACTTTCTGGAAGCCAAACAATTGGCGGAGATGCAAACACCGCCCAGTGTGGAGTCCCAGGAGCTTTTGGTGGATGTGCTCAACCAGTGGGCTTTTGTTTACTATTACCGGGGGCGCTTTCGAGACCTGCAAAAGCTGTTCGATACTTACCAGCCGGTTGTTGACGCCCTTTCCGATTACGGCCGCCAGGGGATGTACTGGGCCTGGCAGGGTTGGATATTGTGGCATCGCGGCCATTTTGAAGCCGCCTATCATATGATGCGCAAAGCGTATGATATGGGCGAGGGCGCCAATGCGCTGCATGTCATCGGCCACTCCTCTACGTGGCTGGCCTGGACCTGCGCCGATACCGGGCGCCTGGATGAGGCCATCGATTATGGCGACCGGGCCATCGCGCTTTACGAGAGCGGTCAGACCCAGGACCCCTATATCTATTTCAATGCCCTGGCCGGCAAGGGGTATGCCTGCTGGCACCGGGGAGAACGGCAAGCCACCTATGCCATCGGCGGTCGTCTGATCGCGTACGGCCACCGCCATGCCAATGTCCGCAGCCTGGTCCTGGGGCACACTTGCCGGGGGTGGAGTCATCTTATTTCAGGAGACATTGATGGGGCCAAGTCCTGTTTCGACGAAGCCGTCCGTGTTTCGGCCGATCCTTGGTACGCCAGGTTTCCCAAGCTGGCCTTGAGTTATGGATTTACGGCCGCCGGGGCGGGAGATTTGGCTGAACCGCTGGTCCAGGAGCTGATCGAATTCAGCATGGCCAACGGGGCGGAATTTTTAGGCACCACCGCAAGGTTTTTTCATGAAGTTTGTCACATGACCGCTTCCAACGCAGATGAAAAGCTGCGGTTTCTGGATAGACAGCTTGAAGAGTGGCGCCAGACCAACAGCTGGCTGAGATATGTCATCTGCGGTCAATTGATGGCGCGGACGCTTGTGCGGCTTTCCCTGGTGCAGAGCGGGACGGAAGCGGCTGGAGAGGAGCAATGGCATGCGTTTGCCACAGGCAAGGCCGAGCAGTGGTACAAGATCTGTATCGAAAAAGCCCATGACAAAGGCGCTGCACTGCTGCACGCCCTCTCATGGATGGGATTGGGGGAATGTCAGGCCATCGCGGGGCGATCGGAAGATGCCAGGGATGCGTTGAGACAAGCCGTCCGCTTGCTCGAAAAGTGCGAGGCCGAACATTATCTGGCACAGGCGCATGGGCTGTTGAACACTATTTGATGGAAGATTATGAAAATGAGAAATGTTGCCGTTGTATTGTATGCCGTCTTGCTCTTGTCCTCGGGGTCCTTTGCGGAACCCACTTATGACGATTTGGTGGTTGCAGCCAAAGAGCGCACCCGACACGATGTCACCTATGATGGAAGCTATTTTCGGATCGGCTATCCCAATGGCGATATTCCGAAAAACAAGGGCGTCTGCACCGATGTGATCATACGGGCTTACCGCCGGATCGGCATCGATTTACAGGTGGAGGTGCACCGGGACATGCAGGCCCATTTTCAGCAATACCCCAAGATCTGGGGACTGTCCAAACCGGATCCCAATATCGACCATCGGCGGGTGCCCAATCTTCAAGTTTTTTTTCAACGAAAGGGTTTGGTGCTGACTGCCAGCCATCGGGCCGAAGACTATCGTCCAGGAGATCTGGTGACATGGATGTTGCCGGGAAATCTGCCCCATATCGGGATGGTGGTGGATCGAAAATCCGAGGACGCAAAGCGATGCCTGATTGTCCATAACATCGGCCGCGGTCCCCGGATGGAGGATGCCCTTTTTGATTTTCCCATCACCGGCCACTATCGCTACCTGCCCCGGCAGGATCACCGCTCACAGGATAGGGCGGGGGGGTAACAACAGCCGGCATTCATGGTCAAGGCAAACGCCTTGATTTTTAGTCCCCATTGCAGGTTTTGAAACCGCTTCCAGGGTGAATATGGCGCGGTGGTGTTGACAGGGATTGGATGACTGGTCAAATTATGAGGATACAAGAAGCCATCTCAAAAAACGGATTTTGGTCCAAGGTGTAGGCGGACACGGGGGTTTCAAACCGCAGGCATACTTTGTAGTATGTTGAGGATTTGAAACCCCCGTGTCCAACACCCAGATTGGGCCAAAAGACTTTTTTGAGATGGCTTCTAAAAAAGGCCGGTCAAACCAGCACTTCTGCCTCGTTTCAAGGATGCCGTTCACTACCGGCCGATGAACTGTAAAGACACTGATTGGAAGGAGGACGATATGGCCATGAAAACAGCAGAGGATATCCTTAATGAAAAGAAGCGCGATATCGTATGGGTCAGTGGAGACAAAAGCGTCTTCGACGCCGTGCGATTGATGGCGGAAAGCAGCATTGGCGCCATATTGATAAAAGAGGGAGATCGATATGTGGGGATTTTTTCCGAGCGCGACCTGTTGCGCAACACCGCCACTCCCGATTTCAATCCCAAGGCGGTCCGCGTCGCCGATTATATGAGTTCACCGCTCCGCTGCGCCGAACACGATACCACTTTGTTAAAACTCAAGGAAAAATTCCTCGGCCTGTTTATCCGTCATCTCATGGTTGAGAAGAACGGCCGGCAAATCGGTATGCTCTCCATCGGTGACGTATTGCGGGCCAGTCTGTTGGAGCAGGATAATCAGATCAAAGAACTCAGCGCCATTGCCAGTTGGGAATACTATGAAAATTGGGGGTGGGACCGAAAAAAGCGCAAATAGCCCTTTGTGAGCACTCTCCCATGAAATCAAAGGAGACAAGATCATGCCAACCAAGCAAAAGAAAAAATCAGAACGTGATGTGGAGAAGGCCTATTCAAACAAGCAATTTGTGTCCAAGCTGCGACGGCTGGCCGACTGCATCGAACAGGGCAAGCGCTTTCGTATCCAGGTGGCCGGAGAAAGGGTCTCGGTGCCGCCCCATGCCGTGATCAACATCGAACATGAGCGCGAAGGCGGCAGTGAAGAAATAGAGTTCCAGCTTAAGTGGTCCAACGATTGATGGATTTCTTTTTTCCGCTTATATACATGCCAATCATTAACGCGACTAATGTCCAATGAAAGATCCTGACAAATAAATCCCGGACTTTTATTGATTTCATTTTACCACCTCTGCACTTTCGGTGGGGAATTCATTCGGGCCCGCTGAACCAATCAAATCGAGAGCACACATCCCTGGGTTTTCAATCAACCTGATAGCCGTGAGTCTGGCCGGTTCTGCAAAAGATACATGTTTCCGGATAGATACATTTCTTTGCCCATGGGCACGAAAAATGCGTTACCTGACTTTGCGATGTTAAGCGCATACCGCAAGTGCAGCGCCGAAGGTTCTGAGGTGGCAGGGCATAATAGTGAAGCAAAGGAGCTTTGACAGATATGAAACAAACGGTAAAAGAGATCATCCCGGACATGTCGTTTGCATCAGATGGTGAGCTCGGTTTGAACTTGTATGGTGCTCGTTATATGCTTGAAAAATTTCTTCTCAAATTCAACCGAAAAGGTGTGGCCAATCGGGAATGTTTGTATGAGATTCTGGAAATGGACCTTGACCAGGCCAGGGCGTTTTTAAGAAACGATACCGGCTCCAACACGGATAGGGCATCACTGGACCCGGCTATTTGGGAAAAGGCCGGCCAAACCCTGGCTGCCCTGCAAATGATGATCCATGCATATTTGAACGAGCAAATGGTCGATTGTCAAGAATAACCTTATCGGTATCGCGTTAACCGACTGAATTAATATAAGTGGTTTCAAAACCACCACTTCTATCCTTGTAGGACCTGGTCCAACCGGATCAGGGGCTGCGTTTCTGAAACATCTCAAGTTGCGCTGAAAGGTGGCGATAATGATGTGTATTGGCCCTGCCTGCGTGAGCTGCCCAAAGAAAAGCAGATTGTGCAGGCTCAGGGCTGTGTAAATGTTCTGGATGAATATGGCATCGAGCATAAGATCTGGTGGCAACATGAAACAATTACACATCAACAACCAGCATATCCATGCCGGGTATATTATCAATATTGGTGTCAAGTGCATAGCATTTTTGACGATTTTGATGATTTTCGGGTGCCAGGCTGAAATCCCCAGGTCGGAGACAGTCGTTCGCCGCGGTGTTGTTTATCAGAAAGGCGAAGAAAAACCATTTAGCGGATATGTCGTAGGAAGAGCACGCGAAGGGTATCGGCCCCAAATCTACCGCTACAAAAAGCAATATAAAGACGGCATTTTAAACGGTATGAGCCAGTTCTGGTATCCCAACGGAAAGCTGGAAAGCGTGGAGCCTTTTGTTGACGGAAAAATCAATGGGAACGTGATTCGATATTACAGAGATGGGCAAATGAAATCCCGCATTCCTATGAAAAACGGAATGCGCAGCGGCGGTGCCGGGGAGTTGTTTTGGGATAAAAACGGCAAACTGATAAAAGGATAATGGTATGCCGCAGCGTGCGTGAACGCAGGTCAGCTGAAAGGTCAGTGGTATCCAATTCCAAACGAAATCTGTTTGGAACCCAAAACAATGAAGCATGATTAGAAGTGGTTTAAAATATTCATCAACAAGAGGAACGATATGCAAGAGTCAAAATTTCTGGAAAAAAATGAATCCATGCTCAATAATTTAAAGAGTATCGACATGCTACAACCATTCGAAGATCAAGAGATCTATAAACTTTTAGAAATGAGCAAGGTCCGCAAATATAAAGCTGGCGAGCATATATTAAAGCAAGGGCAGTCAGAAACCTGGCTCTATATATTGTTGTCAGGACAAGTAAAGATCAGCAAAAATGGAAAAGACGTTGCCCTCTTGGAAAATAAAGGGGAAATCTTTGGCGAAATGGGTGCGATGGATTGTTCACGCAGGTCCGCATCCGCCTATGCGGTAACCAACACAGTTTGCCTGGCAACTGATATGTTTTACATTGAGAACCTCACGGGCAACGAAAAAACAGCTTTTGGCTACGTTCTTTACCGGTTGTTGGCGGAAATTCTGTCAAGTCGATTGCGACAAACCACCAACGCGATGATCAAATCTAAAGGACGTCTGAACCTTAAGTTTTGGTAATTCCGCGAATGCTATTTTTGCTTGAAAGTTTCAAACGCTTAATACTTTTTTCAACCGTTGGAGTTCGGCCTCTCCATCCTTCAAAAACTCCTCAATAATCTCCTGGAGCGGCATTACCTTGTTCACCAACCCCACGGACTGGCCGGCCATGATGGAGCCCTTATCCACATCGCCGTCGATGACGGCATTTTTCAAGGCGCCCACCCAGAAGCGCTCGGCTTCGTGTTGTGCCTCCTGTCGATCGATAAGACTATTGTCCAGCTTGTACAGGAGTTCCAGCTGAAGTTTGCCGAATTCTACGGTACCGGCGTTCTTCAGCGACCTGACGGGAATGATGGGCAGGCGGCTGTCGAATTGAGGAGTGGCCATGGCGTCGCGGGCTTTGGCTTTGCGGAACTCCTCTTTGAAGTTTGCATGGGCGATACACTCTTCGGCCATGACAAAACGGGTGCCCATTTGAATGCCGGCGGCACCCATCATCAAGAGATGGGCCATCATGCGTCCGGTGGCGAGGCCCCCGGCAATAAAAACCGGCACGCTGTCCACCTGGAACAGAATCTGTTGCAGCAACACCGACAGGGCCACCGGTCCGATGTGACCGCCTGCTTCGGAGCCTTCCAGCATGAGGGCGTCCACGCCTCGGTCGATGAGCTGCATCGCCAGGGGTGCCGTTGGCGCAAAACAGATGACCTTGGCCCCACAGGATTTGGCCTGTTCGATCTCCTTTTTTTTGGGAATACCCCCGGCAAAGACAATATGTTGGCACCCCAGGTCGCAAATCAGATTTAATTGCTCCTGGTAGACCGGCGCCAGGGTGATGATATTGACACCGAAAGGGGTGTCGGACATCCGGCGGGTGCTCTCCACCTGTTCTTTCAGCACTTCCACGGGTGCGTTGCCGCCGGCCAGCAGACCGAATCCTCCGGCCTTGCCGACGGCGGTAACCAATTGGGGATCGCTGACCCAGGTCATGGCACCACACATGATGGGATATTTGCACCCCAGGAATTGACGGCCGGCTTCAAAAAAACGGTCGAGCAGCATATGTTATCTCCTTAGTTGATCACCCAGACGGCCATATTGTTAAGCGATTTGATGAGGTGTTCGCTAAATCTGCCGCGTAAATAGGTCTCGGCAAAACCGGCTTCTTCTCTGCGCCCCACGACGATGGTTGAGAATTTTCCCATGAGCGCCGTTTCCATAATCGTCTGAATGGCGCTGCCTTTGACGCAAATGAATTGTCTTGAAATTTTGTCGACCTTTACTCCCGCATCCGCCAGGCGTTGGGTGGCTTCATCCATATAAGGTTTAAACCGGTTCTCATTGTACTGCCGCCAATCCTGGTCATCTTCGCGACCCTTGCCCGACGGCTGCAGGCAATGGCCGATGGTGACCTCCGGGTCCATGGAGCCGGCCAGGGCACCGATGCAGCTGACGCCGCGCATGGCTTCAATGGATTCATCCAAGGCGATGAAGATCCTTTTGCCCACAGGACTGCCGCCGACGATGACCACCGGGATATGTTTGACCTTTTCGGCCAATTTGTAGGCCATACTGCGAAGCACCAGGTCCTTTAGACGGCTCATGCCGCTGCGGCCTACAATAATGGCGTTGTAGCCCTGGTAGGATTCCTGGATGATGTCTTTTAATATGCCGATTTTCCTTGTTTGGGTCTTCACGCTCACCGCATCGGTTTCAAATCCGGCTTTCATCAGGATGTGCAGGGCCTTCTCATTGAACTCTCCGATGCCCAGCTGATACTCGGCCAGCCACTCCATGACTTCAGGCTTTTTGGACGCGTAGAGGGGGTTGCGCTTCATGTCCCAAAACACCTCCGGGAAACCGGTGCCCACATTGAAGAGGACGATTTCCGTCAGATTTCCGGGCAACATGTTGCCGGCGTAACGAACCGCTTCCAAGGCCTGGTCTGAACCGTCTACGGCCAGCAGTATTTTTCTGCGCATCATGGTTTCCATAGGGATAGGGCCTCTTTGGCTTGAAGTAATCTTTATTGCCTTATTCAAAGTTGGACGTTGGACGTTCACCCAAGATATCACTCACCCCTTTCCAGGGGTTGATCCAAAGCCAGGTCTTTTGTACCCGGATGCTTTACTTTTATATTACCCCCGCCACTCGGTATCATCCACACTTGTTTTGAAATCGGGTTCCACAAAATCCGGTGCCTCCAAATCTTTGGCTTTTTCCAGATCCTCGGCAGTGGGGATGCCCACAAACACGAGCCTTTTGCGCTTGCATTTTTTACAGGCCTCAAGGCTTTGGGGATCACATTTGGATTTGTAGGCATCGTAGTCGATGGTGGATAGATTGTCCTTCAAGGCGAACAGATTGGATGCCCGGGCGCAGGCGCCGCAGCCGACGCAGCCCACATTGCACACGGCCATCACGTCTTTGCCCCTGTCCTTGTTGGAGCAGGTGACGGCCAGCATCTGTTCCGACTTGAACGCAGTGATGGTAATGATATTGCGCGGACAGGCTTTGGCGCAGGCACCGCAACCCACACACTTTTCATAGTCCACGGTGGCCAGGCCGTCAACGACGTGCAGCGCGTCGAACTGACAGGCCCGGGCACAGTCGCCGAATCCCAGGCAGCCGAAAGTGCAGCCCTGGACATCGGTCACCAGGTTGGCTGCATTGCAGCGCATCTCGCCGCGATATGCATTGCGTCCCAGGCGATCTTGAAGGTGTGCGCCGCAATGGACGATGGGACGATAGGGCAGGGTTTCACCGATATCCACCCCCATAATGGCGGCCACCTCCACGGCGCAGCTTTGTCCGCCAACGGTGCATTTGTTGACCGCTTCATGTTCCAAGGCAACGGCTTCGGCGTACTCTCCACAACCCACATAGCCGCAGCCGCCGCAGTTGACGCCCGGCAGGGCGTTGATGATCTCCAGGACCCGCTCATCCACGTCCACATGGAATTTTTTGCTGGCCCACCCAAGAATGTAACTCAACACCACCGCCATGGTCACCATGGTTCCCGCAGAGAGGCTGATGGTTATCCAGGTCATTATATCTCCATAACGAATTGGATTTTCGTTAAATCCATGGATTGGTGATTTAACCTTATCGGTTTAAATTACTGCTAAGTTTTAAGTTTAAAGGTTAAAGGTTAAAGGTTAAAGTTAATGTATTCTGTCGATTATAAAAAGATGAAAATGAGCTGACCACTCATGCCATTCATTGTTTTTTGAGCGGTTCAGGTTTAATTTGCTTCCATTAAATCGACTCAAATCCTTTGCTTTAAACTTTACACTTTACACTTTAAACTGGGTTTGTAATCAGCAAAGCCGGCACAGCTTCCAAATTTTAGTTACCTATCAGCGCTGCCCTAATCCCACTATCAACACCTGTAAATCCCATGAACGCCATGGCCAGGATCCCCCCAACGATCAGGGTGATGGCCGCTCCTTTGAACGGCTCGGGGATATCGCACAAATCGAGCTCTTCCCGGATGCCGGCCATGATGACGATGGCGATGGTAAACCCCACTCCGCCAAAAATTCCGAGGGTGAGCGCTCGGCCCAGGTCCCATGCATCAGCCGGATTCTCCACGCTGACGATATGGCTCATCACCGTCAGACAGGCGAACAGGATGGCGCAATTGGTGGTGATCAGCGGTAGAAATACGCCGAAGGAATTATACAACGCCGGGTAGAATTTGCGCACGTACATCTCTACCAGTTGAACGGATGATGCAATGGCGAAGATATAGACAATATACGTTAAAATCGTCAGGTCGATGCCGGCGGCCTTGTCAGACGGTATGAAGAAACCGGCCACCCAAGCGGTGATGGGCGCACCTGGTTTGAGGACCAGGGCCGTTATGCTCCAACTGATAAAAACAGCGATGGTCATAACGAAAGTGACGGCACTGCCCATGCCCACAGCCATGCCCACCTGGCGGGAAACGCCGATAAAGGGGCAGATGCCCACAAAGTAGTAAAGCACAAAGTTGTTGATCAACGCGGCGCTGATGGAGATCAAAAAGATGTCGAAAAGGTAATCCATGGTCTAATTCTGTCCCGTTTCTCCTTTTGTCCGGGATATGCTGATCCAGTTGACCAGCGCCAATAGCAGACCAAAGGTCAAGAAGGCCCCGGGCGGCAACACCATGATCACCCAGGGGGGCCATGCCGCAGGCATGATTTGAAAACCGGCCAGGGTGCCTGCCCCCAGGATTTCTCTTATGGCGGCAATGCTCGCCAGTGCCAGACCGAATCCGGATGCCTGGCCCACCGCATCCGCCGCCGCAGCGGTTACCGACTGCCGTGAGGCCACAACTTCACAGCGGCAGATGATGATGCAGTTGACGATAATCAACGGAATGTAAGGTCCCAAAGTTTTGCTCATCTGATACATGTAGGCGGCGAGGGTACGGTCCACAATGGTGACGAAAGTGGCGATGGTCAGTGTAAACACCACGATGCGCAAGTGAGGTTTGAGCAGATGACGAATCAGGCTGATAATGATGTTGGCGCACAACAACACAAAACCAACAGCCGCGGCCATGGTCAGTGCAGGTTTCAAGCCATTGGTCACCGCCAGGGTGGGGCAGAGCCCCAGAAGCTGCCGGTAGACCGGATTTTCGGGCAATATGCCCTGGATAAAACGTTCTAGTGCTGTGGGTTGCTCGGCCATTTACTTCTGTCTTTCGATGAATTGAACATTTGGTGGTGTCAGGCACCCTTTCACATCGGCTATCGTCTGGTTGACAATGGCGGTCACCGCCCGGGATGAGATGGTGGCGCCGGTGATGGCGTCGATGGCATTGGCCTGTTTGGACTCACTTTCGCTCTTGGCGATGGACAGCGGTTTGTGGGTCTTTTTGTTGATGAACTGGCTGCGCCAGTCGGGTCGGATGATTTTATTGCCCAGCCCGGGGGTTTCCTTCTGATCCAGGATAAAGATTCCGGTAATCGTTTCCACTTGGGGATCGAGTCCGATGAGCAACTCTATCCGATCGGCATAACCCTGGCCCGCCGATTTAATGACCCAACCGGCCGTCCGGTCTTTCAGCGTGGCGCGAAAGACGGAATAGGCTTTGGTTTTGTTCTCTCTTTGAATAGTGACGGTGCCGGGAGTGGCGTCAATGGATGCGGCGCTTTCGGCGGACGGGTTTTTCACCAACTTCGGTACTTGCGCCAAGGTTTCATTGAGTTTATTGGCAGCAATGACGCCGGCCAGGTTGACCTGCACTGCCGCCAGGGCAGCCCCAAAGCTCATGGCCAAAAGTAATACCAGCCAGGCTTGAACCAGGTTGCTGTTCTTGAATCGGTCCTTGGCTTCGACCGGGGATTGGTAAGCCGATGAGGTCAATTAAACACCTCCAAAAGGCCGTGGAATGGTCCACCTGTTGATTAGGGGGGTCACGGCGTTCATCAGCAATACTGCAAACATGATGCCTTCCGGGTAGCCGCTGAAGAGCCGCAGAACCATCACCAGAACGCCGATCCCCGCGCCGAAGATCCACTTGCCTTTGGGGGTAAGGGGACTGGTCACCGGATCTGTGGCAATGAAAAATGCGCCAAAAAGCAGAGCACCGCCCAGCAAATGATGAAGGGCGGTCCACGAAGCAGCCGGATTGAAGAGGTTGACCCCACCGGCGATCACCATGGCACTGATGATCACGCTTACCGGGATTTCCCAGGAAGCTGTCCGGCGAACGCACAGGTAGATACCGCCCAGCAGACAGGCCGCGGCGCTGGTTTCGCCCAGTGACCCATTGGTTTGGCCCAAGAACAGCGGTATCAGTGCCGTAGTGATGCCGGATTGCTTGAAAGCCGTCAAGGGGGTGGCCTGGGAGATGATGTCCACTCCGCCTCCGGGATTGACGTAGCCCGACGCGGCCAGGTCGCCGGCGAAAGCGATCATCACGAAAGCGCGGCCGACCATGGCCGGATTAAAGATGTTCATCCCCAGTCCTCCGAAAACCATTTTCCCGACACCCATGGCAACGCCGGATCCGATACACCCCACATACCACGGTGCGGTTGCCGGCAAAGAGAGCCCCAGAATGAGACCCGTCACCAGGGCGGACAGATCATTCAGACTGATGCTGCGCTTTCTCATCCGCGCAAAGACCGTTTCGGCCGCCATGCAAGCCACCACACAGATCATCAGTTGCTTCACCGCCAGCCAGCCAAACAGATAGACCGCGGCAATGAGCACCGGTGTCAGGGCGATGATCACATCGCGCATCATGATCCGCGTGGTCAGTTGGGTGGAGAAGACATGGGGCGAGGGGGCCACATGGATTGTTGTTGCGGATGAATTTAAATTGATAGGCTGTTTCACTTTCTTATTTCTTGCTTTCAGCTGCGATCAAGGCTTTGCCAACGCGTATGTTCTGGACCAGCGGCAGTCCTGCCGGGCATATATACGCACAGGAGCCGCATTCGAAACAGGCATTTATATTATAGCGGCGGGCCAGATTCAAGTCCTTGAAGCGGCTGGCGGCAGCCAACTTGGTCGGCACCAGATTCATGGGGCATACGTCCACACAGCGGCCGCAGCGCACGCAGACGGTCTGATCCACATGGCGGATCTCTTCATGGGTTAAAACGGTAATGCCACTGGTTCCCTTGGTCACCGGCGTATTGGGATTGGTGAAGGCGAATCCCATCATGGGACCGCCGGCCAGGATGCGTCCCGCCGTTTTTTTCAATCCACCGCAGAAGTCGATGAGTGCGCCCATGGGGATTCCGATGGGCACCAGCAAATTTTTTGGTCTTACGATACCACCGCCGGTGACGCTCACCACCCGATGGGTTAAGGGAATCCGGCGCATCACGCCTCTGGCCACCGACGTCACTGTGGCCACATTGGTCATGGCCACGCCGATATCCGCCGGCAGGCCGCCCAAGGGGACTTCCCGATGAAGCACCGCCTTGATCAGATGTTTTTCGCTGCCCTGGGGATACTTGGTCTTGAGCACAGCGATTCTGATGCCGGCCTCGGCCGCCGGACGCCGCAGCGCCTCCACCGCCTCGGGTTTGTTGTCTTCGATCCCGATATAGGTCTTTGGCGCGCCCACGGCCCGGGCCGCCAACTGGACGCCGGCCACCACCGCATCCGGGGCTTCCACCATCACACGGTAATCCGTGGTCAGGTAAGGCTCGCATTCACAACCGTTGACCATCAGTGTGTGAACGGGTTTGCGGTCGTCGGGGATGATTTTGGCATGGGTGGGAAAGGCGGCGCCACCCAGGCCGACGATACCCGAGGCATTGATGGCGGTGTTGATTTCCTGAGGCGCCATGGTTTGATACGATTTTTGGGGCCACGCCCCGCCATAAAGGGCGTCCCACAAAACCTGACCTTCGAGCTGATCCCCCTGGCTGTGAATCACGATGGCTTGCATGTGGCGGCCGTTAGCCAATGTGGTGACTTCCATCTTTTGAACAACACCGGCCACCGGCGCATGCAGTGACGCTGATATAAAAGCTTCGCCTTTGCCGATCATCTCCCCGAACGCCACCGTTTGTTTTTTCTTGACCACCGGGACGCACGGCCCGCCGATATGCTGCAGCAGCGGCAGGATGACCTTTTCAGGTGTGGGAACGATTTCAATGGGCAGATCCTTGGCCAGTTCCTTACACTGCAAGGGATGGACGCCGTGGGAAAAGCTGCCCGTTCCCGGAAACAGCCGATTTCCGGTTTTTTTATGAAATAGGGAACGGTTAAAAAAGATCATTTCCTACACAGTTGGTTATGGCCGCTGGATGCCATCCGTTTGCAGCTGGTTTATGGAACGCTCCTGAAACGAGGCCCGTTGCCAAACATTTCAGATACATGCTGATCGGAATTGAGGCGTCTTTTATTGACTTCAGCCAAGATGCCTGCAAGAGTCACTCGGTTACCCGAATGACAATGATTGGTTGTTTTCAAACCGGGTGCAATGTCCCGCCTGAGGCGGGATTACAACCCAAGACGATTGAAACACTAACGTGTTTTTCGTTTTCTTGGGCCTATCGGCGGTAATCCAAGCCACCCGCAATGCGGGTGGTCGTTGACTTTCGGCGCGGGGGGGATAGCACCGTTCAGTCTATCCTTGGCGGTGCCGGAACCCTATCGCACAGCCCATATAAAATGTCAATGCGTTTCCTTGAACAAAAGAGGTGCAAGGTTGGTGGTATTTGTGTTACGAAACGGGAAATCGACCCCCCGAACTCTGAGCTTTGCCGTCACTGTAACCGGAGTGGGGTACAACGATATAGATAGAGATCTAACATGAAGCTCAAACTCAAATCATCCCATCGCATTGTTGACGACCGAAACCGTATCGTAATGGCCGAAGGACGCATGCAATTGCTCGAGGCGATCGTTCAAACCGGTTCCATCAATCAGGCCGCCAAACAAATGGGCATGTCATACAAATCGGCCTGGAGCAAAATCCGCTCTACCGAAGCCCACTTCAAGGCCAAGATCGTCCACAGCGATAAAGCCACCGGCACCCGGCTGACATCTACAGGTAGAGAACTGCTGTACAGCTATCTTCGCATGAAACAGCAGTGCCTCACTGCGGACGACGCCATTTTTCAAACCCATTTTCACCCCGATGGTCCTCAATCGACGGCACAAGAGCGGCGTCCGCCCATCTTGTCCTTTGTGGGACACACCGGTT
>JASFER010000147.1:0-14549 GCA_050124755.1 Desulfobacteraceae bacterium
GCTGGCCTTATCTAGTGCCTGAACGAGAATGTCTGCACAAGCGTAGAGTGGCGAAGCAGCCATTGCGATGTCTTTGTCCTTCATCAGCGAGGTTCATAGATTACCTCGAGGAGAGGCAGCTCCCATTCATCCGCCAGAATCCACTTTTGGAAACCCTCGTCAGGATCATCCCGATGGCGCTTCAGCACGGCCGCGACACGAACGTCGATAATCAGCTCCAACCGCTTTCTCCATTTGTTGGATCCTTCGTTAGACAGTTGGGCCAAACACCTTCCTTCACCATCATGGATTTCCAGCTTCGAATTGTTGCGAAAAAATGAAACACACTGCCCTGCCTGCAGCGTTGCCAAGTGGTCATGAATTGGATGGGATTGAGGAAAACGGCCCGCATAATCCAGATAGATTTCGTCCAACCCCAGAAGTTCATATCTTCTATATGTGTGCTCGCTGATCTCAAAGTGTTCTCGACAGGTCAGCGGCAGGCAAAATTTTCCTTGGATTTCCTTGAGAAACGGATTGGCTTTTTTGGGAATCTTCAACAGGCATAGGGTTTCCTCAGCGCGTGTGATGGCGACATACATGATGCGCCGCTCTTCTTCCCGCTGCAATTTATCCATGGGCAGGCTCCAGTCGCCGTCCAGAACAAACACATGGGCAAACTCCATACCTTTGGCCGAATGGATGGTGCTCAGGAAAATGCCGTTTCCAATCACCTTTTCCCGGCGCTGTTCAGCCACGAATTCATACAGGCGATCCACCGCGCGGCTTACCGGCAACATGCTGTCCATGGTTTCGTCCCCATAGCTGTCGAAAAACAGGTCAATCAATGCCCACCACGGGTTCGGCGCTTGCCCGGCGCGAAGCGCATGGATCCCTTTTTTCAAATCAACAGCCCGCGCGTTTTGCTTTTCCCTTGCTTCCAGCCAATCCAGGGTCATGCGGATCTCCCGCACACGATGCAGCGGAAGCCCCTTGCTCAAAACTGTTTTCACAGGGTATTGGGCAGCCTCCAGCACCGCCCGGACGGCAGCCAGCGGGGCTTTTGTCCGCGACAATACAGCCATATCGGTCCAATCGGTTTTGGGATCGAGTTTCTTCAATCGGTCGATTTCATTTTTGACATAGAGGGCCTGGTGCACGGCGTCCTGTACGGAAACGATCTGAACCCTGCCCTTGCTGACCGGATCCAAATGCTCCCAGCGTCCACCGGGCAGATTCGGTTGCCGCTCCCGGTTGATACAGATCGGATAGGCGCCTTTCATTCTGTCCCGATTGAATCTGATCAAGGCATTGGAAGCGGCGATGATATGCTTGCTGGAGCGGTAGTTTTCAACGAGATAGATCACGTTCTTGCTGTAATCGTTTTGGAATTGCCGGATAAAATGAACATTGGCCCCCCGAAACGTGTAAATATTCTGATCGTCGTCCCCGACAGCCAATATGGAAAGCCGGCCATCATCTTCGGCAAGCGACCGTCCGGCAATGGCGGATACCAGGTCATACTGATTTTCATCGATGTCCTGGTATTCATCCACCAGAATGTGGCTGTAACCGGCCAGCAACCGGTCCCGCTGTTCGTCCGGTTCCAGCCCGGGAATATCCTTTTCTCCCTTCACCAGCTTGACCGCATCTTTGATCATGCAGTCAAAATCAATAGGGTCTTTGTCTTGCGAATCGGCCATATCCCGGATCGAAATGCCGGCCAGGCGCATGGCCACGCCGTGATAGGTGGCAACGGTGATGCCGTTGGCCGCTTTTCCCACCAGGGCGCGCAGCCGCTTCTGAAGGAGCACGGCCGAGCTGTGGTTGAAGCACAGGACCAGAATCTGCCGCGCCGGAACCCGTTCAACCTCCAGCAGGTAGGCACAGCGGTGAACGATCACCGTTGTTTTTCCCGATCCCGGCCCGGCGAGAATCAGCATGCTCTCTTCCACCGGCCGCCCCACTGCGGATATCTGCACCGGATTGCGCAGATTTTCCACGATCTTGCGGAAGGACTCGGCAGTGGTGGCCTTTTCCAGGAGCGCTTTCTCACCCTCGAAATATTTGTTGATAAACTTGACGCGTCCCAGCGCAAAATAATCCAAAACCAGGGTGAGCGCACCGGCAATCTTTTCCAGCGCCAGGGTCGCATAGCGCATCATCACATGCACCTGAAGACGTTTTTCGCGATAGTGAACGGCTAACGGTTTAAAATCGCCTTTGTTGTAAGAACGTCCACGGGCTGTCCGGGCCAGGCGAATGGTCATGGCCTGCCGGAGGATGGCCAATCCGTTCTGCAACTCGATGACATGCTGTTCGTGCAGAAACATGAGCGCCCGCTCGATGGCCGGCAAAACCTTTTTGACTTCGGCGCTCAAGAATAAATCCGCTTTGATGGCGGCGGACAGTTGATCGCTGGTAAAGGAGACCTGGAGGTTGCCCATCTGTTGAGAATCGATTTCGGCGGCCGGTTTATCGGCCATCCCGGCCAGCGTTTTTAAAATCAAACGGGCGACGCTTTGCCGCAAGAAAATGGTTTTGAGGATGGTATCCCAACTGCGATTGAGCCTGATCTGATAACGATGGCGATCAACATGGCCGATCTCGAAGCTGCCCTTTGACGAGGCGAAGCCTTTGCCGTCATAGGAAATGCCTTTTATCAACGGCCGCAGGGCATCCGGACTGGTGGTGAACCCTTCGTTGGAAAGCTTCTGATTGAGACGGCGAATGTCCAGCTCCACCCAGTGGCCTTCATCGGCATCGGGATCCTCGACCTGCAAGAGCCGCACAAGTTTGTTTTCAAGATCGCAAACCGCTTCAAAGACCTTGAATGCGTTGTTTTTTCCCTTTGGACGAAACGTCGCCGACAGAATGAGCCCCTGGTCGACCAAACCGGCATCCGCCATGTCGTGCAATATCTTTATCACCATCTGGGCGGCTGTCAGTCCTGTTTTGCGTTCCATTTCCAACAGCCGGTCTTTTTCCGGGAACAGCGCTTCGGCCAGCGCATCGGCCCGAATCCCGCGGTCTTGCCGACGGTTGATGAGCTGCTGCAGAATGTTGAACCAAAGGTTTCGCATTGGCGGGCTCAAGTTCAGTCGTTCCATGACGGCGGCGGCCGCATCAAGGGAGTCAACCATCGGTTTTCCCTGAAACAGCTCAGTCAGGTTGTGGTTGCGCTCTAAAAAACCCGCCCGCTCCAGCCAGGCGACGGCAGCCCTTATTTTGGTGTCCCTGAACTCCGGTTTAAGGGCCTGCATTTCGGCCCACTCTTCATCCCGCAGCAACTCATCGCTGGTGACAACGATTTCGCCGTGCGGGTTTTTCTTCTTTCGTCGCAGGGCCCGCAGGATGCGTGAAATCTCCTTTTGCCGCACTTCCGACATGGCCCCCATGGAGAACTGCAGGGCCACATCCTGCGGATCATACAACAGCACACAACGCGCCGGTTTCAAATCCCGGCCGGCGCGCCCGGCCTCCTGGATGTAATTTTCCAGCGATCCGGGCATCTGGTAGTGCAATACGAGGCGGATGTTCTCTTTGTCGATACCCATGCCGAAAGCGTTGGTAGCGCAGATAACGGGCACTTGCCCTTCCACGAAGGCCTCGATGATATCCCGCTTCTCCCCCGGGTCCAGTCCGGCGTGAAACGCCTCGGCGCGCAGGCCTTGATGGTTCAGAAAATCCCGTATCTCCTCCGTCGTGTTACGCGTGGCGGCGTAAACGATCACCCCGCCCGGCTCATCAGTGGAAGCGATATGTTCCTGAATCAGTTCGTTGGCATGTTCCAGTTTTTCGGCCGTGGAAAGCGGAATGACTTCGAACGAGAGATTATGCCGCTCCACACCCCCCGCATAGAGGAGAAGATCCTGACCGAGTTCTTCCCTGAAGTGGGCCTTGATCTCCTCGATGACACTCTTTTTGGCGGTCGCCGTAAAGCAGCCGATGGGGGGCACCCTTTGATCCTGCTCCCTGGAAAACTCTCTGATGAAGCGGGCGGCGTAGAGATAGTCCGGCCTGAAATCATGCCCCCACTTGGACAGGCAGTGGGCTTCATCGAACACCCAGCACCCGATCTCGCGTTGTTTGAGAATGTTGCGGACACCGACGCTGCGAAGCTGTTCAGGAGAAAGATACAAAATGGCCGTGTCCCCCAGGCGAACCCGTTCAAATACCTCGCCACGTTCCGGTGCGGTCTGGAGTCCGCATATCACCTCGGCAAAAAGGGTTCCGGTTTTTTTGACCAGGTTGTCCACCTGGTCTTTCATCAGGGCCTGCAGTGGGGAAACGACAATGGTCAGGGCTCCGCGCCGCCAATAGCGAACCAGGGCCGGAAGCTGGTAGCAAAGCGACTTGCCGCCGCCGGTGGGCAGAATCCCCAGAACGGGATGGTCGCCCATGCAGCCGTTCACAATCGCCCGTTGCAGGCTTTCACCGTCGTTGCTTTTGGGCGCTTCACGAAACGATGGATAACCGAAAAAACGCTCCAATTGGCGCTCAGAATCATGATTTTCCGTGCAATAAGCACAGTCCGAATTACCGCAGGGGTCCTCCCGCAGGGCCTTGATAATGGTTGGCAGTTCCGGGAAGCGGTGCCGTACCCAAGGCGGCAGCACCGAATTGCCGCCCGCCACCGACAACCAGGCCATGCAGTATGCGGCCGCCGGCCGTTTTTCAGGGTCGATCAGAAGACCAGGCACGATTTGCCTGGCCGCATAATGGCATACGCTCCCGGCTGTCCGGGCGATAAAGCGATCGAACGCCTCTTCAGGCTTGAGGATGACGTCGGTCGTCAGATTGGAAAACATCGCCGCATGCCCAGTACCGGAAAAACCGTTGAAAATGCTGTCCTTGAAACAAAATCGGTAAAAATCAATCTCTGCCGGATTTTGCTCTGCAAGCGATAGAAAACTTTTCCATTGGTCCGCAAACACCGAAGCCGCCAGTTTTGCATCTTCGACCGGGCTGTTAATGGCCGTCCTCACCAGTTTATAATCTTTCACCAGGCGGTGGTAAGGATTTTGCGGAAAGGCCAGCGGTGACAGGTAAAGGGTATCGATAACCGGCTTATTAAGAAATTCAAGCCAGGGGGCTGCGATTTTCAGGACTGGAAAGTCATGCCCAAGCAGATTGTGTCCCAGAATAAATGCGGCGGATCGGGCAAAGCGATCCAGCTCCTTTAAAATTTTAACCGAACCGGCGTTCTTTGCCTTCTCATAGACGCTCCCATTAAAAACGGCCCCGATATGCCGGATCTTTCCGGTTCTCGTCGTTTCGAGATCCAAAAGCAGCGTCTGTGCCATCAATTGGGATAGGTTCATGTTCAAATATCCCGGGCGACCGTATCAGGCAACCGCGAAAGAGCGTAAAGTGGGAGGTTGAGAATTTTGCCGTCCTTTTTAACGTTCAAGAGCGTTGACCTTGCAAGCACCGGCGGTGAAAACTGCATATCGTATGAGCGCAGGCTTTTGCTGCGGGGATTAATGCCGGCTTTTACTTCTCCAGCAGTTGTTGGTATCTATCTCTTTTCATTGTCGAACAGGATGCCGGAACACGCCGGGCAGGTCAAGGTAATTCGGGCTTTTTTTGTGGAATATGCTGTATTGACACGCAAACGTCGCTTTGGCATACTTGGACTTGCAAAAAGCGAGTTCCGATCCTTGTTGAAAACGACCGCGCCCTGTGCTTTCTGCCCTCTAACCATGTATTTGGACAATTGCACCTCTTCAAAAGCGACCTCAACACCTCCTACTCAACCCGGCAGGCATTTTGGGACAACGGTTGGTTCCGGTCCGGCGATATCGGCCGGTTCGACGGGCAGGGCGCTCTCTATATCGTCGATCGTTTAAAGGACATGATTCTCACCATGGGTGAAAATGTCTGCTCGCTGTAAGTGGAAGATAACCGCTGCACCCATCCCCATGTTCAGGCACCCGGACAATCCGGGGCACGAAAAACTGTAAGCTGCTGATGGCAACCGACAACAACATTAAATTGCAGATTGACCAAATCGTGCTGAGTTTCGGCGGCGTATTTGCGCTGCATCAAGTGAGCCTGGATGTCCGTAAAAACGAGATCCTGGCCATCATTGGTCCCAATGGCGCCGGCAAAACCGCGCTGCTCAATTGTATCAATGGCTTTTATAAACCCCAGGAGGGTGAGATTTACCTCGATGGGAAGAAAATCACGCGCATGCGCCCGGATAAACTGACGAAATTGGGCATCGCCAGAACCTTCCAGAATATCGAACTTTTCACGGGACTCAATACTCAGGATAACATCATGGCCTCACGGCATATCCTGATGAAGCAAAATTTCGTAACCGGTGCGCTTTACTTTGGCTGGGCGCTGCGCGAGGAAATCAGGCATCGCCAGGCTGTGGAGGAGATCATCGACTTCCTGGAAATGGCGCCGATGCGAAAAAAGGTTGTGGGTGTATTGCCTTACGGGATGCAAAAGCGCATCGAGCTGGGCAGAGCCCTTGCCCTTGAACCGCAGTTGCTGTTGCTGGATGAACCCATGGCGGGCATGAACCTGGAGGAAAAGGAGGACATTGCCCGGTTTATTCTGGACATCTTTGAAGGTCAGGGCGACACCTATCCGGACACACCGGTGCTGAGGGACGGAATTCGCAGCATTGTTTTGGTGGAACACGATATGGGTGTGGTCATGGATATCGCCGACCGCATTGTGGTGCTTGATTTCGGGCGTAAAATTGCCGAAGGAACCCCGGCGGAAATCAAGACGAATCCGGAAGTCATCAGAGCCTATTTGGGGGAAGACGAAACCGTCTGAACCGGCAAGCGATTTTCGAACCTGTAAAAGAGAAAAGAATGCTGGAAGTCAAAAATATCGAAGTGGTTTACAAAAATGTCATCCGGGTCCTGCGGGGGGTGTCGCTCACCGTGTCCGCCGGCCGGATCGTTGCGCTGCTGGGCGCCAACGGCGGGGGAAAAACGACGACGCTTAAAGCCATTTCGGGTATGCTCAGGACCGAAGAGGGGGACGTCACCGAAGGCCGCATCGCCTTTGACGGTAAACGCATTGACCGCTTGGGACCCGATAAGATTGCCGTCATGGGCATCAGCCAGGCCATGGAAGGACGCCGGGTCCTCGAGCACCTTAATGTGGAGGAAAACCTGCTCGTGGGGGCCTACTGCCGCAAAGACCGCCCCGGCGTCAGGCAGGATCTCGAAATGGTTTATGATTATTTCTCACCCCTTAAACGCCTGAAGCACCGCATGAGCGGTTATCTCTCAGGTGGCGAACAGCAGATGCTCGTCATCGGACGGGCGTTCATGGCCCGGCCCAAACTGATGCTTCTGGACGAACCTTCCCTGGGGCTGGCCCCGCTGATGGTTCGAGAAATATTTGAGATTATCAAGAAGATCAATGCCGATCGCGACATGGCCATTCTGCTGGTGGAGCAAAATGTCAGGGCCGCCCTGGACATCGCCGATTACGGTCATGTCCTCGAGAATGGCCGGGTTGTGCTGAGCGGTCCGGCGGAGACGCTGCGCGATAATCAGGACATCCGCGAGTTCTATCTGGGACTCTCCTCGGCCGGGTCTCAGAAGAGTTACCGCGACGTCAAGCACTACCGGCGTCGAAAGCGGTGGATGGGTTAAGGCGCCTTGCCGGCATCTGTCTTTCAGGAACCGACGAACGGGATGGAGCAACATTACCACCATAAGGGTGATACCTGGCCCCAAATACTCAAACACAACTATGAAACGTATGGCCATCGGCGCAGTGCCATGCGTCAGAAGCACTATGGTATCTGGCAACCGCTGACCTGGCGGGATTATTATCTCAACGTTCAACATCTGGCGCTGGGTCTGCTGTCTTTCGGGTTCGAGGCCGGAGACAAGTTGCTGATCATCGGCGATAATGCCCCCCAATGGTACTTTGCCCAACTGGCCGCACAAGCCAATCATGGTCTTTCCGTCGGCTTGTTTTCAGAGCTGCTGCCATCTGAAATAAAACAGATTGCCGAAAACAGCGAAGCCCGATTTGCCATGGTTCAAGATCAGGAGCAGGTTGACAAGCTTCTGGGGGTGAGAGACAGTCTGCCGCTTCTGAAAAAGATCATCTACTGGAACTACAAGGGGCTCGCCCGCTATCAAGACGAAATCCTGGTGGGCTACCTGGACGCACTGGAACGGGGCAAAGCCTATGCAGACCAACACCCCGGCCGGTTTGAGCAGAATGTGGCCGGCGGTAAAGCCGATGATCAATGTGCGATCATATACACTGCGGGAACCACCGGGGCCGCACCCCTGGGGGCCGTCCACACATACGGTTCCCTGCGTGCGGGGGCGGAATTTCTGCTTGCGCTGGACCCCTGGTTTGAAAAAGACAATGTGGTTCCCTATTTGCCCCCGGTCTGGATCCAGGAGCAATGGATCGGCATCGGCTGCCATCTGCTGTCGGCCTGCACCCTGAATTTTGCAGAAACATCCGAAACCCAGCAAAGGGACAGCCGGGAAACAGGACCCAGCATCGTGTTCTACCGGGCGCGGTTGTGGGAAAGTCAGGCGGCTGCGGTTCAGGCCCGCGTTCAGGGAGCGGATGCCTTAAAGCGTCTGGCCTACCGCTTGTACATGCCGCTTGGATATCGGATGGCCGAATGGCGATATCGTCGGCAAAAACCAGGCTTGGCCTTGAAAATATTGAATGGTATCGCAGACATTCTGCTGTTCACATCAATCCGGCGCAGTTTGGGTTTGTCCAATGCCAGGATCTGTCATACCACCGGGGCGATCCTCAGTCCGGAGGCTTTTCGGTTTTATCATGCCCTGAATATACCGCTTAAAAGCATATATGGAACCACTGAGGGCGGCCTCCTGAGCGGCTCCGGAAAGGATGAAATCGATTTTGAAACCGTGGGGCCGGCCCAGCCAGGGGCCGAGGTAAACATCAGTTCCGGAGGTGAAATCAAATACCGCCAGAAGGGTCTTTTCGCCGGGTATTACAAGGATCCCGAAAGAACCTCGGAGGTACTGCAGGACGGCTATTTTTGCAGCGGTGACAGCGGGTTTGTCAGAGCAGACGGCCGGCTGGTGTTTCAAGACCGGCTCAGGGACATGGTGACACTCTCCGGGGGCCGTCGGGCAGCGCCCCAATTGATGGAGAGCCGGCTGAGATCGCGTCCCCATATCAAAGACGCCTGGGTGGTGTCCGGATCAGAGGAGGCCTGTCTGGCGGCGATTATCGTCATCAATTATGAAACCGTCAGCAGATGGGCGGGATTGCATCGCGTGGCCTTTAATTCCTTCTCTGAACTTGCCCAGTCTCCGGAAGTATACAACCTGGTTGAAAAGGAGATCGCCAAAATCAATCAGGCCGTGCCGGCCGGATCCAGGATAAAAAAATTCATCAATTTTCACAAGGAATTCGATCCGGACGTGGGTGAGATGACCCGAACGCGGGTATTGAGGCGACCCATTCTGGAAGAACGCTACCGCCCGCTGACGGAAGCCATTTACGGTGACAAAGATGTGGTGCCGAAAACGGCCGGGGACGCATCCGCTGACGGGCGAGGGGGATGCATGGACATATCGCTTCGGATCCAGCGTATCCAGGAAGGAGCCAAGGGATGACTTTTTTATTGCAGCTTGTCGTAACCGGTTTTGCCCAAGGCATGATCTATGCGTTGATTGCCATCGGATTCGTCATCATTTTAAAATGTTCCGATGTTTTCAACATCGCCCAGGGGCACTTTGTTTTGATCGGCGGCTACCTGGGATGGACCTTCCTGGTGCCGCTGGGTCTACCCATATGGGGCGCCCTGTTGGCGGCCATCGCCACGGCGGCCGTCATGGGCTTGCTGATAGAGCGGCTGATACTGCGCCCAATGGTGGGGCAACCGGTGTTGGCCGTGGTCATGATGACCATCGCGCTCTCCACGGTACTGGGAGGACTGGCCACCCTGTTCTGGGGCGCAGAATACAAAGCCTATCATGGTATGCTGCCGACCCTGAACATGAGCGTGGGCCCCATATCCATACCGTCGGAGTCCCTGATCGGACTGATTGTCTCCGTTATTTGCGTGGCCGTCCTCATGTTCATTTTTCGATATACCAAGATAGGGTTGGCCATGCGGGCCACGGCCGAAGATCTGCAAGTGGTACAAAGCATGGGCATCAAAGCCACAACCATCTATGCCGTTTCATGGGTGATTGCCAGCGTTGTCGGCGTCGTCGGCGGTATTCTATTGGGCGGCGTGTCCGGCGCGAATATGGAATTGGCCCTCATCGGCCTCAAGGCTTTCGCCGTTGTGCTGCTGGGGGGCGTCAATTCCATCGGCGGCGCCATTATCGCCGGCATCATCCTGGGAATGCTTGAAAATGTCGCCTCCGGCTACCTGGATCCCCTGTTGCCCGGCGGCGGTCTGGCTCAGGTATTCCCGTTTTTTGTGATGATCATCGTACTGGTCTTCAGACCCCACGGGCTTTTCGGGCTGGCGCACATCGAAAGGGTTTGATCCATGGGTTGGCGCACCGGCACATTCCACGAAAATTATGCCCAGGAAATGGCAATTTTAAATTCCAAAGGGAAATGGGGTGCCCTGGCCGCTCTCCTCGTCCTGCTTTTCGTATGCCCCCTTTTCTTAAGCGACCGCATGCTGACCATTCTGACAACCATGGGGATCGCTGTTGTCAGCGCCCACGGACTGAATATTCTCACCGGTTATTGCGGTCAGATATCCATCGGCCATTCGGGGTTTATGGCCGTGGGCGGCTATACCTCGGCTATTTTGTGCGCCAAACTGGGCTGGCCGTTTTGGGTCGCACTTCCCTGCGGCGCACTAGCAGCGGGTTTGGCGGGATTGATCTTCGGCCTGCCGTCTTTGAAAATCAAGGGCTTCTACCTTATTATGGCGACCATCGCCGCCCAGTTCATCATTATCTGGGTCATCATCCAGCTGCGCAGTATCACCGGCGGCACCGACGGACTGCTGGTTCCCAAGCCCGCCATCGGGGGGCTCTCGCTGAGTTCCAAGATAAACTATTATTATCTCGTGCTGGTTTTTGCGGTTTTGGCCACGATCACGGCGCATAACATCGTCAGAACCCGGTCCGGCCGGGCTTTCATCGCCATCCGCGACAACGACCTGGCGGCGGAGGTCATGGGCGTCAGCTTGTGGCGTTACAAGCTGCAGGCTTTCTTCATCGGCTGTATCTACGCCGGTGCGGCCGGATCCCTGCTGCTCCACTATGTCCGCTTCGCCAGCATCGAGCAGTTCCCCTTCTGGGATTCGGTGTGGTACCTGGGCATGTTGATCGTGGGGGGCATGGGAAGCACCGCCGGCGCCATCTTCGGTGTCATCGCCCTCAAACTGCTGGACGAGCTCGTTACCGTGGCGGGTCCGATTCTGGCCGCAGCGGTCGCACCCCAGGCCGCCGCGTCGCTGGCCCTTATCTCGCACGGTTTGATTATTATCGTCTTCCTCATTTTCGAACCCAGAGGGCTTTATCATCGCTGGGAAATGATCAGGGCATACTTCAGACTGTGGCCCTTTTCGCATGAGGCTGCGGAGTAAAAAGTTGATACCCAAACAACAACGGATCAGGAAAGGAGGCAAACCATGGCTAAAAACAGATGGAAGTCAGTGGCAATCATGTTTGTTCTAATGGCGGCGACAACTTTGCTGCCAGCCGACACAGGGGCCGCCGAGACGCTCTATGTGGGCGGCACCCAATCGCTGACCGGGCCTTTTGCCGAAGATTCCGCGGCCGTGCTCGCCGCCATCGAGGACTATGTCGCCTATGTCAACGACACCAAGAAGCTTGCCCCATGGCGTCAGGAGACATTTCCTGCCGATATAAAGCTCGAGGTGATGTGGCGGGATGACGAGCTCAAGCCGCCCAAGGCGCTATCGATCTACGAGGAGCTTAAATCCAAAGGCATGCTGGTTGCCAGAATATCGGGGTCGCCGATTGCGCTGGCGCTTAAGGACAGACTGTGGGAGGATCAGATGGGCGCCACGAGTATGGCCACCGGACCCTACTACCTGTCGCCGCCGCAGAGCTGCTTCACCTACTATCCCATATATACCGATTCCATAGCGGCCATTGCCGACTGGTTCAAAGAAAACTGGAAGGAAGCCAGAAAGCCGCGGGTCGCCTATTTGACGGCTGACAACGCCATGGGCCGCTCCATCGAAATTCCTGAAATGAAGGCCTACCTCCAGAAGATCGGCTACGAGTTCGTGGGCATCCAGTATGTGCCCCTGGTCCCGACATCGCCGCCCACCACCCAGTTGACCTGGCTTAAGCAGAAAGGCGTCGATCTGGCCCTGGGCGTCATGATCAATCCGGGATCGCAGCCGACGGTCAAGGAGATGGTCCGGCTGGGCATGGGCCCCAACCAGCCGTATAAAATGATCTTCGGCGTTCCGGCGCCGGGACATGCCGCCGTTTTCGCCGAGGCGATGGGGACGCTGGGCGACGGCTATGTCTGCGCCGGCAGTTTCCGGCCCATGAACGATCTGGCCACGCCCGGAATCAAGTTTTGCAGCGATCTGCAGGACAAGTATCGCAGGGGCAAGCGCATCACCCACATCATGTACGAGGCCGGTGTCCTGGAGGCCATGATTCAGGTCGAGGCCCTGCGGCTGGCCATGCAAAAAGTTCCGTTTGAAAAGCTGACGCCGCGCGATGTGCTGGTGCACGGCTTTTACCGGATCAAAAACCTTCCCACCGGCGATATCAGCAGCACACCCCTGACGTACGGCGAGGGCGATATCGAAGGGGTCGATCAGGTCCGCATCGACCAGGTGCAGAACGGCAAATCGGTAAAAGTGGGCATCTACCCGCTGCGTCACATCTTCACCAAAAAATAAGACCGCATCGGGGGAGCTTGCCGAGGCGTACTTCCCCGATACTTTCATGCCGGAGGTGTGGTATGGGCCTCGTTGAAAAAGATTACGACGTATTGGAGAAATTTGAATTCGATCGGTCACCGGTGGGCGTCAAATTCCTGGCCGGCCCCCCTGACAAGCTCGAACGCCTGGACGAAAAACTGGCCTTGTGCGAGATGCTCAAGCGGGCCCAGGAAGGCCGGGCTTTTTTTGCCGACGCAGACACGCATGCCTGCGAAGCCGGCCTGTACGTTCTGGGACAGGCTGAAGCCCCTGAACCTTTTATTAACGGCGCATTCGGAGCCGGGCTGCAAATTTATGAAACAGCGCGATCTGCCAGCCGGCTCTACCAGCACATTCCCAGGATCGGAACGGGCCTGGTCCACTACGTGGCCTTTGCCCCCCTGGACAAGCTCAGCTTTGATCCGGATCTCTTGATTCTGCTGGCCGATACACCCCAGACCGAAATCCTGCTGCGGGCCTTGAGCTACCGTACAGGCCAGATGTGGATCAGCAAGTACACCCCTGCCATCGGATGCGCGTGGATTTTTACCTATCCTTATCTCAGCGGCGAGCTGAACTACAGCATTACCGGTCTTGGTCACGGCATGAAGCGTAGAAAACTGTTTCCGGAATGCAGACAGATCGTTTCGATTCCCTTTGACATACTCCCGACCCTGCTGAAGACATTGGCGCATATGCCCTGGGTCCTGCCTGCCTATAAAACAGACGGAATGAAATTTGTCGGCAGGCTCCTGAAAAAGCTGGGCCTATAAAAACCGCGCCAGAGGATCCCGCCTGTTGAGGACGCGCTCAAAAAGGCGGGGGTGAATGGCGCCCAGGTTATTATGCGAAATTTAGGAGGTAATTAACGCCTTACACATTTTCAGTTTATAGAATAAAGAGGTTCTGAGAAGACACTTACCTTTTGGAACTGGTCAAGTATATCCATGCATTTGTTGAAAAGGGAATATCAATGGGCCAGCGAAAGGACTTAACCGGAGGCGGACTTATTCGAAGCATGGGAGGATAGCAAGCGGTAAAATCGATGCGAAAGGCAAAGATATTTGAAAAGTCAGATAAGCGGATTCTTGGAGATGGGAATTTTGTCGAGCAAGTGTTGTCTGCGGCCAATGAACAGATGGATCGGAAAAATATTCTAATCGCCAAAGCGATATAATCTTGAACGAATCACTGATAAAGTCAGCTCTGTAATGGAAATTAATGCATCCGCTTTATCAAGTCGACATAATCTGCTCCGCACGAATATTATTATGTTTGTATCGTATTACATTGCGCACTCTGTCAAGAAGGAGAGGACTTCATCGGTATGGTAGGTTGCCGTCTGCAACCAAAAGGCCTTCAGTCGGACTCGAATCATCAATCAGAATTCTTTCTCCACTTGGGGCATACTCAATAATTACGAGTTATTACATTGACATATTAAAGAAAAGCCGTTAATCTCTCTATCGGAAGGCCCATTGAACAAACTCAGCAGGCAATTCAAAACAGGAAATAATGCGAACGTTTGTTCATATATAGGGTAGGTTTTAATAAATGTCAATTTTTTATTGTGCTAATTAGCACAATAACACCGGAAATTTGGGGTATTATTGGACTGATTAGCACAATAACACCATTTCGGCTGCTAAACAGCCGTAATATAATACGACTATTGGGTCGTCTAATCCATGTTCGCCAT
>JASFER010000148.1:0-14533 GCA_050124755.1 Desulfobacteraceae bacterium
AAAGAAAATCTTGTTGGAGAACTGCATGGCGGAGCCATCTGTTTCAACCAAATGATGATTCCTGAACGTCTGACTTCCGCGGCCGGATGTCTTGGCGCCTGGGGAGCCTTGGACCTGGCGGTGCGCTACGCCGACAAAAGAAAGGCTTTCGGAAAAAAGATCCGCAACTATCAGGCGGTGAGTTTCAAGATCGCCGATTCCATAACGCAGCTCGATGCGGCGCGGGCACTATGTTACATGGCGGCTAAGGCGGTTGACAACAATTACGCCAATGTCCGGCGCATCGTCAGTGAAGCCAAGCGATTCACCACTGAAATCGCATGGGATGTTGTCAACAACGCCATGCAAATCATGGGAGGGATCGGATACACGGATGTCTACCCCGTTGAAAGGGCCTTAAGAGACCTCCGGCTTGGGATGATATGGACAGGAACCAGCGAAATAATGAATCTTTTGATCCAACATGAATATTTCAACCAGGTGCTGGATCCCGGTTATGATCGCCGCATGATGGAAGAGGATGCCATGAATCCGGAAAGCGCTGAACGCTGTTTCACGGATGAGGACATGCAATTGTCTTTTGGAGACGGCCTTTAATAGAATGCCTTCCTCCTGATCATGTCCGGCGGTTCGCGAACCGCATCGGGCACAATAATGGGGTCGTATCCACTATTTAAGGGGCGTTAAACATGTGAAGCTGTTTTTATGCGAGCCCTACTAAGCCAGACAACCCCGGCACACCCGCTGTCCTTCTATATGCTCAAGTTTGGACCCCATGACGGGTTCTTTGCAGCGGTCGCAATTGACAGACGGTTCGATGCGGGCCTTTTCCGGCAGGGGAACGGTAACCTCCGTGATGGTGAACAGTTCTTCCGGTTGTTTGTCCAGGATGCGCCTGGAAGCCTCTGCATGCATCCGGCCGAATTGTTCGCGCTCCGCTTCGGTGGCAGTTTCCTGCCGGATTTTGTCCAGCAGGTTGCGGTGCTCCGGGCTCACAGGATGCTCTTTTTCAGCCGTGCGGGCGATGCGTACACCTTTGCCGGTTACCCGGTTGAAAAAAGTAAAGGCGATTTTGCCGTAGTCGCGGTGGATGAAGTTGCCTTTGCCGAAGGTGCAGCCGGTGATCACCTGAACGGCATCAACGCAACAGGCATCGGTCTCCACAATGGCCACCACCTCTTCATCTTCGGCCCGTTGGGCGGCGAGCCATTGCATGCCGGCCTGAGCGGCATGATACCCCAGGGCCAGTCCCGGACACAGGTGGCCGTGAAAATCGAGACATTTTTTAAAAAGATCGCTGGCTAAAATGGCTTCGGCGGACATTTGGAGATTCTCCTTTTTTCTATCGATTTTCAGTGGCGGCCGCCGGCAAATCCAAGGGGCGACCTTCAGCCGTACGGCCGAACACTTCAAATGCAGCGCCCTGTTCGACCATGCTGCCGTGGTCCAGCACATAAACCCGATCGGATACTTTGCGGGCCAAATGGATATCGTGGGTGATAAACAGCATGCAAAAGCCGCGCTCATGCTGTCGCGCTTTAAGCTCCCTTAAAATGACGGCCTGGGTGGACGGATCCAGCATGGCGGTGATCTCATCGGCAACCAACAGCGACGGATCGGTGACCAGGGCCCGTGCAATGGCCACGCGCTGGCGTTGACCGCCGCTCAAGGCATGGCAGGTGCGATTGAGAAAGTCCGGACCGGTGGGCAGATGCATGTCAGCCAATGCAGCTACGGCTTTTTTATCACGATGTCGCCGATCCTTCCACTTGATAATGTCCAGCGGTTCGCGAACCGCATCGAGAACCGTGAAACGGTGGCTGACGGCTTCGACCGGATCCTGGAAGACGATCTGGATGCCACCCATGACGGCGATGGCGTCACGGTTTTTAATCAATTGGCCGAGAAACGACACTTCGCCGCTGTCGGGCCTGATAACCTGCACCAGACTATGGGCCAGGGTGGATTTGCCCGAGCCCGATTTGCCCACCAGGGCCACGATTTCACCCCTGCGGACGGTCAGGTTGACCCCTTTGAGCGCCGGAACTTTCCTGGGACCGAGAGGGTAGCTCTTTGCAAGGCCAATGGCCTGCAAAACGGTTTCAATGCCGCCTTTGTGGCAGGCAACCCGGCGTTCCACGCCCACGCCGCTCAGCTCCGGCCGGGATTGTTTGCACAGGTCCGCAGCCTGGCAACAGCGCGGCTCGAAAGCGCAACCGGCCGCAGCCCCGGGCTTGGGCGGTGCGCCGGCAATCCCCCAAAGATCTTTGTATGGGTAAAAATCCGGCGCGGCGTTGATCAATCCGCGGGTGTAAGGGTGCATCGGATTTCTCAAGACATCGGATGTGACGCCCTGCTCGACCACCCGGCCGGCATACATGGTCATCAGTCGCGACGTGAGCCGCTGGACGGCCGGCAGGTTATGGGAGATCAGGATCATGGCAAAACCCATGCGTTGCTGCAGGGTTTCGATCAGGTTTAGAATATCCCTGCGGCTTTGGGGATCAAGGGAAGTGGTGGGTTCGTCTACGATCAGGATGTCCGGCTCGCAGCCCAGGGCCATGGCGATCAAGGCGCGTTGGCGCATGCCGCCGGAGAGCTGGTGGGCGTAGCCTGTCTGCCACTGGGGATCCAGGCCGGTGAGGGTCAACATTTCGGCCATGCGCTCACGGGCGGCTTTAGGGGAAAGCCCCAGATGGGTGCGCAGGGGTTCGGCCATCTGTTCGCCAAGGGTGGTAACGGGATTGAAGACCTCCAGGCTGTTCTGGAAGACCATGGCGATATGGCGCCAGCGAAACAGACGGCGGCGGGAGGCTTTCATGGCGGTCAGGTTGCGCCCCTGGAAAAGCACGCGCCCCCGGATGTCGGCCTGGCGGAGCAGACCCATGATGCCCAGGGCCAGGGTGGTCTTGCCGCAGCCCGATTCTCCGATGATGCCCAGGCTTTCGCCGGCCGGCAGCATAAAGCTGATATCCATGGCGGCCGGCACATGGGGCCGCACACGGTTGTAAACAATGGAAAGATTTTGAACATCCAGCATCAGAAGCTCCTCATCCTCGGATCTGCCGTCTTTTCAAGGTCTTTTCCAACCAGGGCCAGCGATGTGACCACCAGCGTCAAGGCCGCCCAGGGGAACAGCAGCCACCATTTCCAAAAATGCGTATAGTAAATACCCTGAAAACTCAAAGCGTTATGCATAATCAACCCCCAGGAGCGGGAAGTGGGATCGCCCAGCCCCAAAAACGACAAGCCTGCTTCGGCCACAATGGCCCGTCCGGCCAGCCGAATCATACCCACGGCCGCCAGGGGAAAAATCTCCGGCAGGAAATGACGCCGCATCAGATAGAACGCACCGGCACCATAAGTTTCAGCGGCCTGGATATAACGCCGTTGTTTCAGGCTCAGCACGCGGGCGCGCACGATGCGGGCGGTAAACACCCAGGAAAAAGCGGAAAGCACCACGATAATGGTCCACACGCCGGGGCCGAAAAATGCGGCCAGCACGATCATCACCGGCAGGTCCGGAAGCACCAACACAATATCGATCAGGCGCATCAGCAGGCGATCCGTCCATCCGCCGAGGTACCCGGCAAAGATGCCCGCCAACGCACCGCCCAATCCGGCCAGCAAGGCGGTGCCCGTCCCCACCAGAAGGCTGATGCGGGCCCCGAAACAGATCTGGGCCCATAAATCCACCCCCAGTTCATCGGTGCCCATCCAGTGATCGCGGCCGGGCGCGGACAGGGCCGGACCCGAGCTCTGCCGGTGGGAATGCTGGCAGACCAGGGGGGCTGCCACGGCGAGCATCAACACCAGCAACAGCAAAGTCATGCCGGCCTTGCCGCCGGTTGACAGGCAGCCGTAAAAGCGGCCTGTTCTCCGGATATGGGGATATGGCAGGCTGTCGATGGTCATGGCGTCACCGAAGCCCTCTCCTGGATGCGCGGGTCCAGGCGGCGATAGATCATGTCGGCGAAAAAATTCGCCGACATGACGCTGAGGGTTACCAACAGGAAGATGCCCTGAATCATGGGGTAGTCGTGCACCAGCACGGCCTCGCGCATCAGGCAGCCCAGGCCGGGATAGGCAAAGACGTTTTCCACGAGGATGGCGCCGCCCACCAGACCGCCCAGACTCAGGAAGATACGGGTGACAATGGGCAGCATGGCATTGCGCAGGGTATAGCGAACCAGGATGCGCAACGGATGCAGACCTTTGGCTTGTGCGGTGCGCAGATAATCCTTGGCCAATACCGTGGCCGTGCTGTTGCGGGCCAGCAGATACATACCGCCGGTGCGGACCATGGTCAGGGTCAATACCGGCAAGGCAGCATGCCGGACGATGTCCATGAATTTGTTCCAGAGACCGTTATAGGCGGCAAAATGGGTCATGGCACCCGATAGGGGAAACAGCTTCAAACCGGCCGCCAGCGTAAAGAGCAGCAGCAGTCCGAGAAGAAACGCGGGAATTTCGGATACGGCGATCATGGCCGGGTAGAGCCAGCGGTCCGGGCGCCGGCCGCGGAAATAAGCGCTCAAACTTCCCAGCAGGCAGCCGGCCAGGGTGCTTAAAGCCACGGCCGCCGTTACCAGAAGCAGCGTCCAGGGAAGCCGCCGCAGCAGAATCATGGTGACCCCCTGGTTGTAGTAGATAGAGTACCCCAGGTCGCCCTTGAACAGCGCCCCCAGGTAGGTTGTATATTGCGCCATCAGGGGGCGCTCCAGTCCGTACTGGCTGCGATAGTAGTGCTGCTGGGCCTCATTGAAGCGGGCGATTTCATCTCCTTCTTCCGCGGAGAGAAAGAGAAAGGGATCGCCGGGCATCACCCGCGGCAGGGCAAAATTCAGCGTCACGATCACCCAGACCGTTAAAAGGTATTCCAAAAATCGTTTGGTGTGTTGTCCCGCCATTTACTTGCCAAGCTGTGTCACTATTTCCGAACGCATTTCAGCCGCTCCGCTGCGCGCCAAATAAGAGAGCTTGCTGTGCGTCAGGTTATGGTGGTCGAACATGAACATCCAACCGTCGTATGTCGCCGGGCGGTACACACTGTACGCGGTGGTGTAAAACAGAGGGATTTCCGGCACCTGTTCAGCCAGCATTTTCTGGATCTCGGTAATCAGGCGCCGCCGCTTTTCCGGGTCGATTTCGGTTTGCTGCCGCTTGAGCAGGGGCATCAAATCCGGGGCATCAAATCCGGGCAGCCTGGAACGGGAGGGTGATGCACTTCGATCCAGGATTTCTCCGGCAAAACGGGACGCCAGGTAATCGGGGTCGCTGCCCCAGCCGCCGTGTCCCAAAATGGCCAGTTGATAATTGAAACCGCGCACCTGCGCGTCGCGGGTTTTGCCGTCCACGCTGCGGATGGTCAGCCCGATGCCCACCGCTTTGAGCCGCTGCCGGATCAGCTCGGCCATGCGCACTTCCCGGCTGCTGCACAGCAGGTCGAGGATCAGCGGTTGACCATCGGGGGATAGCCGCGTCTCGTCCTCGTTTGTGCGGTCGTATCCGGCCCGGTCCAACAGCGTCCGGGCCTGTTGGGGATCGAACGGATAAGGCCTGGTATCCTTGGCCGCCATGACGTGGTCGGGCGGCAGGATGCCGAGACTTCCCGGCACGGCCGCCCCCCTGGCCACTTTGTCCACCAACTCGCGGCGGTCGATGGCATGGGCCAAGGCCCGCCTGACAGACACATGGCGCAGACAGGCCACATCGCCCATGTTCATCAGCAGGCGATAGCCCCAGAAGGCCGGACTTTGAACGATTTTATGGGCCGGGTCCTTCTGGAACCGCGGCAGCACATCGGGGGTGACCCTGGTCAGGTCGATCTGCCCGTTTTCATATGCCAGGATCGGTTCGCCCGCCGGAACGTACTCCACCACCCGCACACGCGGTTTGGGGCCCCAGAAATCATCAAAGGCTTCGAAGCGGTAGGTGCCGTGCGCTTTGCTGTAGTGGGTCAGGCGATAGGGGCCGCAGCCGATGACCGCTTCCGGCGAGGTAAATTCCTTGGGGCGATCCACCTTCTCCCAGATGTGTTTGGGGATGATGCGGGTTCGGCCGATATTGTAGAGCATGGCGGCATGGGGTTTTTTCAGTCGCACCCGTACGACCCGGTCCGTTTCGGTGTCCACCGAGGCAACCGCTTCGAAGATATAGGACCATGTGGCGGGGTGGCCATTGGCGTAATCAATGGAAAAGGCCACATCCTGCGCTGTAAGCGGTGTGCCGTCGTGCCAGCGCACGCCCCGGCGGATGGTAAAACGGTAGGTCATGCCATCGTCGCCGATCTCGTATTTTTCCGCCAACCAGGGAATCAATCCCTTTTCATCACGCTCCAGCAAGCTGTCGAAGATCAAGCACATCTTAAATCCCCCCGGCCCCCTGGGATAGTGGGCAAAAGGGGTTGGATAACCCCAGTCGCCGCCGCCCAGGCGAATGACATCCACCTCATAGGCGCTTTGGGATGCCCCTTTGGCGTCGGCGGCCTGCCCGGCGTCGGTTTCCGGTTGGCCGCAGGCGAGCAGCATCAGTGTCAACATCAAAAGAAGAATGAGCGATACAGTGGTTGATGAGCGTTTCATTACAAATAACTCCCTTATTGTTTATGCAACAATATCGTTTATATTCCACACCATCATTCCATGACAGCCATTGCGCCGAAGGGTGAAGGTGCCGTTTTGACAGCGTTCGTCCACATAAGCGGCCTCCCCTTGTTTATAGCGTCGCCACCTGCACGTCTTCAACGACGGTTGTCGGTTGGGTTTCAAAACGGCCCGAAAGGGCCGGTTCAAGCGAATGGAGGAAAATACACGTCTGCCGACATTCCAATAGTTCAGCGGCAACCACATCTTCTTGATCCAAGGCAAGGTAGCGCAAGTGCCGGAGCCCATGAACCAGCACATGCGCTTCACAAATCGATTCAGGCCGCGGTGAGAGCGGGCCGCGACTCGTGGGGCAGGTCACCGACGGTATGAACAGCTGCCTTGTCGGCAGGTTCTCAAGCTCATGACCATGGACCCATACCAGGTAGGTCAGCAGCGTGCGTCCGTCTTCGTACCGCCAGCTGGTGGAGTGAGCGTATCGGGCGCCCTTGCCGTTGATCATCCCCAATAGCTCCATTTGATCCTTCATGACGGCGTCAGGGTCTCTTGGGCTTTCCGTGATGTCTGTCTGCAGATGGAAAAAGCGGACGGTTTCTGCCTTTTCCAGGGTCCATAGGAACATTTCCAGAAACAGTTTCATCTCTCTCTCCTGGTGTTATCCAATAGTGCCCACGCTACGGGCGATGGGGACGCACACCATTGCACCGACAGCCATAGAAGTGGTTTCAAAAACAAAAAAGGCCACGCAGTCTCCTCCCCATGGGAAATTGACCTTCGTGGCCTTTTGCTTCAGCTTTATATGTCGATGCCGCCAAACTGCGGCGGCGGATGGGATGCTCTCGGGCTTGCCCTGAGCATATAACCACTACGGCTTCAGCCGTAAATTAAGATAATGATATGGATACCTTGAGCTTTCTAAAAAGTCAAGATGTGCTTATAGGGTCTCATCTCCACCCCCTTGCAAGGTATGCGGCAGCGCAAAGTAAAAGGCCGCACCATGGTCCGGTTTGCCTTCGGCCCAGGTCCGGCCGCCGTGCCGGGCGATGATGCGGCGCACAGTGGCCAGCCCGATGCCGGTGCCTTCGAATTCATCGGCCTGGTGCAACCGCTGAAACACGCCAAAGAGCTTGTCCGCATAGTTCATATCGAACCCCACACCATTGTCGCGAACAAAAACGAACGTCTCGTTCTTTCTCCCCGGCGTGCATCCGATTTCGATCTCCGCCTGCTCGCGCGGCCGGGTGAATTTTAAGGCGTTGGAGATCAGGTTGACCAGCACAATGCGCAGCAAGGCACGATCGCCGGTAACCATGGGCAGGTCTCCCACATGCCAGGAAATGGTTCTGCCGGCGGCCTCGGGCCCAAGTTCGTCGATGACCTCGCCCACCAGGGTTTTCAGATCCACTGCCTGGCGCGATAGGGCCTGGCGCCCCATGCGCGAGAAGGAGAGCAGATCCTCGATCAACTGCCCCATTTTCCGGGTCGATTCGGAAATGACGTCCATGTAGTGTTGTCCCTGTTCGTCCAGCGCCACTGCGGATTTCTTTTGAAGCAGTTCCAGAAAACCGACGATATGCCGCAAGGGCGCCCGCAGGTCATGAGACACCGAGAAGGAAAACGCCTCCAGCTCTTTGTTGGCTGCTTCGAGCTGCACCGTGCGATCTACGACCCGTTGTTCGAGTTCCTGATTGAGTCTGCGGATTTCCTCTTCCGCCCGCTTGCGTTCGGTAATATCGACAACAAAACCTTGAAAATAGTGTAGCTCATCATTTTTATCGCGGACCGCTTTGGCGCTGATCATGACCCAAACAACTTCACCGTTCTTCTTCTTAAACTGCGTTTCAAAACCGAATAGTTCTCCTTTTTGATCCAGAGCTTGCCATACTATTTTCTGATCCTGGGGCCGGAGGAAGGGTTGATGGGCGGCATCGGTGACGGTTGCAACAAGCTCCCCCGGCGAATCATATCCCAAACTTCTGGCCAAAGACGGGCTGGCATCCAAAAACCGGCCTTCCGGGGTGGTCTGAAAAATGCCTTCAATGGCGTTTTCGTAGATCCCGCGGTATTTGCTTTCACTGGTCTTCAGCTCTTCATGGGCCTGCTCCAGCGCGACCGCCTTTTTTTGGATGCGCGCTTCCAGATTTTTATTCAGTTCCTCCAGTTTACGGGCCAGCGTAATCCGACTGTCCATTTCCTCTTTCAAACGCAGGTGGGCTTCAATCCGGGCTCTAGCAACAGGAATGCTGAAGGGCTTGGTAATGAAATCCACGGCCCCAAGGTTGAGCCCTCTGGTCTCGTCCACCTCCTGGCCAAGGGCCGTAATAAAAATAACCGGAATGCTCCAGGTCTCGGCGTTGGCTTTCAAGCGCGAGCAGACCTCAAAACCGTCCATATCGGGCATCATGATATCCAGCAGGATGATGTCCGGCCGATCATCTGAAAAGGCGATTTCCAGCGCCTCTTTCCCGCTGGTGGTGCAAATGACCTCATGTTGGGATTGCAGATTATTAGCGAGAATATGGACGTTTTCCGGATTATCATCCACCACCAGGATGTGTTTGGGCGCTTTGGCCGCCCCCTCTTCCTTGAACAGGCGGCTCCATTTATCCTCGTACTGTTTTAATGCCTCGCGGGCAGCTTCGAGCTCGCGCTGCTTTTGACGGACCTGGTGCTCCAGTTGCAGGTTCAACGCCTCCAGCTGAGCCTTGAGCAACAGCCTGCGGTTCATCTCCTTTTTCAAATTCAGTACGCTTTTGACCCTGGCCATCACAACCGGCAAGCTGAACGGTTTGGTGACATAGTCCTGCGCCCCCAGGCCCAGCCCTTTTACCTGCTCCGGATCCGCCGTTTTGCCGGTCAAAAAGATGATCGGTATTTCCCGGGTGCTTGCATCGGATTTAAGTTTTTCGCAGACCTCGTAGCCGTCCATGTCCGGCATCATGATGTCCAGCATGATCAAATCCGGCCGATTTTCGGAAAAGGCGATTTCCAGCGCCTCTTTTCCGGAGGTTACACACAGGACATCGAAGCCGGGTTGCAAATGTTGGCTTAACGGCCAGATGTCTTCCGGCTGATCGTCCACGATCAATATCTTGTCTTTGCCTTTCTTGACGGTCATTTTTTCACTCTTTCTTCAAAGGCGTGTCAACCACCTGGATCAGCTGCGAAACGACCGATATGGATTTTTTATAATCCAGATTGTAAATGGCTCTGTCCAACCGGTTCAACCGGTCATGGAAGCGTGGATCCTGTAGCACATTTTTCAAAGCCTGCAAGGCATTCATCGCCCGGGAGTTTCTTTTTTCCAGCAATTCGAGCAGATCACGAAGCATCGCGACGGTTACCGCGGGATCAACCGCTTCAATTTGATTCGCAGATAACACCGGCGGCGGCTCTTCCAACCGCAATCCTTTTAAAGCGGATCTCACGATGAAAAACTGCCGCAAAAAAGACTCAAGTGCGGGCTGCCATTGCTCCTTTTTTTCCATCTCGAGCACCTTGCAAAGATCCCCGGCGGATTGAAAAATGCCATTGGCGCCGATGTTGCCGCAAACCCCCTTTAACGCGTGGCCCAGTTGATACGCCGCTTCCCATTTGCCTTCATGCAGGTATTGCCCCATAAGGTGGCCGGCGTTGCCAAATTTATCAAGAAAACTGAGCAGCATTTTTTTATATAACCCGGTATTGGCGCTAATTCGCGCCAAGGCCATTTTCAGATCGATACCGGGAATCTCTTTTGGCATATCATCCCACTGCGCCGCCACCCGCTTTGCGGGCACGCAAGGCCTGCTTATCTCCCGTTGCCCGGGCTTGATCCATTTGACCAAAACGGCATAAAGCTCCCGTTCGTCGATGGGCTTGGCAATGTAATCGTCCATACCGGCGGCCAGACACGCCTCCCGGTCTCCCGTCAGGGCGTGGGCGGTCATGGCGATAATCGGTGTTCGGTGTTCGGTGTTCGGTGTTCGGTGGGTTGAAAGGTCAGAGATTTCATCTTGAACCTTGAGCCTTGAACCTTGAACTTGGAACTCCATTTCCCGGATGCGCCGGGCGGCTGCGTAGCCGTCCATGACCGGCATTTCGATGTCCATAAGCACGGCATCGAAAATCGGTTCGGCCATATCAGCCGCTGCCATGAAAAGGTCCACCGCCGTCTGGCCGTTTTCCGCCACCTCGACCACCACCCCCACCCGTTGCAGGATGGCCACGGCCACCTGTTGATTGATGATATGGTCCTCTACCACAAGAATTCTGGCGCCCCGTAAACTTTCAACACCGATGGTCTCCGGGGGGTGCAGCTCTTGCGGTATGCGCGGCACCATGGCCGCAGCCTTACCGAAGGCCTCCATGATGGTGTTGAACAGTTCCGATGAACTGATGGGCTTAAGCAGGTAGCCGTCTATGGCGGCGGTGTATCCACTGCGCGCCTGCATAATTTCATCCCGGCCGTACATGGTGATCATGATGATTTTGGGCGAAATCATTTTGGTGCCAAGCACTGGATGGCTGCGGATGCGCGCGGCCATCTCGAATCCGTCAATCTCCGGCATTTTCCAGTCCACGATGAGCAGATCGTAAGGCCTTGACGTCGCGGCCCGCTCCAACTCGGCAAGCCCCTGTGGACCGGAAACAGCCTGGGCCACCTCGAATTCGAACTGGCGCAGCATCTGCCCCACAATATGCCGGGCTGTCGCGTTATCGTCCACCACCAGCACCTTAAGCCCCCGGATATCCGCAGGCGCAACAAGCTGATAAGGCCTTTCTGCGGTGTGGCGATCCAGGATGAGATTAAAATAGAAGCGTGATCCGCGGCCCACTTCGCTTTTAAACCAGATCCGCCCACCCATCAGGTTCACCAGCCGATGGCAGATAGAGAGCCCCAAGCCGGAGCCTTCGTGTTTTCGTGTCATTGAACCGTCCAACTGGGCAAAGGGCTCAAATAAGGCCTCCTGTCGATCCGGCGGTATGCCGATTCCGCTGTCCTGCACGCAAAAACGCAGATCCACCTGGTCCGGCCCTGGAAGCGGTTCGGCGCTCTGCTCGTTGGGCTCTACCTTGATGATGATGTCACCCTTGTCGGTGAACTTAACCGCATTGGAAATCAGGTTGATCAGCACCTGGCCTATGCGGAAAGCATCGCCTTTCAAGGCCAGGGGGACATGGCGGTCGATGATATAGAACAATTCAATTCGCTTTTCGGCCGCTTTGACCCGGAACATATTGACCATTTTCTCGATCACATGGTGGAGCATGAAACCAGCACGCTCCAGTTCCAGCTTGCCGGCCTCGATTTTGGAAAAGTCCAGGATATCGTTGATGATGCGCAGTAAATGACGGGATGAATCGCGCACCTTGGACAGATAATCTTTCTGCAGCGGCGTCAGCTCGGTATCCAGAGTCAGATTGGTCAGACCGGTGATGGCGTTCATCGGCGTTCTGATCTCATGGCTCATCCTGGCCAGAAATTCACTCTTTGCCCTGGCAGCCGCTTCGGCCAGCTCCTTGGCAATCGTCAATTCGGCGGTTCGTTCCCGCACCATCTCTTCGAGATGATCGCGGTGTCGCCTCAGTTCCTCCTCCGCCTGCCTGCGTTCGGCAATTTCCTCCTCAAGTTGCCGGCGATGTTTGCGCAGTTCCCGCTCCGAGGCCAGTCGTCCAATCGTCGTTCCAACCAGTCCGGAGAGAGCCAGGTAGACATCGAGCAATTCCCTCGGAAGCGGTCCGGACATTCCGTGGCCCGCCACCATCACACCGGCGATCTGGTTTTCCCGGGTGATGGGGAAGCATGCGATGGAGAGCGGGTCGGGCGTGTAGATAATCCGCGCTGAGAGAAAGCCGCTCTCCAGCACCTCGGCAATCGCCTCCCGGGTCTCTGCCTCCTGATCTATCCGGCTCGAATACCGCTCGGAGAAGACCCAACGGTGTCTGGCTGCTCCTGCGTTTGCCCGGCTCTCTTCCACAGCACCCACCTCTGCGCCAAAAAAGTTGACCAGCACCTTTCCCGTCTCGCTCCATATGTCCTGTTGGGCTGTCAGGCCGGCAAGATACTGGGCAGCTTTGATAAATGCCTCAAAATAGTTCTGCTGTACCGGCAATGACGTTTCCATTACTCACGCTCCCCGCATCGGCTGGAGATACAGATTCGTCAAAAACAGATCGTCAAAATCGGGCCAGCGGGACAGGTTGATGATCCTTGTCCGGTCTCTAAGCTCTTTCAAACGCTGAACGGCAATAGACGACAACAGGGCTTCTGAACATCCGGCCAAAGCGGTGTTGCCGCACAGGTCAACACGTTCAGGTGGAATCACAGGCAGAAGGCCGATCTGCTGTGCATTGACAACATCCAGAAAACGGCCAAAAAGTCCGCCGACATAAATTCGCCTCAAGTCTTTGTATTCCATCTCCGCTTGCGTCAACAAAACCTGTACACCCGTGCCGATAGCCGCCTTTGCTCGCTGAAACATATCCACATCGCTCTTTGTCAGGACGATGGTATGCTCGCCCCGCGCAACGACAAATCCTTCCTGGGGAACATCGGGTCCAAACTGTCCCTTGTTGGTCAGGCTGCCCGACCGGACGAGACCGGCAATGAGGTCCACCAAACCTGAGCCGCAGAGACCACGCGGTTGACTATCGCTGATGACGGCAAAATCAAGCACCTCATTGCGGGGGCTGACACGCCGGGAGTTGTCTCGCCGGGAGTTGACACGGCGGAAGTTCACACGCCGGAAGTTCACACGATAGATCGCCCCGGGGTCCGCCGGCGCCCCGCAACTGATGCCGCTGCCCTCAAAGGCAGGTCCTCCCGCCGCCGAAGTAACCCTCAGAACCCGTCCATCCCATAAGGCCATCTCGGAGTTGGTGCCAAAATCAATGAACAGACCACCGGGGCCGTTTTCAGTCAAATGGGTACGCATCAAGCCGGCAAGCAGATCGGAGCCTACGAAACCGGCCAAAGGCGCAATGACCTCTATCCTCGCCCGGGGATGGATGCCCAGGGGGACAGCCCAGAGATCAGGGCGGTCCGGTAAACAATCCACAGGACGCATCCAATGGCTGGGCTGAAGCAGCAGTTCGTAATTCTGCCCCGACAGCAGCGCAAGCATGGCGGTATTGCCTACTACGATGAGACGGACGATCCGTTCGATGTTGATCCCCTCCCTGGCAGCGATATCGAACAACGCCTCACCGATGGCCTCGACAACCTGTCGGCTCATGGCACGGGCCTGCTCCGCAGAACCCGATGCGGTCACCAGCCGCGCCATCACATCCGAGCCATAGCGCATCTGAGGGTTCAGGCCATGGCGCCCCGCCAGCCATTTACCGCTGGAGAGTTCATATAAGGAAAGACTGATATGCGTTGTTCCCAGATCGACCGCCACACCGCACGGCGTGCTCACTTCCAGGGGCAGGTTTTTCCAGGGGGGAGCACAGATTCGCCCCATGCGCTGCCCTGCGTCATCGGGAAGACTTCTCCAGAGTGCTTTCGGGGCCGGCGCCAGGATTGCAATTTGCAGATCCTGCGTTGGTATGACCTGGCACGCCAGGCGAATCCCCCGATCCAGTTCATCGGTGTCCAGATAGACCCGTTCATTGGCCGTAGGCACCCCCCCTTGCCCCGCATCAATGCGCACGCGGCAGAGACCGCAGGCGCCTCTGCCCCCGCAGCCGGACCGAACCCGAAGGTCGGTGGCATCCAGGATGTCGCGCAAGGACCGGCCGGCCTCGAAGGGGATACGACGTTGCCTTTCTTCCATATTTACCATCAATGTCGGCAACAGATCACCTCCCGCGTGCTGCGGAAACCATGGCCGCCACATTTTCCGGTTGCGCCTCCGGTGGAATCTCGCAACCGGAGGAGAGGATAAAGCCGCCGCGAGACGCAAAAATGTTCAACAATCGGGCGGACGCTTCAGCGATCGCTTCAG
>JASFER010000149.1:0-14525 GCA_050124755.1 Desulfobacteraceae bacterium
AGGCGCAAGCGATCGTTGAATTCGATGCAATCCAGAATCTGGATTTCGCATTGGCCGGTAAAATAGATATGCTCGGCACGTAAATCGCCGTGGCCGTCGCGGACATAGCCGGATGCCGTTCGTTTATCAATGAGGTTGTGGTGTCGATCCAAAGCTGTACTGACGGCATTGCGAATGAATGCCAGGCGCGTGCGATCCAAGATGCGGCCCTCGTGCGGCTGAACCTGTCTGAAGTTTTCATCACAAGCGGCTTTCACATGGGACCATGTGGGCTGGTCATATACCCGTGGAGCGCTGCCATGAAATTCTGCCAGATGGGCGGCCAGGTGCTTCATATCAGATTCCGTGGCGGTATGATCAGCCAAAAGGCGCTTAAGGGTATAAGCAGAAGGAAGCTGACGCATTTGAACGGCCCACTCAACAGTTTCACCGGAACCGTTAATGTGAAATTTCCTGCCGTCGTGCGTCAGAGCCACGGCGGCCAAGTAGATATCTTTGGACAGCCGCCGGTTGAGTTGAACCTCCAGTTCGCAGAACCGGCGGCGTTTTTCCAGGGTACTGAAATCCAAAAAGCCGAGATCAACAGGTTTTTTTATTTTATAGACAAAATCGCCGGTCAAATAGACCACAGAGATGTGGGTCTCCCGCCGGGACAGGTTGGTAACCCGATGCGGGTAGAAGGCCGGATCGGCCATGGCCTTCAAAAGCAATGGCTGAAGATTTTCATTCATGGGACAGCCCTTTGCAGGTGTTGCTCGCCGGCTAGTCGTCCTGCGTTTAGCGGGTGCGTCCTGGCGGATAACAAAACGGGGGTGAACATCAATGATCGAGACGGTCCAACATGATGGCGCTCAAAGCGTGTGCGCATTGATAAGCTGCGGCTGGATCAGCCTGCGGGCGCGCAGTCAAGACATTGACTGGTATTAGTTTAGCCAATAACCCCATGATACCGCAACCTAAAATTATATGGACCGCTTTCATTTACGGTCACCTTATGCAATCAGTAATGGGTTGACCTGGTAACATAATTGCCCTAAAACCATGCCGACGATTCATCAATGCCGGGACACATGCGGTCGAAGGGAAGGAAAGTGCGGCAGGCTAAGCCCAGCATTATCACCACAACAACAAAGAGGAGAACTCAATGGTGGCAAAACTGTATTTGGGATTGGTTTTATTGGGGATATTGGTAATGGTCGGCTGTGGTGGTAGTGGCGACTATGACGAGGTCGTTGCCGTCAACACGAAATTCATCGGCGCCATGGAAACCTATTTGGAGGATGTTGAAAAGGCCGACAGCGCTTCAGCCATGGCCGATGCCATCGATGCCTATGCTGAGAAAATGGAGGAGATCGCCCCGCAGATGAAGGCGGTGATCGGAAAATATCCGGAATTGAAAGACAACGCCAAGGTACCGGAAGAACTCAAAGCCCTTCAGGAAAGATCCGCCGCCATGGCCGAGAAAATTCCCGCCAGCTTTATGAAGGCGATGAAGTATGTCATGGATCCTGAGGTTCAAGAAGCCCAGAAACGATTGCAACAAGCCATGGCTAAGATGCAGTAGGCCCTAATGATGCAAAACCCGGAGGACTCCCCCGCCTTTGGCGGGACGGTGTCAAGGACTCGCAGTAGATTTACTACGGCTTCGCCCTTGACGCCTTGCAGGATATCGGATTTTATACCAGGCCGGCACGGAGGCCGGCCCTACGCTCCGGTCCCTGGCGTTTTGAGGGTTCCCGGGTAGGGTCGGGCTCTGTCCCGACCGGTTCAGAAGGTGGTATTAGCGAGACCTGAAAAATCTGCTAAATATCCTTATTTGAGCGCTTATGGGGTTTATCCCCTCCCCCGCGTTCGCTTCGCCGAGAATTGCTGCCGGTCTGCCGGCTGGATCATTTAACATTGTGTGAATAGTGGCCTGGTTAATGATCCAAAGCCGTGATGATCTCGCTTTGCTGACCCCGGTCAAGGTCATTCAGGGCGTAGGCCAAGGCAACTTCCACAAGGGCGGATTTGTTCTCGATGGCTACACCGTCGAGTTTCATTTGATGGTAGCAGCGATTGAAGCGCTCCAGCAGGGGTTCGGAAAGATAAAAGCCGGCCTTTCTTTTGGGGATGGGCTTCTTTGCCGCCGCTTTTCGGCCGGTGGCCGCGGACATTGGATCCAGGTCGTGTTCCTCAAAAAAATCGGGGGACTTGTTTTGCTCTGATGCCGTCATCAATTAACCTCCGTGATAATTTTCGATAATCCTCGGCGCCGGTGGCGCTTTTGGCATATTCAAAGATGGTTTTACCGGCACTGGCGGCCTCTGACAGGCGCACGTTGTGGCGAATCGGAGCGCAAATCTGTTTGGTAAAGAGCCGCTTGAGGTTTCTGTAGATTTCGAAGCATTGACGCGTGCGGCGGTCAAACATGGTGGGCAGTACATATTTGAGCGCCAGCATTTCATTCTGTTTTTGGGCGGATATCAGATAGCCGAAAAAGGTTTTAAGCCCTTCCAGCGCCGGGCCTTGAAGGGCTACTGGGCACAATACCTCCTCAGCCGCCATGAGCACATTGACGCTTAGCACATCCCAGCCTGGTGAACAGTCGAAAATAATAAAATCGAGGCTGTCACCCTTGGGTACCAAGGTTTTACGCAGATAGTCGTGTCGGCTTTCGGCCGGCTGTTGGCCCAGCCAATTCTTTAATTCCACCAGCTTGATGCCGCCGTTTAAGATCCATAAATTTTCACGTGCGGCAAATACGGCGTCCTTTTTGGCGACAGAGCGGCCGCCATTATCGTGTCCAGTGACAAATTCGTACATTCCATAAGGTGGGGAGACACCCAGAAACTTGGAAACCTGGGCTTGTGTGTCACAGTCCACCAACAGAACCCGCTGTCCCTGGGTGGATAGCTCATGGGCCAGGTTTACGGCTGTTGTGGTTTTGCCCACACCGCCTTTGGCCATGGCAACGGCAAGTTTTCGCATATAATACCCCTTAAATACAGATGAATTTTGCATCTCTTTGAGTCAAATCAAGACGACTCGCCAGTCATACTTCTATAGAAGAATAATTGAAAATACGAAAGTAACTATAGAACTATTATTCTATTCTACTGTATAATTCAATCAAATAATGACGGATATATAACTTTTAGCTGGGTGTCCCTTTCCCACTCCGGCTTTGGGAGTGGGAAAGGGGGAGGGGAGGAGGGCTTTCGTGGGTACTCTCATACCCTTCGTGGATCAGGTGACAAAAGCTTGCTGCGATTTTTGGGCACATGCGGCCCGATAATCCTTTAGCCATCAAACGCTTATTCCGCCGGGTGTCAATCGACTCCCTTACAAATCAAGCAAAAAACGGGCCAGGTGTTACGATATTGTAAATGAATTAATTTATCGGTAAGTTAATGCATTCTTCGGGAACAACTATATCAGAATAGTCACCTGAAGATTTAACCTTCAGGTATCACGTGTGATAAAATGTATACACCCGTCGGTGTGAAAAATCCTTTCAGTTATCGAGGGATTGGTAAGCACCGGGACAGGTTTTAAAAGAAAGAACCGCAATGGATGACAAAAAAACCTCGACTACCGGAGTCCAATAGGGAATAATATCAACATATCTAAAAATGGACTCAGTTTGACAGGCGTTCAGCCATCCACCTGCCATCCGATTGAATATGCGCATTTTTCGACGTTTCTTCCCTTCTTGTTTTAATGAGCACCTGTCGAATGATTCCGGGTTGTCCGCATGCCTTGATTATGTGGAGGCAGTATATATAAAGCAATGTGATCGGTGGTGACTTTATGGCCGACAAACTTTCCCGTCCCGCAACAGAAGAGATGTTGCGGCGCTATGAATTCATTATCAATACTTCCAGGGACTGGCATACATTGATCAATTGCAACTACGTTTATGAAGCCGCAAACAAGGCATTTTGCCTTGCCCATGGGAAGGAGTGGGAAGAAGTCATCGGTGCATCATTGTCCCAAATGTGGGGACCAAAAATATTCAAAGATATTCTAAAAGAAAAACTGGACCGTTGTTTTAAGGGGCATGAAGTCAACTATCAAGCATGGTTTGAAATGCCTGCGGGAGGGACGCACTATTATGACGTGACCTGTTATCCGTACAAGGCGGAGAATAATAGGGTCACCCATGTGGTAGTGGTCACCCGCAACATCACCCAGCGCAAAAAGGCCGATGAAGCCAAACGCAAATTGGAGGTTGAGCTCCAACAGGTCCGAAAGATCGAGGCGCTGTCCACCCTCTCAGGCGGCATTGCCCACGAATTCAACAACGCTTTGATGGTGGTGGCCGGGAATATCGAACTTCTTCAAATGACCGAGCCGAACAACGAAGCCGTAGCCAGATTTGCCAAATCCACCAATGAATCGATTTATCGCATGTCCAGCCTCACCCAACAACTGTTGGCCTACGCCCGGGAAGGGGATGTCCGACTTAAAAAGATTGACCTGAGTGATTTGGTAAGAAGCGTCTTGCCTGAATTTCAGCGTGAAATCGATACCGACATCCAAATTGAGACTGAGTTGATGAACAATATTCCGAGCATTAAAGCGGACAGCAACCAACTTCGAATGATACTCTCCGCGATCATCAATAACGCATCGGAAGCCATTGAGCGCAATGGGTTGATTCGAATCATCACAAGCCACGAGGAGGTGAGCAATTCTCTTGCTGCCGATCATCCCGGTTTAAGTCCCGGCCCATTTATTTGTCTTACGGTGGAGGACAATGGCAAGGGCATGGACCAGGAAACCCAGAACAGAATATTTGATCCGTTTTTTACCACCAAGTTTCAGGGCCGCGGATTGGGCATGGCCGCTGTATACGGAATCATTAAAAACCATCGCGGATATATTTATGTGGTGTCTAAACCGGGAAAAGGTACCATTGTAAGGATATTGCTGCCACCGGCAGATGTGGAGGCAAAACAGGTTCAAAGACCAAGGGCCCAATTCATTCCCCAAGCGTACACCATTCTTGTCATCGACGACGAAGAGAAGGTGCTCAATACCATTAAGTCCCTCATCGAAAAATCGGGGTACACGGTTCTTGGGGCTCAGACGGCCGAGGCGGCTATTGAACTGGTCAAAACATATGACGGTCAGATTGACTTGGCATTGCTCGATGTGAAACTTCCCGATATGGAGGGAGGCACACTATACCCGCTGCTTTTGAAAGCACGGCCGAATATGAAAGTCATCGTCTGTAGTGGTTATTCCCTGGATTTAGGTGTTAAGGAGATCCTGAGCGCAGGGGCTCAAGGGTTTCTTCAAAAACCTTTTGCGTTTAAAACCATCACCGCCAAACTCAAACAAGTACTTGAAGAACAATAAAATTAGATAAAGAATAGATCCCATATGAATGCTGGTGTCTATCCGATACATCCCGCCAAACACCGGCCTGAGTTTCAAGCGGCATGGAATGGTCCGGTCTGGGGAAAGACCCCCGCCTTGGAGATTGGTTTTTTCCGCCCCGAAAGCTCCAGCCATCGACCGCAAACCAGGGCCAAACTGTTATACGGTTTGGAAGGCATCTATGGATTGTACCGTGTCAGAGATCGATATTTGAAGTGCGTCCATCGACGCTACCAAGACCCGGTTTACAAGGACAGCTGCGTGGAGTTTTTTGTTCAGCCATGCAGTGATCGCGGTTACTTCAACTTCGAGTTCAATTGCGGCGGAACCATGCTGGCCTCGTATGTAGTGGACCCTAAACGGACTGAGAATGGATTTGCCGATTTTACCCGGCTGAGAAAAGACGACGTTCGCCATGTAAAAGTTTTTCACACCCAGGCCAAGATCGTTGAACCCGAGATCCTTACTCCTATTACATGGTTTATCGAGTTTTACATCCCATACACCCTCATGGAAAAATATGTGGGGCCCTTGGAGGTTAAACCGGGAACGATTTGGCGGGGCAATCTTTACAAATGCGCGGACGAGACGTCTCATCCCCATTGGGCCGCCTGGAATCCGGTGGATGCATTGGATTTTCATCTGCCCGCATGTTTTGGATCCTTTCATTTTATGCCGCATCAAGCAGGTGATGGGAATTTATAGCATCCTTAAAACCTGGTCCTCTGGGCCAGGGTCCTCTATGCTTCCTGCATTCGGCAAAAGGTCTCTTTGGTCAACGCCACCATCAGTATGGACGCCGCCGTGCAGATAAAGAACCAAATAAAGGCAGACGTATAGGCGTTTGCATCATACACCCGGGCTGACGCCTCCAGAACACCGCCCCAGTGACGATCGAGGATCATTCCCAGAACCGGCTGCATGATGGCGGCAGTCCCCAATACCGACATGTTGACCACTCCCCCAACAGCACCTGAAGCACCGGGGTGATTGGCCTCGCGGGCGAATGCGAACCCCACGATCACACCGCCGGATGTGAACCCGATGGCCGCGAAGAGGAGATAAAGCGCACCACGGGGCAGATCTCCAATTAAAAAGATGCCCCACAGGATGGCCGCCAGTACGTTGGTCGACAGATAGGGGCTTTTACGCCGGCCCAGCCGATCGGAGATGGCGCCGATGGCCGGTCCACCCAAAGCCCACGCCACCAGCATGGTGGATGTCATCACCGCAGCCTGGCTGCGTTCAATACCGTAAACCTGGGTCAGATAAGGTACACCCCAAAGTCCTGCGAACACCAGTACCGGAGATGCCGACAGTCCCCCTGCTAAAAAGAGCAGCCAGGTATCTTTCCGGGTGGTCACCGATTTAAGCGCTGTGGTCCACGGCAGGCTGCCTTTTTCTACCACCCGGGCATGGGCACGGCTCCGATATCCACTGTCTCTGGGATCATCCCGGACAAACAGCCAGATGGCCGCTGCCGCGCCAAAGGTCAGTACGCCACTGGCAGCCATGGATGCACGCCATCCAAAGGCTGCCACTGTTTCGGCCAGCGGAACACCGGCGAGAACGCCGCCGGCGTTGCCCACCAGCAGGGAGACGCCGGTCACCGTGGCAAATCGGTTGTTGGGAAACCAGTGGCCCGCCAATTTCATACAGGTCACAAAAGCCACCGCCACCGATGCGCCGACCAGAAAGCGCCCAGTATACGCCATCCATAGATTGGGAGCCAGACCAAACATCACTGCACCGACAGCTGCGCCGGCACACGCCACCGTGCTTAGCCGCCGGGGTCCCACGGAATCGGCCAACAAGCCTGATGGAATCTGCATGGCAGCATAGGCATAAAAATAGGTGGCCGACAGATTTCCCATCAGCGCACCTCCCAGTGCAAACTCACCCATGAGTTCATTGACCATCACTGCGGGCGCCATACGTTGGAAAAAACCGATCATGTATAGATTGGCCACCAAGCCCCACATGGCCCAAGCCAGCCAGTCCGGCGCATATTTGTTCATCTCATTATTGCTCATAAGTAACCATATCCCGCTCAACAAAACGTATGTGGTTAAACCACAAAGGGGGATAAATCAAATGAATAATCGTTTGGAAGGGGAGGGTGGCAGGGCGGATGGATTATCTCAATATGGTCATGTCAGCCTTCGCAGAATCAAAGTCGCGAATATGAGCAAACCTAAAAGGGAGAAATGCAGTCCATTGAGGTTCTTTTGATAATTGATCTTGTTTTTTTGATCCTCTTCCTTTTCGATGAGTTCTTTGAAATGACGATAGTCCCGCAGCCAGCCGGTGAACATTTCCACCGGGTACCCCTTGGTTTTCAGCGCGATTTTGATTTGCTGAAAGTTGTACAGTGCCACAGCCGCTGAAAAGAGAAAAGCTAATTCAAACAACCCCATGGATGTTCTCCTTTACTTGAATTGGAATCCCCATATCCTTCCGGACTTCTACAACGAGAGGAAATACCGGTGAAACAAACCATCGTCATTGAGCTCGGGGTGGAAAGTGGTTGCCATGATATGACCGGATTGGATAAATACCGGATCCTTCCCGCGTCTGGCATGCACCGCCACGGTATCGTCCAACTCATCCACCTTGGGCGCCCGGATGAAGATGGCCGGATATGAACCGACATCAAACAAGGGAATAGCGATATTCGTCCGCGAGCTGTTGATTTGGCGGCCGTAGGCATTGCGGATAACTGCAGCAGGAAGGACTCCCAGGGGACCGGGAGCGCCGTCCACCGTTTGGGCCAACAGGATGGTGCCTGCGCATACCCCCCATACCGGCATCCCGCCGCTGATACGTTCCTTTAGCAGTTCGACCATTTGAAATTCCAAAAGGAACTTGATCATCACCGTGCTTTCGCCGCCGGGTATCACCAGGCGGTCGATGCGCTGGAGGTCTTTCCTGCCACGAACGATGACGGGCTGATACCCCAGGCGATTGAAATGGGGGATGTGATCCAGAAAGGCCCCCTGTAATCCTAATAGTCCAACAACCATTAATGTATCATCCTTTATTTCCGCCTATGGATCCGGTGCAAATCGTTTACACACCCCTTTCAGCCATTTTGACGTCCAAAGCGTCGTTTTCCAAGCCGATCATGGCGCTGCCCAAGCCTTTGGATATCTCGACCAGTTTGGCCGGGTCCTGATAGTGAATCACCGACTGAACAATGGCATGGGCCATCTTGGGCGGATTCTCGGACTTGAAAATGCCCGAACCCACGAAGACACCGTCGGAGCCCAGGGCCATCATCAAGGCGGCGTCAGCGGGTGTGGCGATACCACCGGCTGCAAAATTGACCACGGACAAACGGCCCAGGTCGCGGGTCTCCTTGACCAGGGAGACCGGTACCCGCATTTGACCGGCCGCCTTGGTCAGTTGATGCTCATCCAGCCCTTTGAGGGCTTCGATCTCTTCATTGATGGCGCGCATGTGGGTGACGGCATTGACGATGTTGCCGGTGCCGGCTTCGCCTTTGGTGCGAATCATGGCTGCGCCTTCGTTGATCCGACGTAAGGCCTCCCCCAGGTTGCGGGCACCGCATACAAAGGGAACCTCGAACCGGCTCTTGTCCACGTGACGGACTTCATCCGCCGGAGTGAGCACTTCGCTTTCATCCACGAAATCAACGCCCATGGCTTGCAGGATTTCCGCCTCCATGAAGTGACCGATGCGCACTTTAGCCATCACCGGTATGCTGACGGCATCCATGATCGCCTGGATCATGGCCGGATCGCTCATTCGGGCCACCTGACCGTCGCTGCGAATGTCCGACGGCACCCGTTCCAGTGCCATGACCGAGCACGCACCGGAATCTTCTGCGATACGCGCCTGCTCGGCATTGGTGACGTCCATGATGACGCCGTTTTTAAACATTTCGGCAAAACCTTTATTGATACGTTCCCGAGTCATGATGCCATCCTTTCCAATGGTCCAAAGATGATAAAAAAGGTATGTAAGGGGTTGCATAATATGTAACATTTAATCTATTAACGTAGTACAAATAAGCAAATGTACTAATCATGTCAAGCGTGAAAATGAAGCCGTCCAGATACCAAACCATTGCACAGACCATACGGGACCGCATCCTGACCGGTCGCTACACACCCGGGGAAAAGATTCCCTCCATTCGTCAACTGGCCGACGCGTTTCGATGCAATAAACTCACCGTACACCGCGCTTTCGAAATGCTAAAGCAAGAGGGATTGATCGAAAACAGGATCGGAAGCGGGTCGTTTGTGCGATTTCCTGAGACGCTGACCGCTCCCCAGGGCATTTTTGATTTTCACACCGATTATCTGGACGAGAGCCTTTTTCCCTATGGGCAGATTCAACGGATTTTCAACGGACTCTTCAATGCTGAGAAGGCCCATGCCCTGGCCCCGACGCCGCCGGAGGGAGACGCAGACCTGATTCGCGTGCTAAGCCAGTTTTACCATGTTCCCGCCCAACAGATGGTGATCATTTCAGGGGCCCAGCAGGGGTTGGATCTGGTGGCCAAGGTATTTGCCGCCGATATATCCGAATCCATGCTGTTTGAAGATCCCACCTATCCCGGGGCTATCTCGTTGTTCAAGGCGCGACACTTTGTCGCCCTGGATGGTGACGGGCCGGATCCGAATCAGCTGGAAGATAAAGTGCTGCACACGCCGATCCGGCTTTTCTACACCATGCCGGCGGTCCATAACCCCACCGGCCGGGCCTATTCCAGGGAAAAGAAAACGGCCATAGCGGAAATGGCCCGCCGGCACGGGTTTTTTATCGTGGAGGATAATTTTCTCTCCGAGCTCCGGCCCCAAGCCGGCCCGCGATTTGTGGACATTTGCCCGGAGCAGACCATCCACATCAAAAGCTTGTCACAAACCACGGTATCGGGAATACGATTGGGGTTTATGGTCGTTCCGGAAAAGCTCTTCGAAAAGTTCCTCTATGCCAAATTCTCTTCGGATATTGCTTCTTTCGGGCTTATGCAGCGTTGCATGCGGGCGTTTATTCAACAGGGGTTGTATCAAAAGCATCTGAAAAAGGTCACCCGGATCATGAACTTTCGTAAACATCGCTTGCAAGCCCTTATCGACCGGCTGGACCATTTAACCGTTTCTCCCGATCAGGCCGGCTTCAGCTTGTGGGTCAGAAGCGATCTTCCTTCATCACAGTCTTCCGTGCCCTGGCGCAGGGGAGAGGATTTCTCCTTCTCTCCCCAAGCGCGCTTTTACTTCCGCCTCTCTTTTATGCACATGGATGACGAGACCTTTAAAAACGGCATTGAATATTTGGCGCGGCTATGGCGCTGAAGTAATGGCTCTGTCTGCTTGGGACTTTTCATTATGGGTCTCAAAAAAACCTGATCCATTCTAGCTTCAAATCAGCAAATGGTGTGACATACATCACATAATTTGTTTTTCGTATAGATTAAGCATATTTTTAAATCCCCAAACAAATGATTGGATATCCATCTGATTTTGGGAAAATAGTTTAAATGTCAGGCGGTTAAAATATCGGCCAAAAAATGATGCCAATGTTCCGTAAATTTGATGTTGATTTAACGGCCGATTTTCAATAAGTGTACGCTTCGTCTCCAAAGCATATATCTTTGTTTCACAAATTTGATTTTGAAGTTGAATCTGATCTGGTGTCTGTGTGCCCTGTTACGGCATGTTGATGATTTTTAGCTGATTTAGCAGTTGAGCGAAGAATGACGAACGGTGATTGCGGAATTTTCCATACAGAGCTGCTCGTGTTGGCCAAGGCCCTTATGGCCGCTGGTGCACCGCCACAGCCCCCGAAACCGTCAATACGATCCACCACATTTATTTTAAAAATACAAGCTCCAGGCTGATCGCCATGGGGCTTTTTTTATCAGTAACAATCAAAACACTGACGTGTTTCCGTTTTTCCGACCTGTGGCCGGAAATCCAGGCTACCCGCTATGCGGGTGGTCGTTGACTCAATTTTTAAATGGAAAGCAGCAGGTGGAAATTGCCTGACATCGTTTCTATTGTTCATCCAAATCCGAAGACTGAAAAGGAGTGTTGCGGATGCGAAAACGGGATATCATATGGATCGCAATCACGCTTGCGGTGTTAATAGCCGCCTTGCCGACAGCGTGGGCAAACGGCCCGAACTGTACATGGGGCATCAGTACCTTGCGAGGGGACGCCAAGTACCCCCCCGGTTGGGAGCATCTCGGCGGCACCCTGGACATTCGCCGGCCTTTTGTGCAGTTGCATTCGGACGGCACCCGGCTTTTTATCAAAGGATTCGAGTTCGAAGTACATAACAGCTCTACCATTGGTGAAAACAATGACCCCAACCCACTCATGGAGGGTGTGCTGGGTGCGGTTGTCAGTTATCTACCCCCTGATTCAGATAAACGAGCGCTCCGAATCATCCCTTACACCCATATTTTTGAAAAAGGTGCGGCCGACTATTTTCAGGTTCAGTTCTCACCCGGGATTAACAGCGGCTATGTGCGCCTGACTGCCAACATACCGGTTGAGGAGGAATATATCCCTGCGGGTGCCGGGGACCTGGCCCTTTTGCTGATTTACCGGGGGACCTTTGAGTCGGCAACACCTTTGGCCTTGGGCCTGGGGGGCTATTTCTTCGATCAGGAGCGGCAACATAATACCCGCCTGGCCTTTTACCGCCAGTACGGCGGACCGCCGGAGATAGGCGCTTTCAATCCGAGCAATATCTTTACCGTCCTCCCGTCAGGCGAAGATCTGCGCAGCATCACCTCAGCGAGTTCGCAAATTCCGCAGACAGGAGACATATATACTGCCTATTTCGATCCTGGCTGGAGTCCGGACGGCGCACGCCTGGCCATGCAAAAAGCGTTTTGCAGCGAACTTGTGGTCAACTCTATGGGTCTTCCGGGCAACGAATGTGAAGAACAAAATTGGATGCAGGATATTATTATCATCGATCAGAGCGCCGGCCCTCCAAATCCTGACGCGCCCGCACAAGTATTAAGGATTGAATATAGCGATTACCCTGAATTTGCGGATCAAACAGGGCGGTGGACTGATTTAGGTGGACCGACATTTTCCCCGGACGGGAAAAAACTGGTCTGTATATCTCAACTCGTTGCCGACGAAACCCTGTGGCGGTTTGACCTGGAGAGTCCCAACCTGGACAAAGAGGTCATTGGCGGATTCTTCCAGGACGACGGTGGCATTTGGCGCACCATCTGGTTCCAAAAGCAGCTTATAGGCGGTTTTGCGGATTGGCACCCGGAGGGCGATATCATTGCTTATTCATTTCATCCCGCTGATTATCTCGATGAAACCGGAATAGGAAATATATATGAAAAGCGAAACATTCATACGATTGCTTCGGACGGTACCCAGGATACGGCGGTGACCGCGGATGATTATTTCAATTTGCAGCAGGACTGGTCGCCGGACGGCAATTGGTTGGTTTTTTCTTCCAATCTCAGCAGCAGCGATCCTACGGCCAAACATAACGGCTGCCAGGATATCTGGGTGATAGATCGCAACGGGCAGAACAAGATCATGGTCTATGACGGCGCCGATAGCTGCTGGACGCCATCCTTTTCTCCGGACGGAACGCGGATCGCCTTTAGCATGGAAGGCCGGATCTGCAGTGTCGACCTTGCCGGTCAGAACTTTAAAACAATATATCAGCGCCCCGGGGGATCGCCGGATCTGGTCCATTCGGCCAAATGGTCGCCCTATCTCAACGCCCACACCCCGACGGTCATCCTTGAGGCCGATACTCTAGTGGCTGTTCGAAGCGGATCCACCATCTCAAATGTCACGCTCACGTGGGCCAGCTCCAATGCTGACCGAATTGTAATCAACAACGGTGTGGGCGAACAGTCTTCGCTTACGGGAAGCACCACCGTTACCCCATTAAATCTCGAAGCCGAGGCCCCATATATGTTGACCTATACGGTTACGGCCTACAATTGGGCCGGCAAAGCCACGGCCGGCGTCTATATCAGAGTGATCGACGAATAGGATATGACACCCAAATTGTTAAAAGCGCTACGTGTATTTGTTTTACCGGCCTATGGCCGGAAATCCAAGCCACATGCTGTGCGGGTGGCCGTTGACTCGAATCATAATGCTTTAACTTTGCCCAGAGGATAATCCATGAAATCCGTGCTGCTTCAAAAACGCCTTTTCTTATTCGCCCTGACAACCCTGTTGCTTGCCCTTGTCCCACTGCCGGCCTCGGCGGACACCACCGTAGGCGGCACCATCAGCACCGACACCACATGGGCCGCGGCCGACAGCCCGTTCATCGTCACCTCCAACGTCACCGTCCAAGGAGCCGACGGTGCCGACGGTATCACTACCTTGACCATTGAGCCGGGCGTCGTCGTCAAGCTCAACAACTCCCGTTATATCACCATCGGTGCCTCTTCCGGCAATCCCGGGGCGCTGTCGGCCGTGGGCACTGAGGCCGATCCCATCACCTTCACCTCCAACCAGGCCACGCCGGCCCCCGGCGACTGGAACTACATCCGCTTTTACAACACCGCCGACGACGCCACCACGGTGATGGAGCACTGCGTGGTGGAATACGGCGGCTACAGCTATGGCTCCCTTTACGTCTACCAGGCCTCGCCGACTTTTCGAAACGTCACCGTGCAAAACAGCAAGACCAGAGGCGCCTATCTGTACACCACCGAGCCGACCATCGAAGACTGCACCTTCAGCGGCAACCAGGACTACGACCTGTACTACACCGGCACGGTGGGCGGAACGGTCACCGGCACCACCATCAACAGCGGCATCTGCCTGCTGGCCAGCGGTACGGTGAGCTTTTCGGGCAACACCATCAACCAGAACAACGCCCTGCCCATCAAGGCCTATGCGGACAACGTCGGCGAGATTTCGGCCAGCACCTTCACCAACGTGGATACGGCCAGCTACCTGGAAGTGGCCGGACAGACCGTCAGCCGTGATGCCACCTGGACGGCGGCCATCCCCTACGCGATTACCAACAACACCACCGTCAAAGGCACCGACGGCGCCGACGGCATTACCACCTTGACCCTCGAACCGGGCGCCGTGGTCAAGCTCAACAGCTCCCGTATTATCGACATCGGCGCCTCGTCCGGCGATCCCGGGGCGCTGTCGGCCGTGGGCACGGCGGCC
>JASFER010000150.1:0-14506 GCA_050124755.1 Desulfobacteraceae bacterium
ACCAGCAGGACGAACTGGATCACGCCGACCCAGGTACTGGCTTTGAGCCCGCCGGTGCACACGTAGAACCAAACGATGAAGGCCATGAAAATGGCGCCGAAGGTCACCGGTACGCCGGCGATAACGTTGAACAGGGCGGCGGACGCCATCAATTGTACCGCCGAGTAGAACATGGAGTAAAGAAAAGCGGTCAACACCGTCAGCCAGCGAACGGCTTCGGTGTTGTAATAGTACGCATACATATCGCCCGGGGTGATGAACCCATAGCGCTTGCCCATCAGCCAGGTCCTTTTTGAGAAAAAGGTACCGGTAATGGGAATGGTTAAGACGTAAAAGGAGGCAAATGCATATGCCAGACCGTCACGCCAGATCAAGCCGGGATGGCCGATAAAGGTCCACCCGGAGAAGGATGCCGCCGTCGCCGCCATCAAAAAGGCGATGAACGGAATTGACCTCCCGGCAATGGTGTACCCTGAAGAGGTTTTTTCCGTGAAATACCCCTTCAGCCCCCAATAAAAGCAGTAAATAATATATATACCTAGAAAGATATATACCCAAGTTGTCCCAGCCATATTTCCATCCTCCTGTGCCTGGAGTCAATGTTCGACCGGCTCGTGCTCGAGTCGGTCAGTTGCCGAACGGCTTTGGTCCTTACCACCCCCTTCCCCCAAAGTTTACTTTCAAAGTTTTCATCATATCGCCTTGTATCCGGTAACTCCCGTATTATTGGACCATTTTTCTGATCGCTTCCACGACTTCCGGATTGGCCAGCGTCATTACATCACCCACATCCTTTTTGTTGGAAAGCGCCCCCAGGACCCGCCGCATGATTTTTCCGGAACGGGTTTTGGGCATATCCGGTACAATCCATACCTTGCGCGGTTTGGCGATTTTTCCGATTTCTTCGCATACCGCGTCGGAAATCTTCTGCGCCAAATCGTCGCTGGCAGTGAAACCGGGTTTCAGTGCAATATAAAGGTCCGGTTCCTTGCCTTTGATGTCGTGGGCCACCGGCACAACGGCCGCCTCGGCCACTTCTTCAACCACCAGTGCAGCAGATTCAATCTCCTTGGTGCCCAGTCGGTGGCCGGAAACGTTGATCACGTCGTCGATGCGTCCGAGGATCCTGAAGTATCCGTCCGGTCCCTCAACTGCAGCATCACCGGTAAGATAGGGCCAATCACGCCAATCCTTGCTGTTGGGATCTTTGCAGTACCGGGCGAAGTAATTGGTGACGAAGCGGTCCCGGTCGCCCCAGATGGTCTGGAACATTCCCGGCCAGGGGTTCTGGATGCAGATGTTTCCTGCTTTTCCGGCGCCGCGCGGCAGCTCATTGCCGTCATCATCCAGAATAATCGGATGAATGCCCGGCATGCCCGGGCCGGCCGAACCCGGCTTCATCGGTGTAATTGCAGGCAGCGTGCTGCACAGGAAACCGCCGGTTTCGGTCTGCCACCAGGTATCGACGATGATGGCCTCTCCTTTGCCCACTTCCTTGTGATACCATTTCCATACTTCCGGCTCGATGGGCTCGCCCACAGTGGTCATGTGCTTGAAGTGATAGGTGTATTTGGCCGGCTCATCCGGACCGATCTTGCGCAGCGCGCGAATGGCCGTTGGCGCGGTATGGAAGATGTTCACGTCCAGATCCTGTGCAATCTTCCAGGGACGACCTGGATCCGGGTAGGTTGGAACACCTTCAAAAATAACGGTGGAAGCGCAAAGGGCCAGCGGTCCGTAAACGATGTAGGAATGACCGGTAATCCAGCCGATATCCGCCATGCACCAGTAGACGTCTTCCGGATGAATGTCTTGAACATACTTGGAGGTTCCCGCCACATAAGCCAGGTAACCGCCCGTGCCGTGCTGGCAGCCTTTGGGCTTGCCGGTGGTTCCGCTGGTGTACATCAGGAACAGCGGCGCTTCGGCGGGCATGGGGACCGGATCAACCCGGGCGCCGTAGTGATCTTTCAGGACTTCATTGACGAAATAATCGCGACCTTCGACCATGGGCGTTTCCGCCGAGTATTTGCCCGGATAGCGTTGCCAAACCAGGACCTTGTCCACTTTTTGGCCCTGTTTTTCAGCAATTTCCACTGCAATGTCGGCGTTTTGCTTGTGATCCAGCAGTGTACCGCTCCGGTAATAGGCGTCCATGGTAATCAGCACATGACTACCGGAATCGATGATGCGATCGGCACAGGCGCTGCCGCTGAAGCCGCCGAAGACCTGAGAGTGGATAATCCCAAGCCGGGCGCAAGCCAGCATGGTAATGGGCAGTTCCGCCGACATGGGCAGGTGCAAGGTCACCCGGTCACCGGCTTTTAATCCGCAAAAATCCCTGAGCAGCGCGGCAAACTCATTTACCCGCACATAGAGTTCTTGATAGGTGATGTGCTCATATTTTTCATCGACGGGTTCCGGTACATAGTGAATGGCGGTTTTGTTTTTGTTTTTGGCGAGATGGCGATCGACGCAGTTGTAGGATGCATTGATTTTACCGCCCTTGAACCATTTGAAACACGGCGCATCGCTGGTATCCAATATCTCATCCCAGTATTCGTACCAGTCCAGCAGATCGGCATACTCCTTGAAGCAATTGGGGAAATTATCAAGGCTGAAGCGCTCATAAATACCTTTGTCCGTCATATTGGCCTGGGCGATAAATTCGGTCGAGGGATAGTAGTAATCCTCCTCTTGCCAGTGGACGGCAATTTCCGCCTCAGAGGTGTTGACAATTTCTTTTTCTGCCATAGCGCACACTCCTTATTTTAAATGATTGTATAGAAAAGCTAACCCCCCTTCTTGAGCATCCTCAATACGATTTAAAATGTTACTGTCGCATTGCAGATGAATGAGACCACTTTATCCCCTCCTTTCATTTTCAAGTCTCAGCATGTTTATAATTCGATTGACACAGAATGATATCCTCTCACTGGATCATGATGCCACGCTCGAATATTTCAAACGCTGTTTCCAGGGTCGGCTTCAAATAATCTTTTCCCTGGTCGATAAAACTCTTGCTGGTTTCCCAAAGCACAACGCCTGAAAAAAGCGCCCAAACAATATCTGCAATGGCCGTGGGGTGGTGTTTGGAACAGATTCCTTTATTGATACCTTGTTGGAATATCAGGGCAATTTTTTGCAAAGCCTTTTGTCCGATATCTTTGATTTCATCCACCAGCTCAGGGCTTAAGTTCTTGAGCACTTCGCTGGATTGAAGATGAAACAGATTTCTTAAGATTAACGGATCGAATTCATAAACGTCCATTAAGGCGTTTTTAATATTGCAGATTTTTCCCCTTAAATCACTTTCGGTATCGTTGTATAAATGTTCCAACCGTATAAAAAGGTATTGCAAAACGCGTAATGTGAGCGATGCATATAATTCATTTTTATTTTTAAAATACAGGTATAGGGTTCCAGCGCTTAATTCGGCTTCTCTGGCAATGTCTTCCATGGTGGCTTTGCCAAACCCTTTTTCGATGAACACGCGCTTGGCGGCCACCATGATTTGTTGTCGACGGCGTTCCTTCTCCCTCTCTTTGCGTTCTCGGATCCCCATTAAATGAATCCCATTTAGTTTGTTTTGTTAATCTAAATATTTTTTAATCCATTTGTCAAGTTATATTAATTTAGTTTCTGATGTTTTTATATTTTATTTTCTTTACAATATGTTATGCGTTTTCCTTATTTTTTATCTTTTTTTTCAGTAATTATGTTATATTCATTTTTCATAATAATTTTATCTTATTCGATCAGTATTTCGACCAACGGAAACGGGTAACGTAACAGTGTTACATTTCAGATCACCGTTGGTGTGACAAACTAATAATACGTATTATTTAAGGATGTTGTTTCTTGGAGGAACTGGTGTGGTATCATGGAAGCTATTTCAAAAAACTTTTAAAAATCGACCTCATGGTATTTGATGAAATGACCCCTTTAAGGTTTCGGTATTTTGAAACAAGTTCTTCGTAATCAGTAAAGTCAATTTTCAGACGATATGTTTGGCTTTCAAAAAAAGGCGGTGCATCCAAGCGAACACCCTTCTCAAGTTGAAGCCTTTTCAAGGTATCTGAGAACCGCCGTTCAGCCTTGGATATTTCAGGGTACCGTTTTTCTTTAAGATATTGTCTCACAAGTCGTCCCTTTTGTTTTCGATCCAGATCATCGTCATTGAGGATATCGCTAACGGGCCCTTCATCTATTATGAATAGGATGGAAGTGCCATCTCTGCGAGCAATCTCCACCAGCCAATCCAGAAATTCTCTTTGCCTATTCAAACCCAGGCCGATCTGGCTAAATATCTCTGTTATTCGGTTTGCAGTCGATTCATCATCCATCCTGTAAAGCCGCAACGCCATGGGCAGCGCAATATGCCCATTGATTACGGCGTCTTGTAACACAGCATGCATTTTACCAACGGTACGCAGCTTATCTACCATATCCAGGTTGACCCTTAGCCCCAAAAGCGTTGCTGAATGGCATAATCTTGCTTGGTCTTTGTATAGTGAATCCAACATCCTGATGGCAAGGCTCTGCTCAACCAAGTTTAGGGGTCTTGTAAAAGTGTTTTCCGCAATACTTGTATTGATACAATGCTCCAAGGGCAAATCCGGATATAGAATTTGTGCAGGCGCTTTTTTTACGCCCAATTGGCTGCATGCCATGATGCGCTTGAAACCACTAACGATCGTATAGGACTTCTTTATAGGGATTATTTTTGGGGGGGTCAGAACGCCATGCGCATCAATCGAAGCCACCAGCGATGCTGAAGGGCCGCTGGTGGATATTCGATATCGACGGTCATTCAAATCTATTTGTTGAACAGGAACAGTTTCAAACGTAGATTTAAATTCCATCTGTATTGCCGGTAATCAGACGCAGGGCCTCAAGATATTTGAGACGTGTATTTTTAATTACATCATCTGGCAGATGGGGTGCCGGAGGTGTTTTGTTCCAATCTATGGAGACCAAGTAGTCACGAAGATACTGTTTATCGAAGCTTTTTTGGGTCCCGCCAGGTGCGTAATCGTCAAACGGCCAAAAACGACTCGAGTCCGGCGTCAGCACCTCATCGATTAAAATGATCTGATCATCTAATATCCCAAATTCAAATTTTGTATCGGCAATAATAATTCCTTTCTCGAAGGCCAGTTGTGTACCCTTTTGATAAATAGCCAACGAAAGATCACGCACTTTTTCTGCACTTTCAACGCCTATGCGACGACTGGCTTCGTTAAAATCAATGTTGATATCATGCCCCTCTTCCTCTTTCGTCGACGGTGTAAAGATGGGTTCCGGAAGCTTATCGGATTCCTTCAGCCCGGCAGCCAATTCAATTCCGCAAATACGCTGCGTTTTTTGATATGATTTCCAGCCTGATCCTGAGATATATCCCCTCACCACACATTCAATGGGCAACGGATTGGTTTTTTTGACCAACATCGACCTTCCCCGCAAAGTTTCTGCATAGGGTCGGCAAATTTCAGGGAAATCCTCCACATCACCGGATATGACATGATTCGATACCAATGGCGCCATAACATCGAACCAAAACAATGATATTTGATTTAAGATTTTACCTTTATCAGGAACCGCTTCAGGCATAATGACGTCAAACGCGGAAATGCGGTCACTGGCCACCATTAAGAACGCGTCGCCTAAATCGTATATGTCACGGACTTTTCCGCGTTGAACCAATTTTAGATCGGTGAAGTTTGTTTCTAGAATCGCAGTTGTCATCCGCTCGCTCTCTTATTCGGCCAACTTGTTTTTATTTTTCATTGAATGCCTGGATGTATTGTTCCAAAATTTGTTGGGCATCGGCGTCTATGTCGAAAAATTCGATGCCTGATTCGTACATATCATTTTTACTTTCTTTTGTATAAACGACACGTCCTTTGATATCGACAACCTCTTCTTCAAAACCAATGGTCAGTGATACGACGCTACCAACGCTGATTGGTGGTGTATGAGTCTCAAGCAAAATCCCCGCTTCGGAAATATTGAGGGTTCTTCCCATCCCCTGCATTGCATCTTCAGACTTTTCATCCGTATAGACGTAATTGAGCAGATGCAGTGAATCAATTCGATCGTGCTTTCTTTTTTCTTCTTTACTCATAGTTCGCTCACTTATTTTTGTTAATCGTCGTAGAAGCAATCTATTTTGAACTAAATTTCTTCTGGTAATTGCAAACCACTTTTGTCGATATATTTACACATGTTGCGACATTATCCACAAAGTTTTTAAAGGTGGTCGATAGTTGATTGTATTCTTCTCGAAGCCTCGCGGCATCGACCTTCCGAACTTTAAAATCACTTGGAGCCATTACAGATGCATACTCCGGTTCGTGACCTAAGTCAAAAAACGGAATATTTCCGAAATAATCACCCTTGTAAAGCTGTACCAGTGGAACCCGCCCGTATTCTTCATTCCGAATTACCGAAGCGACGCCTTCTCGAACGACATAGATATTATCTTCCTTAGCACCTTGAACGATAACCGGCTTTTTATTCTCGATGAAATCTATAGGTTTTGTTTTTCCTTGACGAAACTCGATAGCTCTTTCATTTAACTGCTTTAGACGCTTATCAAGACTCAACAAAAAACCTCTAAGCTCGGGCGTCAGTCGAGCAAATTCCTGGGCAAGCCGTTGTGAATCCAGAACACCGAGTTGTACGTTGCCAATTGCAATGGCGGTAGCTGTTCGAATATGTCCCTGGATTAGAAAAGAAGATAAACTTCCAATGAAACTGCCATCCCCCAATCGCACAATGGGGAGAGCGCCATGTGGCGTCTCCCGAACGATTTCAACCACTCCTTCAAGAATGACCCATATCCAACTGCCGTGTTTGCCTTCTTCGACGATATATTCGCCATCAAAAAAGTCTTCCTCATCAGCCACATACATGTAATCAACAAGCGGTCCCTTGACAATAGGGACGGTATCGGAATCTTGGTTTTCTGCTGCCTGCCGACCTATGGCGTTTGGACCGACTTTCTTTATCTGACCATCATCTACCATCTTAAGGCCCTCTAGTATAATTCCCATCCGGCTTTTGGTGATGACTCTCTGACTTGAAATGTTCTCTTTAGAAAATTCAAATTCTCCATCAGTCCATCCAAACAGGGAGTATACCGCCTCCAAGCCCATCTTGTTTCCACATGAAGCATTCGTTGGGTTGCCGTTTTCAAAATAAATAAAACCGGGCTCCGTTGCATATCGACTGATAAGTCTCAGTACACCCGTGCTGCTGTTAGCACCCAACAGTTGCATTATATCTCCGAGCGCAAGAAACTTCAGATTACCGGCTAATACGACATTATCCCGCATCATGTTCTATTGTGCCCATTTAAATTCCTTCTGAAGCGCCTTCAAGGTCAGCTTCAGGCATTCTTTGAGTGTGATGCCGACACCTTTTCCCGTAACAGCACTTCCTTCAAAAGAAGGAACTTTCAGCTGACGGTTTAGATCTCTTTCCATCAGTTCTATCGGCATCAATGGTATTCCCTGCTCGGCCAAATCCCTTTTATTGTATTGCATGACCAACGGCGTCTTAAAAATACTTTTCCCGTATTCCTTTAAATTGGCCTGAAGATCTTTCAGGGACCCCATATTTTTTTCTCTACGAACTTCCAACGAATCCGCCACAAATACGATCCCGTCAACTCCCCTCAGAACCAATTTACGTGTTGAACTGTATTTGACCTGCCCGGGTACGGTGTACAATTGAACGCGAACATCGCATCCTCTGATTTGTCCTAAACCCATGGGTAGGAAATCAAAAAAAAGCGTACGATCGCCTTCGGTGTTGATAGAGACCATCTCACCCTTAACCTGTTTCTTGTATTGGGCAAAAATATATTCCAAATTGGTTGTCTTGCCGCAACGTCCCGGGCCGTAATAAACTATCTTACATTCAATCAGTCGCTTCTTTAAATTGAAAATCGCCATAAAACAGGGCTCCGAAAATATTCTATGGGGTTTGATTGTCCTTCGATAAAAAGCCTAAACCTCTTATTTTAATTAAATGTCAAACATTGGTGAAGCGTTCAAAATTTTAAAAAAACGCTAACTGCTTTTAATGCGTATGTCCAAACAATAATCACCCTGCTTGGGGCCGGATTTAATTCTAGTTTTGGATGCCACAACACCGGCGCCGTTAAATATTGCGATGGGCGAAAAAAATTGGATATCCTTCAATTCCAAACCTGCTTTTAAATCTTCAATAAGACTTTGATCCTGCTTTGAAATGATGAGGCTGAGCATGTTGCCTGATTGAAAATTGACATCAAATTCAACCATCTTGCCTTTACGCGGGCCGCTCTCAAAGGTAATCCCGATGGACGTTATGTCGATAAATTCCTCTTCGGGCTCTTCTGCAACTTTAGCGTTGGCACTGGCTTCCACTTCTAAATTTGCATCTGCGGACACGGGTGATGGCAACATCGCATCTATGCCCTTTTTCTGCAAGGCATCATCCAAATAAACCCTTACCAACTCAAGTTGATTGGGCTGAAAGGTATCTTCGGAGTGCCACTGATGGTACAAGTTAATGGCCTCCTCATTAGCGCTGGTTGTCAAATGACACCGCAAAATATTTTTTGCAGCTTCCACTTTTGTGTTCTCATTGTTCAATAGCTCGGTAAGCTCCTTAATTGCCCGATCGAATTGACCGAATTTAGCCAAAGCCACGGCACCCTCCAATGCGGCAGTATCATCGTCCGTGGATTCTGAAAATGAGAATAGGTTTTTAATCAGGTCTTGCGCTTTTATGGATAATTCCGGTGAGGAGGGGCCTTGCTCTACCTTCTCTTTTGTACTGTCGAGCGCATTTATTTTTTCGGTAATGGCATTGAGAAGGCTCTCCTTATTCTTTAGGTTTCCAATGGAATTAACCAGTTTGGCTGCGTCTAGATACTTGCCGTGGGCCTCGGATATTAATCCCTGCGAGCGATATATTTCAGCCTCTTGCAGCATGGATTTTAAGCGCTGTCTGATGTCCATGTATGACCTTATAGCATGTCAACCGTTAATGTTTACGTTTCCGTTTCCGTATTGCAGCCTGCTTGTGTCAATCGAACCGGGTCCCAAATTAAACGTTGATTATTTATCGGCAACACAGCCCTCTTTGATTAGGACCGATTGATTTTAAGTCATGTATCTTTTACCTTGCATGCATGTATGAAGTCAATATTTAATAGTTATTTAAACAATCTAACTGTTTCTCTCTATCTTTTCGATCCCGATCCCGATAGCGATCCCGATCCCGATAGCGATCCCGATCCCGATTTGCCGAGGCCTCGTTATTGGTGTCGGGATCGCTATCGGGATCGATTTCTTGTTCCTGAATGCCGTTCAGTTAGAATTGCTGAATTATGGTCTTCTAAGTTGACATATCGGCATACATGCGTCACTATTAGCACCTTTTTTATGTATTAACCAAATCAAGTCAGGTTCAAAAAATATTAATTCCAATCAATTGAGGAGACAACAAATGAAAACACCCGTACGAGTAGCAATCACAGGGGCGGCTGGACAAATTAGTTACTCTATTATATTCCGAATTGCCAGCGGAGATATGCTCGGCAAAGATCAACCGGTGATTCTGCAACTTCTTGAGATTCCGCCGGCCATGGACGCCCTGAAAGGCGTTGTGATGGAATTGAATGATTGTGCATTTCCGCTGGTTGCGGGCGTTGTTCCAACCGATGACCCCAATGTCGCTTTTAAGGATATCGATTACGCCGTACTCGTAGGCGCACGCCCCCGTGGACCCGGAATGGAGCGTTCAGACCTGCTTAAAGCCAACGCCGAGATCTTCTCTGTGCAGGGCAAAGCACTTAACGAAAACGCCAGTCGGGATGTTAAAGTTTTGGTTGTCGGCAACCCGGCAAACACCAATGCACTGATAACACTCAAAAACGCTCCGGATTTAAATCCGCGCAATTTCACTGCGATGATGCGCCTGGACCACAATCGGGCCAAGTCTCAATTGGCGGAAAAAACCGGCATTCACACCACCAAAATTGAAAAAATAGCCGTATGGGGCAACCACTCAACCACTCAATACCCGGATATCAGCAATGCCACCGTTGACGGCGAACCCGCTAAAAGCAAAGTGGATGAAGATTGGTACGTCAATGAATTCATCCCAACCGTCCAACAACGCGGTGCAGCCGTCATTAAAGCAAGAGGCGCTTCCAGCGCAGCTTCGGCCGCCTCAGCTGCAGTTGACCATATGCGTGATTGGGTACTCGGATCAAATGGCCAATGGGTCAGCATGGGGGTTTACAGCGCGGGTAACTCATATGGCGTCGACGAAGATATCGTCTATGGATTTCCCATTGTATGCGAAAACGGCGAATGGAAAGAAGTCAGCGGTCTGAAAATCAGTGACTTCAGCCGGGAAAGAATGAAGGCAACCGAAGCCGAGCTGCTGGAAGAGAAAAGCGCCATAGCGGATCTGCTCTGAATTAAAATCTGGTCCCTAGGGCCAGGTTGCCGAGCATTGGCTATGCCATTTAGCACAAGCGCTCTAATGGAATATCGAATATCGAACAAGGAACCGCAGAATGTCGAAGTAAGGTATTCTGTCATTTAAAAAATTTCGCGGTTATCTTAAAAGATTAAGCGGGCGGGGTTTATCCCCACCGGTCGGGACAGAGCCCGACCCTACAAAACCCTCAAAACGCCAGGGGTCGGAGTGATTAGCGTAGGGCCGGCCTCTGCGCCGGCCTGGCATAAAATCCGATACCTGCAACTTGAGCTTTATGGATAACCGGGTTCCATATTTTTATCAAATCTCTTGTTTTTTGGTTTAATCTCCTCTGAACGAATAAAAGTATGGCAGGCTTCACAATGGTAACTTACTGTCGCGACCGATCTTGTTTCTCCATCTGAAGTTTTTTCTTCCCGATTAAAAGCAGTACCTTTAATATTCTGCACATTTTGGCACCTATGGCAAAACTCAGTCAGTTGCATATTGATATTATCCATAGTTTATTCCTTATGTTTGATTCAGGCGAAAATTCATGAATTGGGCCACATATTAAGAATAAGTTTTACATCCTCGCGTTCTATTCCAAATAAAGAATGGAAACCATAATCTGGAATAAATGGGCCATATACGACTGCTTTTAAACATTCATATACAATTTCTTTCTCCTTATTTTCCAGATCGATAAGAGGCATTTTATTTGCTCGCCAATGAGAGCTACTGTTGGAAATTTCCCACTGAAGTTTACTGATTTGCTTATTCTTCTGGTCTGAGGTCGTTGTCGGATTAAAAAATGTTGGCGTCGCGCCTGTTATCAAATAGTCTTGGCCAGAGTATCTTTATTCATGGCCAGCAACACTCAAAACTGGCCCGATAACAAATAGTTCCGACCAGGGGCCATTCGTAATAACGAATAATGCTGGCCCAAAGCGGATCATTTAAGTGGCCGATTTTGGTTCGATGCTGGAAAAATCAGCAATTTTAAGCTCCCCGTCAGGAAAACGAGCTATAATCTCAAGCTCACCGCCCATGGCCTGGATATGAGAGCGAAGCGAAGAAATATACATATCGGTTCTTCGCTCCAGCTTTGAAACGCTGGACTGCTTTACACCCAGCTCCTTTGCCAGCGCTTCTTGGGACAGCCCACGTGCACGACGCAACTCCGCAAGCGGCATTTCCTTTAAAAGCTCACCATAAATGGCCTTTGATTTCTCGCGGGCTTGTGGTGACATCTTAGCTCTGAGTTCATCAAATTTTCTTGCCATCGATTAATCCCTCCTGTTTCAGGGCCTCCAAATGTTCATCGTATAATCGATCTGCAATTGGCACGTTTTTATCGTACCATCGGTCGTCGCCGGATCGGAGATTTAGGGTCGGACCAAGATATCCTACTTATATTACAGTTAAAACATTCCATAATCATAGGTTTTCGGCTTCAATATCGTTCTTTTCGGCCTCGAAAAAGGCATTATAGACCGGCTGAGCCTCCCGAAGTTCAAAACCTTTTGCACTCTTTCGAATTTGACGGCCAATGGCAAAACCGCCCATTTGGTTTTTGACAGCCTCGACATACGACAACCGGCTCCCAATGGCTATGCTTTGTGTCCAGCATTCCTCTCTTTGCATTCTATTGCCAGATAATGCCGCTTCAATCCAGTTGCGATGCGCTGACCGGAAATCACCAAATTTGTTAAAACCGCAAAGATAACCAAGGACCTCATAATCAATTAAAATATTTTTTCGCCGAGGACGTTGGATTTCATTGTAACCCCCATGCGGCCACTGCTCCGGGTGGCCTACAACTCCGGCCCGAACCATATTCAGGTCAACATATATAAGGCACTGTAAAAGGTGCTCTCCGGTTTCAATAGCTGTAGCATGGTATCGATCTTCCCAAAAAGCGCCCTTTCTCTTTTTCCTCCGGTTATATTCCTGCCCGGTCCGGCCTGCCAAAAGTTGAATTGATTTAGGTATGGTTTCCTTGTCCTCATTTCCCTGCACAATCAAGTGAATGTGATTGGAGGTAACAACATAATTCAAAATCACCAAACCGTAACGTTTCTTTACCTCATACAGCCACTGCATCCACCGAAGCCGGTCTTTGCCGAATTTAAGCAAGAATTTCCTTTTATGACAACGATGTGTCAGATGCCAAACATGACCTGGAACAAAATGAAGATATGCTCTTGCAACTATAGTTACCCTATATGCTCCATTTTTGTATTAAAAAGAAGGTTATTGCCCCTAAATAGGACCCTCTTTATTTTGAATGTTTTTTAATTACAGCTTGTTAACTTGGTCCGACCTCCAACTTACTCCAACTTACAGGCATCTTCCCATCGTAATGCTGACCGCCAAGGATTCGGAAAGCGATGTGGTGACCGGCCTGGAGATCGGCGCCGATGATTATGTGACCAAGCCCTTCAGCCCCCGCGTGCTTGTTGCCCGGATTCATAAGGTCCTACGCCGTCTTTCCGATGCCCCTGTCGAAGGGCAAGAGGTCATCCGGCACGACAAGCTGATCATCGATGTGCGCAAACACGAAGTCATCTTGAACGGCACACCCGTCGACCTGACCTACACTGAATTCGAGGTCTTGATGTTGCTGGCCGGACGGCCGGGATGGGCCTTTTCAAGATCCCAGATCGTTGACAGCGTTCGGGGCTATAGCTATTCGGTCACCGACCGCAGCGTGGACGTCCAAATCGTCGGCCTGCGCCGCAAGCTGGGAGCTTACAGCCACTACATCCAGACCGTCCGCGGGATCGGCTATCGGTTCAAGGATCACAAGCCCGCCCCAAAATAAGTTCCCCCTTTCCCCCGACACTTCTTTCGTGATTAATCAATTTCTATCCTGCCGATAACATAAGGCTAATTCCTGAACTGCATTGCCTTACCAGCAGAGCCGGCCAGAAACCGCCAGTAGGAAGGTATGGCCGATGAAACATCAACACGCTCATCTTGTCGACCTCCCATTTCTGCACGGTGATGAGCGATTTGAATAGCTACGGTACAACGCCCGGGCATGGCCGGCGGCGTCAATGCGGCGGTAGCTGATAGAGATGACAGGATATTGTGACATCGGTTTTATTAAAGTTACCATAAGATATTATCAGACACTGATGGTGGAGCTGCTTTTACATTCAAAACTCCAGTTGTTCCGGCTTGATTTTCAATACGCGAGCTATTTTTTTGATTGTATCCGCTCTTAATTTGGCGTTTGGTTTTTCCATCTGACTATAGGCCGATTGGGATATCTTCAACCGGGAGGCAACTTGCTTCTGAGTCAAACCTTTGTATTCGCGCCAAGCCCTCACTGGGCTTTTATTCTCTAGTATAGATAATTCTACAACCCGATGCGGTATGGTTGCCTCCTGATCGCTTTCAAATTTATGCATCGTTTTTATGTACGTCTCATAGGGTACCAAAACAAAAAGGGGGCGCCCTTCTTTTTCAATGATCTGATGTTTAATATGTGCGGCCATCTCTTTTTTTCACCTCCTCGATGTGAATGACTTCAATTATGTCATGCACATTAAAAAACACACGGTACCGGCCAACCCGTAAGCGATATTCGTATCTATGATTTGTTAGATGTTTCACGTTAGGACAATTCGGCCAATTAACCAAGCCGCCCACATCAGTTATTATTTGGGGTTGTTGCGTCCGGTCTATTTTCCGTAATTGTTTAACGGCTTTTCTTTTCCATTCAATGGAATACATACTTATATATAAGTTTATTATAAGTTTTTATCAAGTGAAAAAAGATTGGCAGAACAGTCATTGATAGTTTACATAATCATATATTTTAAATCAAATTATAACAGTTGGTAAGATTTAAATCTTTTATATCAATAGATTACATAAGTTTACATAATTAAATAGCGTTTTATCATTCGTCCCGTAGTTGAAAAGGCTCAAAAGATTCAATAAAGCACTATTTTGGTTTGAAACTGAGGCTGTGATCTTACGAAAAGGGATGAGTGATAAAACGGGTTGA
>JASFER010000151.1:0-14381 GCA_050124755.1 Desulfobacteraceae bacterium
AAAGGAACGGGCGGCCGAAGTTCGGCCGCCCTCACTTAATGCCCCTTAATTATTTCTTCAGTTTAAGCAGAAGGATACCCCTCTTTGATATCTCGCCTGATTTGATCCCTGAACGCTTGGTCGTCCGGGTAGCCGTGCACTGTTTTCCCGTGCAGAACCACAGCTTCGATGAGTTCCTCGGTACTATCGGCGGAGATAGCAACGGTACACTTTTTATCTCCCTGGGGATAGTCTCGACAATCAATATATTTTCGTGCCATGATCGGTACTCCTTTCAAGTTGAGGCCTGTTTTTCTAAAAACAAAACATATAGCCAGAGCTCAAGGATAATCACTTCAGGCAAGGGTGCAAGTCCGGCCGGGAATCGATTGATATTTGGCCGGCACGGAGGCCGGCCCTGCGAAAACCCTATTGGCCCACGGGGGCCGGCCCTACGAAAACCCTATTGGCCCACGGGGGCTGCACTTTAGACGTAGGGCCGGCCTCCGTGCCGGCCGGTTTTAAGCATCGACTTGGAGCATAAGCCCCTGTTGTTCATTTGGCGATCCGCAGCGGTTCTTATTATGGCACCATATGAACGTAGCGCACACTTATTGATTAAAGACCGGCTTGCCTATACCGGCGGCACAACTGCGCATATATTTCTGGGGCCTGCTCCACCCAAATGCGTTGTTCCGGGGTGACGGTCCCCTTAATGCGTCCGGGCACGCCGGCAACAAAGGCGTTGTCGGGCACTTTCATGCCATGGGGCACCAGGCAGCCGGCTGCGATGATGCAATAATTTCCGATATCCACGTCGTGTAAAACAGTGGCGTTCATACCAATGAGCACATGGCTGCCGATACTTTTAGCATTGACTACGGCGCCGTGCCCGATATGAACGCAGTCGCCGATGGTCAGGTCCTGCTCGGGTCCGGCGGGTGTTCCGGCGTGCAACACGCAGTTGTCTTCAATGTGCGATTGTCGGCCGATGCGGATCTTGCCAAAATCTCCGCGGATGACCGCCTTTGGCCAGACGCTGCTGTTTTCTCCGATTTCAACATCACCCACAACATAGGCGGCCTCGCTGACAAAGGCGGTTGGGGCCAATTCAGGCATCTTTCCTTCAAATGGTCGTATCATCTTATTCTACCCTGCACAAAAGCGCCGTGTGCGGCCAACTGCCTATCTCCGGACTGCAGAATGCTTTGTCATCAGGACAGAGCATATTGGCATTGGAGTCGAACACGCCAAACAATTTTGATGCTTCCCCCTTGCGCTCGGGGAACCACCATCCGTGATCGGCATCGGCCATGCGCGGGTGGACCATGGCGGAAAGCCGCAGTTTCATGCGCACCGAACCCATGGGCGTGCTTAAGGAGACCCATTGCCCTTCCTCCAGCCCGAGGCTTTCGGCCGTTTCCGGGTGCAGCGTCACCAGGGGATCGGGCCTTTTTTCCCTGGCCGATTTGAACTGGCGATATTCGGAGTGGTACATGGGCATAAATCGACTTCCCGTGATGAGAACCAACGGAAACTCCCTGGCGATCTCGGGGTTTCCCTCAGGACTGTGGGGCATTTCTCTATACAGGGGCAACGGTTCGCAGCCCAACGCCTCGAAGGTTTTGGACCTGATCTCGACCTTACCCGACGGCGTGCCGAATCCGTGTCGCTCATACTGCCGGTACGCGCGTTGGCCGAAAAGCCCGTTTTGTGCCTGCAATTGGTCAAAGGTCAACCCCACCGGAGAGAGCCTGTGGTCCCAGACCCGGTCAATGGTCTCCCAGGGCCAGTGTTGCTCCTGCCCAAGACGTATGGCCAACCCCCTCCAGAAGTCGTATGTGTTGCGGCGCTCGTAAAGCGGCTCTATTCCCCGCGGGCAGGCCACACAGAAATTTGTTGTCAGCCAAAGCTCGGATGTCTCGACCGTGGTGCAGATGGGAAAGACAAAGTCCGCCAGCGCCGCCGAGGGCGTGAGATAATACTCTCCGACCACATACAGATCCAGTGACTTGAGGGCCTCGTAAGTCCGGGGAACATTGGCCAGTGAGAGCAACGGATTGCTGGCCACTGAGATGGCGGCCCTCACCGGGTAGGGATGGCCGGTGAGCATGGCCTGGAACACCGCGCGGGCGTGGGCCACACACGTCATGCCGGCCGAGGGGGGGTGCATGTATGCATCGGGCAGCCGCTCCACCGCCGCTGCATTGCTTTCCCAGCCGGGAAACCCGAAAAGAGGGTATTCATCGGCGCCGAGCTGTTTGGACCGCTGTTCCGGAGTGATGGCTTCGTTGAGTTCCATTTTGACATCGTCGATGATGCGACCGATGGGTTCGGAGCACCCCAGAGGCTCTCCTCCCGGCACATCCAGGTTGCCGGCGACCGCTCTGAGAATGGCCTTGGCCCGGGCGGCCTGGGTGGCGTTGACGCCCTGCTTGTCGATTCCAAAACCCCAGGTAATCATACCCGGGCGCGTAGTGGCGTACATGCGTGCCGATGCCACGATTTGATCGGTTGTCAGCCAGGTGATATTTGCCACCGTTTCAGGCGTGTATGGCTCCACGGCCTGTTTCAGATCCTCGAACCCGGTGGTCCATCGTTGCACGAAATCCTGGTCATAAAGGTTCTCGCTGATCATGATGCGAAGCCAGCCCAGCATCAAGGCCACATCCGTCCCGGGTCTGATTGGGAGCCAGATATCGGCCATTTCCGCTTCTTTGATGCGGCGCGGGTCGACCACGATGAGACGCGCGCCCCTTTTTTGGGCCGCAGCAATCTGCCCGGAAAAGGCTTGTTTGGACTTGGAGGGGCCCTGCCCCCAGAGCACGATGCATTTCGTCCGGGCTATGTCACCCCATGAGTAACCGCCGTAAGTGGCATAATCCACCGTGTGGCTGGGACACATGCAAACATTGTTGGCACCGCAAATATTGGGTGTCCCGAAAAGGTTGTGGAACCGCCGCTCGTCCCAGTGATAGGTGCGTTTTGTGCCGTGGGTAAAAGCCAGGGTTTCGGGTCCGTATTGATCCCTCAGCTCACCCAGGCGCTGCGCCACTTCATCCAGGGCCTCATCCCAACCCACCGGTTCCCACTGCCCGCTGCCGCGCTCTCCCTTGCGTTTGATGGGCGTGTTTATCCGCTCGGGGTGGTAGAGGTGGTCCAGCATGAGACGGCTGCGGGGGCATGTCGTGCCCGTGGTGATCGGGTGTTCTTTGTCGCCCTTGACCTTCACAACTTCGCCGTTTTCCATTTCCAGAACCAGCCCGCACCGGGCGTGGCAAAGACCGCAATAACTTCGCCTTGTCGCTTTCATGGAATATCCCTCCCTTTGCCAAGGTGTAACCGCTTGGCTCCCTATTTTCTATAAACCATAAAAAAATTTTATGTAAACCATAAAATAATGTAAGGTTTTTTTGAGATGGCTTCTAGTATACGCCCCCTGTCCGATGCATCCCCAACGGTCGATTCCATTCAATCGAATCGTATTTTTCAAATTGGCATAAAGATTGCTTCTATTATGGGCTACTATAGACTGCTATAGATTGTCTTTACTCAATCGCCTGCCTGGCGATGGAAAAAGCAATTTCTTATCTTTTTAAGTCTGATCTTTACTCGCCGATTGTCGTCGGCGCGTGGGACACCCTAAATCCGCCTTGGCCGTCTATGGCAGGGTGATTCACCACGGCACCACCAGGGCGGCCAAAGATCGCTACCGGTCCGCCGTTGAGCGGCAACTCGTTGGACAGCACCACCAGGCGATTCAGATGCGACAAGCATTCTTGAATAGAAAGGAGACCAACCCACTGCCGGAAGCAGAAAAGCTGTATCGCTTGGCACGCTTGCTCTTTCGAAACGGGCCAAAGCGCCAGGCGCCGTCCATACTCGACCGGTTTTTTCGGTTACATCCATCAACCGCCGTGGCGGTGCGAGTACGAAAATTGCCGGTTTGAGTGAAAAAACCGTGAATCCGTTTAACGCTATTATGCGATCCGACACTGGTTTTTGTTTGGTTTTGTTCGCAACGGGAGTCCTGTTGCCGGGGCGTGGCTGCACCGACAGCGACGCGCCCAATGACAAATGCATGACAATGAAAATGATGTTGATAAACAAGCTTGGATTGAAGCAGCGAAGCAGCAAACAGAAAGGATACCTATGAAAGTTGGGCCACTTCTTAAGACGGTTGCTGGAATTCTACTCGTGCTGGCTGGGATCGGAGGATGCGGCGGCGATGGTGATGAGCCGTCAAGGGGTCGGGCGAACACGGCCGCACCGTTATTGAGTAATCACTCTTCGTCCCTGACGCTGCCGGCGGGAACGGTCTCTGCGACGATTCGTATTGGAACGGACATCGACGCCACCTGCAAATATGACCTGACACCGGGCGTTGCCTACGATGAGATGGGCTATATCTTTGCAAATACCGGAAGCACGGATCATTCGACTGTGGTCACGGATCTGAGCGACGGAGCCGTCACCTCCTTTTATGCCCGCTGTATGGGCTCTGCGGATGGGACCATCTCAGACGAGCTTATGGTCGATGTTTTCGTGAATGCTCCGGGCAGCTACATACCGCCCATCGGCATTCCGGCGCCTGACTTCGGTATCGAGGAGAACTATCGGATGTACGACGCCCCGGCCACCCGCAATCCCGCCCTGACATACAGCGAGAACTCCGAAGGCGGCTTTTACACCCACTACGTCTACGCCGACAATCCGAGCGGCTGTACGAACTCGGATAATCCGTTCGGTACGGAAGACAATCCCAGGTGCACCATCCCTGGGAACGAGGGCAATCCGCTTCCCGAGGGAAGCGTGATTGAGCTTCATGGTCGATACTCGACTTCGCACTCCAGCCCACGCGGGATCTGGGTACGAGGGACTGCGGCAAGGCCGGTCTTCATTCGAGGCCTTTCCGCCACCGATCGCCCCTTCGTGACGGGTTCCATAGACGTCTACGGAAGCCCGGATGGCGACAGCCAGTATCTTATCATGGAGAATATCGAATTTGGAGATCAAGACGGAGATCTCAGCGGCGGTTCTACCGGCAGGTTCGGCGTAACCAACCGCAATTCCCAGGTTCTGAACTCCCATCATATTGTTCTGCGACATTGCGATGTCCACGGCAATCTCGGAATGGGCGGCATAGGCATTGGCGGGCGAGACGGTTCCGTCATTTCAGACATCGTGCTCTATAACAATCTCATCCACGACAATGGCAACGTGAACGCCGATTTCGACCAGGACGTGCATGGAATTGCTGTCGGTGGTGCACGGTACGTATGGGTGGTTGACAATGAAATGTACCGCAACAGCGGCGACGGCATTCAAATCAACGGATCGACCACCAGCACGCACCATATCTATGTTGGGCGAAATATCTCACATCACAATAAACAAAATGGACTGTGGTCGAAGGATGCAGCCGACGTAATTTTTTCGCAAAACACCTCCTACGAGCATCATGCCGGCAATTCATCTCTGGGAGCGGGCATCGGATGGCAACCGGGCGGCGGCAGTTCTGCGACCGGTCCCTTACGGCTGTGGGTCATCTTCAACCGTAGTTTCGGCAACGATTACGGCATCCAACCGGGCAGCGGAACCCAGGCGAGTGTCGTCGTCCTCGGCAACGTGCTGTACGGGAATCTAAAGGCGGGCTTCAATGCCTGGAACAATAGCGCTATTCGATTGTTCAACAACACGATTTACGACAACCCTGTCGGTATTCGCCTGTTTAACGGAACAAACTATGTGGTGAACAATATCATTCACAACGGTGTCGATGACCAAAACGACAATATCGTGGAGTTGCGCGACAACCTTTTCATCAACGGGCCGGTGCCCCCGGACAATCTGGGTGGGGACGCATACTTTGTCGATCCGGATTATGATGACTTTCATATTGAATCGGGTAGTCCCGCCATTGATCATGGTAGTCCTGAAATAGTGTACGCGGAGTTCCGGAACACCTATAACATGGATATCTCGGTGGACTATGACGGCAATCCACGCCCCCTGGACGGTGACGGCGATGGTGTCAGCAAATGGGATATCGGGGCCCATGAGTTCCGGCAAGATCCATGATTGCCGGAGTCATGATGGATTTCATGCTTTTCTCGCAAAGCTATTGCGAAAAGGCTGATCAGGAAGGATCAGCCTGTTATTTGACTGCCGTCAATCAACGGCCAGATCTGCGTGCATTTCCATAAGTGGCCCGTTCTCGCGCCAGGCCCAGCAGGTGTTCTTGAACCTTTCCAACGTACCCTGGACCTTGGGACCGGGATCAATGGGCTTGCTTGTCATTGCGCTGAAGGCGCCTTGCACCGCTGCTGGAGCCATCGCCGTAAGCAGCGTCAGAAGGTGGTTGCACCCTTTGGGGCCTCCGGCAAGGGCTTTCACCTTGCTGGTAAAGCCGCTGACGATGGGCATCCCTTTTATCGGAGTGAGGCATTCAAGTGTCTCCTGGCAGATTTTATGCGGTACCGTCGGCATTTCCACTTCGATGTCCTCGATAATCAGCCCAGGTCCCTTGACCTCAATGCGAATGATCATGTGATGGATGGTGCCGGATGGTACGCGCCCTCCAGTGAGTCGGTAGGAGTCCAGCAATCGGTCATCTTTGAGAATGCCTTCAACAATGATGCCCTCTTTCGAGCCTTGGTAAATGGCGATGTCGATCTTGCGTGTGTGTATTTTTCGTTTTTTTGTTTTGTCTGCATTCAGAGCCACAAAAACCCCCGATTCTGTTAGCAACGGTTTCAAAACCGCCCCTTGAGTTCAATCTAAAGTGTTGGGCGCCCGGTTCCAATCCTCGAAATACGGGTGCGTTCCTCCGGTTAGAATCTCGCGTCCGCCTTGATTTTGATCCCGAATGAAGGCTTTGAAAGCGCTTCTAAAAACACCGTGATTCAATTGCCGGTTAAATAGTCTCTGCCCATACGGGCATAAGCGTCCATGGCCAGCCATGCCCGGGCGCCGAAAAAGATGTCGCTGCGGTTCAGCAGATCCCGCACTTCTTGCCGCTCCATCAGAAAAATTTCAATATCCTCCGAATCCTGGTGGTGGTGGATGCCGGGCGTACCCTCCACCTCGGCAAAGACCATGGCAACGGCCTCGTCCGTAATACCTGCGGAGGAAAAAACGGCCGGACTGTAACGGTAAACTTTGACCAAATCCAGACCGGTCTCTTCATGGAGTTCCCTGCCTGCCGCGACAGCTAAGTCTTCGCCGGGATCCAGAAGCCCGGCTGGGAAACCATACTGGTAATCGCCGATGGGGACCCGAAACTCTCGGATCACCACCAGTTTTTGTTCCCTGCGGTGATAAGGAACAATGATCGCCGCATCAGGACGCCGTGTCTCTCCGGTGATGCATTTGGGTTGCTCACCCCGGCTCACCATGTGCCAGCGCTTGGAGTTGCCTTTTCGATCCAAGTACGAAATCGCAAAAAGCGTTGCAAATCTAATTTTGGTTACAATGGTTGAATCAACGATTTTCATAAGAACTTCTTCAATTCGGATCACCCGCCTTTAAAGCTCAATTTCGCCTCTCCCGATCATTTCCACGAATGGAAGATCTGCCGGGACAAACTCGTACCTGGTAAGATCTTCGGCCTTTACCCATGCAACCTCTGCATGGTCGTTGAGCTTCATTTCACCGCCCACGATTTTCGTCGCATAGGCCATCAACTCGATGGCCCCGAAATCATACTCGTGCTCGCTGGTCCCGAGATGTTTGCCGACCGCCACGTCTATCTCGAACTCCTCCAGGAGTTCCCGCTTGAGGCACTGCTCCGGTGTTTCGCCGTCCTCGACCTTGCCACCAGGGAATTCCCACAGGTTAGCGAACTTTGTGGGCGGTTTCCTTTTGGCGATGAAGACTTTGCCATTGTCGGAAATGATTGCGGCCGTGACTGTAACCATGCGATCACCACTGTAGGTTCTGGAAATTAAAAAAAAATTCTTAGGGGGTAGACTACCAGAGTCCACCCATTTGTCAAGAAGCTGAAGTCTGATACGGTCATTATCTTATATAATTCAGAGGGCTTGTCCGTGTCATGGTAAATTTGAAAATAAATATTGGAAAGGTGAATCTTCAAGAAAAAGATGCCATTATAATCCTCTTGATCAATCATAATGAATTCTTAAATTACGAGTATACCGGAGCATAGTGCACAGGGCATGCAGATGCCCGATTTTCCATCCTGGCACGTCCCCTTGCTCCGGTTCTTTTGAATGAACCCGAGCTTTTGGCCTTCGGCGACAGTGGTTTGGATCTTATGGAACCCGTTTCAGGAGAGGTTTGGTAAGCGGGTATCTTGTCCATACCCCAATTATAAGTCCGGCCATCTTCGGATCGCTGCAGCTGAGGTAGCAGGTAGGGGACTTTGCAAGGTCCAGGCAGTGCGGTCTGATTGCCGGATTGACCGGTTTCTTATATCGGTTGGTTCGTTGTGACCGCATCTGTCACACGCTTGTGGTAATCCTCAGTACAGAACCGAATAAGGACACTGTACTGGAGGGCCGTTAAAATGCGAAAATATGAAATGTACCCCGAATATCACGATTTGTTTGAGTATTATGGAGATAACGAGATTGAACGCTTTCGGATCAAAGGCGGACAGACGATTCGACGAGACTGCCTTGTGTTCGAAACCCGCTATGATGCCGAGATGTTCTTCAGTGAGAGGTGTGGTGAGTTTCTCGGCAGGTACGCCTAGTGTTGTGACCCGGAAATAACTTATAAAATGGCTATGGCTGCATGATAGCCCATGGGTTGCCAGAGCCTTCAAATTCCAATGTCAAAACCCAAATGTCAAATGAAGGTATTCTGCCGATTTTATTTACAATAGATCCCCATCCGTACCGAAAACCTGTTTCCTCAAAACTTCATATCTTTGTTGCATCCACATGGCCTCATATTTGCTAGCGTTAAGAAACCTTGATGTAAAGGGCATGCCGGCACCTGAAGTTACAGCGCGAGATCATTGCGATTTCGCGAAAGCTGAATTGCTGCTCAAAGGTGCAATATGCCCCATATGACCCCAATAAAAGACTGTTTTATTTAATCTGTGAACACTGAAGAAGGAGGATGCGTATGTCTGTTGGCCCACAGTCCTTAACCGCCATGCGCCGCAAGGTGCTGGTAAATTTCGGACTCTTTTTGCTGTTTTTTCTTTTCTATCTGGTCGCTGCAGTGGTTCAAACCCCCTCGTTTAAAGAGGTTGCCGCTCTGCCTGCGTTGGGCATGCCCCTGGGCATGCTCCTGTCCCTGCTCATTTTCCCCGTGTCCTGGCTGATTATGGGTTTCTGGTTCTGGAGGTCTAAATGAATTTGAAAATCGTTATCTCAATGATGTTTTCCTTGCTTGCTCCGGCCCTGGCTTTGGCCGCCGATGTCGAAGGGGACCAGGCTTCCCAACTAAACATTCCCATCGTCATCGGGTTCATCCTGTTTTTTGTGGTTGCCAGTATCTTTATCACCTGGTGGACCAGCCGATCGACCAAATCGGCCAGCGACTTTTATGTCGCCGGCAAGGGCGTGCCCTGGGTCCAGGTCGGCATCGCCATGACCGGCAGCTACCTGTCGGCTGCCAGTTTTCTCGGTTGTGCCGGAGATATCGGAGTTTTCGGCATTGATTCCATCTGGCTTTCCATCGGTTTTTTCGGTGGATATATGGCCGTGTTGCTGCTCATTGCGGGTCCGCTGCGCAACATCGGCTCTTACACGGTGGCCGGCGCCTTGCACAGCCGGTACCCTGACGATCGCATCAAGCTGACGGTGATGCTCTGCACCGTGGTGATTTCCACATTCTACCTGGTGCCCCAGATGCTCGGCGCCGGTCTGCTCTTCGAGATGCTGCTGCACTGGAATTTTATCTGGGTGACCGTGGGGCTGGGCATCCTGATGAGCATTTACATCATCTTCGGCGGGATGAAGGCCACGCTCTACAACCAGGTCATTCAGGCCACCTTTCTCTGGGGCACCATGGTCGTCTTGGTTACACTGGCCTATTTTACGGTGGGCAACGGCTCGTTTTTCGATATCCTTGGCACGGCGAAGCAAACCGTGCCGCCGCTGATTGCCGCCAAGAGCCCGGGCGTGGTCGCGGCCATCAAGGGTTTGCCGGCCGATCAGGCCATCGCCACCGCACGGCAGATGCTGCCCGAGGCCCAGTCGGCCATGACCATCGGCGTCAAGACCGGCAGCACCCTGGCCATGGTCAGCACGGTGATCGCCCTGGTGTTCGGCACCGCCGGCCTGCCCCACATTCTGATCATGTTCTTTACCGTACCCAGCGCCCGGGCGGCCAAAAAGAGTGTGGCCCTGTGTATCGTGGGTTTGGGTATATTTTATCTCGGCGCCATTGTTCTGGGCTTTCTCCTGTTTCCCGGCATCTACCCGAAGCTGGTGGCATGGATCTCCCAGGGACCGGTGGGTGTGGGCATGGCCAAGAACATGGCCGTGCTGGAGATGAGCAACAAGGTGGGCGGCACCTGGCTGATGGCCATTGGCGCGTCCGGGGCCGTGGCGGCCATTCTGTCGACTTCGGCGGGGCTGATGATCACTGTGGCGTCATCGGTCAGCCACGACCTGTACAAGGTCTATATCAACCCCAACGCTTCGGAAAAGCAGGAATTGGCCATCGCCAAAATCACCACGCTGCTGATGTCGGCTGTCGCAGTATCCCTGGCGGTCATGCTCAGAAAGGAAAACATTGCCTGGCTGGTCATGCTGGCCTTCGGCATTGCCGCCAGCGCCATCTTCCCGGCCATGCTCTCCACACTGTGGTGGAAGCGCACCACACGCCAGGCCGTTATTGCCAGTATCCTGACCGGCCTGGGGGTTTCAGTGCTTTTTATCGTGCTGCTGTTTGTGAAAGGGGCCAAATACAGTCTTTTCGGCCTGCCTGTGGCCGGCGGCCCCGGCCTTTTCGGGGTGGTGGCCTCCTCCATTGTCCTGTTCCTTGTGACCGTGATGACCTCCGATACCGGGAAGAATCCCGTGGAATTCATGGCCCTGGCCCACAGACCGGATACGGAGTGATAGTGAACGCGCAGGGGGCTTGTTCCGGTTATCCATAAAGCAAAAGTCGGTTGAAAAAGCCGTTCTGCGAGCGCGGATAAACCCCGCCCCAACATTCTTAAAAGCGCTGTTGCTGTGTAGGGGCGGGGTTTATCCCCATAAGCGCTTAGCTAAGAATAATGATAAGCCAATCTCCATGCAGGATATGGGATTTGATACCAGGCCGGCGCAGGGGCCGGCCCTACGCTAATCACTCCGGTGAATAGCGTTTTGAGGGTTCCCGGGTAAAAGGGTCGGGCTCTGCCCCGACCGGTTCAGAAGGTGGTATCAGCGAAACCTAAAAAACCGCTAACTATCCTTGTTTGAGCGCTTATGGGATTTATCCCCGCCCGCTTGAGCTTGCCCAAAAATGGAAATGAAAACAAACACGCGCGTCAACCTGCATTGCCATTCGGTGTTCAGCGACGGTGAGCTGTCCCCGGAGGTCCTTGCCGAGAGGCTGGCTTCGGCGGGCGTGGTCTACGCCGCCCTGACCGACCACGACACCATCGAAGGATTGGCCCGATTTCACACGGCGCTCAAGCGGCGCAACATCGGCTTTCTGTCAGGCGTGGAGATCACCGCCCGGTACCGGGGCAGAGAGATCCATTTGCTGGCTTATGGTTTCGATGTGCACCACCAGGAGCTCCAAGCCACCCTTCAGGTGCTGCGGCATGACCGTCTCTCGCGGATCCAGGGCCCCCTGCGGCGCCTGCCGTCCAAACTCGACGCTCCGAAACCGGAGGCGGAGCCGGCACCCGGAGTGGCGGCAAAGGGCAAGATCGAGGTCGCGGAGGCCATCGCCCTGGTGCATCGCGCCGGCGGCAGGGCGTTTCTGGCCCATCCGTTGAACTATGAATGGGAGGCCGGGGCGCTGACCGCATTGGTTGCGGATCTGCGGGCCATGGGACTCGATGGGCTCGAGGCGGCCGGTGACTGCGTCAGTGAGCCGGAACAGGAAGCGCTGCTGGGGCTGGCCCGCGACCAGGGGCTGCTTATCTGCGCGGGAACGGATCTGCACGGCATGGGCGCGGCGGGCAAGTCCGCCCTCGCTGTCGATATGCCCGTTGAAAGCTGGAAGCGGCTGGTGCGGTCCATGGGTCCCGGCGCCGGCCCGGTGGCGTCCGCCCGCGAGGCCGGTGAGCCTTCGGAAACGGATCTCCAACAGGAGGAGGCGCAGCGGCGCTGGTCTTCCTTCCGCCCGCGGATCGTTCTGCCCTCCCTGCTGGCCATCGTGCTGTTCATCGTGGCGATCTGGGGTATGATTCTTCCGGCCATGGAAAATATGCTGGTGGATCGCAAACGGGAGATGATCCGGGAGCTGACCCATACCGCCTTGAGTCTGCTTGCCGCGGCTGAACGGGAGGAGCGGGCCGGCCGGCTCAGTCGCGGTGAGGCCCAGCAGAAGGCCAAGGCGTCCATCGGCGCCCTGCGCTACGGCAAGGAAGGCAAGGACTACTTCTGGATCCAGGATATGCACCCGTACATGCTGATGCATCCCTACCGGTCGGATTTGAACGGCAAGGATGTGTCCGGATTCACCGATCCGCGGGGTGTCCGGATCTTTGTCCAATTCATCCAGATCGTCCGCCGGCAGGAGAAAGGCTTTGTGGAATATGTCTGGCAGTGGAAGGACGATCCGGAGCGGCTGGCGGCCAAGGAGTCTTACGTCTGCAGCTTCAAACCGTGGAATTGGGTGATCGGCACCGGCATGTATATCGATGACGTCAAGCACGAGATCCAACGGATCGAGCAAAACATCGTTTACACCCTGACGGCCATCGTGGTGCTGGTTTTCATCGTGCTGCTGTCCAACGTCCGGCAGAGCCTGGATGTGGAAAAAAGAAGGCGGGACATGCAGGCCAGCCTGCAGCAGGCCGAGGAGCGGTATCGATCGCTCATCGAGGCGACCTCGGAGGGCACTTTGCTGGTCTTGGAAGGCCGGTGCCGGTACGGCAATCCCACCATGCTGCGCATGACGGGCTACAGTGCCGAAAGACTCGAATTGCTGGAACTGTCGGACCTGCTGCCTCGCGATTCGGTCAATGAGGCGGTATGGGCACACATCGAAGAACTTCCGGGCGGGTCCGGGGGCTCGGAAAGCTTCGAGGCCGTGCTGGAGCGTGCCGATGGGGAGAAAAGGGAGTGCGTCGTTACCCTGAATCCGATGGCTTTTGCCGGGCATCCGGGGATCATCGTGCTGGCCAAGGATATCTACCCGTCCCGGCTGGAGGCGGGCTCCATCGTCAAGCTCGGACAGGCCGCGCAGTTTGCGGCCGTCGGGATCTTCCAGGCCAAGGCGGCCCGGCGGGGGGTGATCGTGGCCATGAATGCGGCCGCGCGCAAGTTGCTCCGGAGTGTGTGCAGCGCCAGGGAAGAACAGTTCTCTCTGGCGGACCTTTTCGATGACGACGACGAGGTCGATCTCTTTTTTAAATCCTTTACCGGGACCGGCGAACCCCGGGAGCGCCTCATCCAGAAGCTCGGCAGCGACGGCAGCTTGCGGGTGCTTTCCCTGTCCGCCACCCGGGTCGGCGATCAGCGGGGAGCGCCGGTGGCTGTCAATTGCGTCATTAAAGACATTACCGACACCGTGCGGCGTGAAAACGAACGCGAGATGCTCATCGAGAAACTGCGGGTCTCCCTGTTGTTTCTACAGGAGCCCGTCGGTCCGCTGGGCAGGCCGGTGGCCACCTGCAACCCGGAGACGCCGATCCATGAAGCAGCGTCTCTGATGGTCCGGCGCGATACGACTTCCATCGTTGTGGAGACCGATGCGGGGACGGCCGTGGGCTTTTTGACCGACCGCGATTTTCGCAAGCAGTTGGCGGGCAACAGGGGAGTGGACCTGCAGATGCCGGTGAGAACCCTCCTGAGCGCACCGCTGATTACTATTTCCGGCCACGCCATGATTTACGAGGCGCTGATGCTGATGGAGGAAAAGAAGGTGCAGCATCTGGCGGTGGAGGACGGCAGCGGACACATCGGCAGCGTCGTTAGACCCAAGGATCTGCTTCAGTTTCACCGTTATGGGCCGGAAGTGTTGCCCCGGCAGATCGCACGGGCGGCCACTGTCGAACAGGTCGTGCGCTGTTGCCGACGGCTTCCCGCCCTGGTCAAGGCCCTGATCGAGGCCGGCGCCCGGCCCCGCACCGTGGCATACATGAATTCGACCGTTTGCGATACGGCGACCTCCAGATTCATCGAACTGGCCGCGGAGGAACTCGGACCACCGCCGGTACCTTTCACCTTCATCGCCATGGGCAGCCAGGGCCGGCAGGAGCAGACCCTGCTGACCGATCAGGACAATGCCATCATCTATCAGCAGGACAGTGGTGCTGC
>JASFER010000152.1:0-14352 GCA_050124755.1 Desulfobacteraceae bacterium
TTTAGGGCAATTGAGTGTGTCTAAAGCTTCGCTTGAATCGCCTCCATCTTTTCCTTCCAACCGGGAATATCGGCAGCGGTCTTGATATCAACGGCGCCGCCCTGAAAATCGTCCTGCACATCCCCCATGCGCTCTTCCATCCAACCCTCGATTTCAAGGTAGATCTCTTTTAACTGCTCCATGATTTGCGGGTCGGCCTTCCATAATCCCCGGCTTTCAGCCTCCAGCAGCCGGCGGCCGATCTCCTCCAGGGCCCAGGGGTTGTTCTCTTCAAAGAATTGACGATTCTCTTCGTCCAGGAGAAATGATTCGGCGATACCGTCAAAGACCCAGTTTTCCACCTGCTTGGTGGTGGCCTGCCAGCCGTACATATGGTTCGTCCGGCTGGAGATATCGCCGGCGCCCTTGTATCCGTGGCGCTTCTTGCCTTCGATCCAGGCCGGATTCAAAAGCCGGGTGTGGGCGATCCTGGAGAGCTCTTCGCTGAGAGTGCGGATAACCGGCCGGGACGGGTCGCTGGTATCACCATAAAGCGTCTGCACCTTTTTGCCCGAAGCGACCTCGGCTGCATTGGTAAATCCGCCGTGCACGCCGTAGATATGGCAGCAATCGAGCAGGTCGATCTCGTCGGAGTCGAACTTTTCGAAGGTTACGGTCACCCGGCTGCAGTTGTGGATCAATTCGTCGGTGGCCCGGCGGGCGTATACCCCGTCGCCATAGGCATAGCTGGTCCATTGGAAGTAGACGCCGGCCAGGTCCTTTTCCTCCTGCCAGGCCGATGCGGCCACGGCCAGTTCCACGCCTGTGCCGTAAGTGCCCGGTGCCGCCGAAAAAACCCGCAAGGTGGCCAAGCGCCTGGCATCCTGGGCATCATGTTGGCCGGATAGTTCCGCTTCGCGCTCGAGCACATGCTTGCGCACAAAATTTTGCTCCACCGGCTCGTCCAGGTCGGCCGTCATCTGGACCGCCTGGTCGATCAATTCAAAGGCCCGCGGCATCCCGTCGCGCAGCATGGAGGAGAGGTTGACCGTGCAGTCGATGCGCGGCCGGCCGAGTGTTTCAAGGGAGATCGGTTTGAGGGAGACGACCCGTCCGGCCGACCAGACCGGTTCAACGCCGAGCGTATACAAAATCTGCGCGATCATCTCGCCGTCCGATCGATAAGGATCCATGGCCCGAAGGGTCAAACCGACGGTTTCCGGGAAGGCGCCCTCATCTTCCACATATCGGTCGATCAGGTCGTCTGCCAGCTGTTTTCCCACGGTCCATGCCGCTGCCGTGGGAATGCGCCAGGGGTCGATGGCGTAGAGATTGCGCCCGGTGGGCAAAACTTCCACCTTGCCCCGCGCCAGCGCACCGGAAGCCCCTGGCTCGATAAACTCGCCATTGAAGCCGCGCAACAGGTTCTCCATCTCATCGGAGGTGCGACGGACCAGCGGAATAATGCGCAAGGCCTTGGCCAGCACCGTTTGAAGCGCATCGCTTTGGTTGTGAATATCCAGGCCATGACCTTCGGCAAAATCCAGTAGATGTTTCTGAACGCGCCCCATAGCTTCAGCTACTGCATTCGCAGGCGTATCGATGTTTTGCAGCAGCATATCACGCCCCAGCCGATCCAGGTCATCGAGCAGTTTGCCGTTGGTCCCACCGGTTGGAGCGGTTTGCTCAGGCGCCTGATGCATGGCATCGTAATCTAATCCATAATGGTCTGCCAATGCCTGCCGCAGCGCCGGACAGTCGGGCTGTTCCAGTTTGAGCACCGTATTGAGCAGTTCAGCCAGCGCCTCGCCCTCGGGCGCCTGCCCGTAAATGTGCAGCCCGTCACGGAACTGGCTCTCGCGCAACAGGGTGAGCTTTTCATGCAGCACCTCCGGATCGGCCGCCATCTCATCGGACAAAAGCCTGGCGGCCCGCGCCTTTTCTTCGATCTGCGTCAAAAGGGTGGCCGCGCGCGCTTTTTCCTTTAGCTGGGCGGCCTTTTGATAATCCTCCAGAAGCTCTTCCAGGTCGGCCAACTCATCGGAAAGGCGCATGGTGGCCAGCACCGGCGGCATGTGGTCGGTAATGACGGCATTGCTTCTGCGCTTGGCGACCACCGCCTCCATGGGGTTGGTCAGGTTGTAAATATAAAGATGGGGTGCCTTGCCGAGAGAAATCCGCGAAAAACACGACTCGGTCAGCGCGGTGGTCTTGCCCGGCAAAAGCTCCAGCACGCCGTGGGTGCCCACGTGCACCACCACATCGGCCCCAAAGTCATTTTCAAGCCACTGGTGCCATGCCAGCCACTGGTGCGGCGGCGGCACTTCGGGATCGTGCAGGATCTTGCAGACCTCTCCGTCACAGCGCGATCCGGCGCAGCCCCGCTTGGGCTGCACGCCGATAAAGACATTGCCGCTTTTAATTCCCGAAATGACGATGTTGCCCTCATGAAGCCCGAAAGAGAGCTTCTGGACACCCGAAAGCTTCCGGGTTTCATCCGGATCGCCCCAGGCGGCGGCCACCTTTTCGCAGGCATCGGACGGCATGGCGGCAAACCACTGCCGGTAGGTTTCAAGAGGCACAAAATCGGCCGCCCCGCCTTTGGATACGATCTCATCGATGGTGGTCCAGCGAAAATCGGGAAGGGCCTTGCGCCCCATGATCTCATCGATCAGCTCCCGGCCGTTTTCAGGCACCCAGTCAAGCCGGTAACCCGCCGCCTGCATCTGCTGCATGATGCGGGCCATGCTTTCCAGGCTGTCCAGACCGAAGGCCGTGCCCACCGTGGCCTCCACGCTTTTGCATGGAGAGTTGAGCAGAACGAACGCCACCTTTTTTTCGGCATTGGTCTTGGACCGCAGTGCAATCCATTGCATCATGCGATCTACCAGATAGGGCACCTGCCCTGGAAAGGGTTCGGCCGGCGCATAGTCGCCGGTCCCCTCGGATCCGCCCACCAGGATCGGCTCGATCAGCCCGTCAAACTCGGGCAGGGTGATACTGATGATCACCTGGGGCAAATTCAGCCCCTGGGGGTCGGCCCGCCACTGCGCCTCTGTCTGGCGGGCGGCATGGATCATCTTTAAAATGGGCACATTGAGCTGCTTCAATACATCGGTGGCCGATTCCCGCTCGATGGCCGCCTGCTTTTGCCGGGACTTGAGGAAAAAGGCGCTGTAGACGACCAGGGCTTCTATCTTCGCCTGGTTATCGCGTATGAAAAACTGCCCAATGACATCGTCATTTTTTACCCGGCCGAACCAGCCGTCGCTGAAAACCGGGATCACACCGGCCCCCCGCCCTTCGATTTCATCGATAATGGCGTCGAAAGCAGCCAAATTCTCCTCGACCCAGAAAGTACGGGGAAATAGCAGTCCGACCAACGGCTCCCGCTCTTTGTACCAGGCCAGATATTCCTCGAGATCGGTGTAACACCTGTCGGCCCCCGGATGGTAGATGCCCGCCCAGGGAAGCGCTTGGGGCGCCTGCGACATTTCGGACGGCACTTTTGAAGCCAACTCCCCCAGCCAGCAGAAGAACTGTTCGATGTTCTCCTTGCCGCCATATATGTGATAGTTGACGGCGCGTTCGATGATATCCCCCGGGAGGGTTCCCATTGCCGCGACCTCGGGTGTCACCGGAATGACCGGCTTGTCCAGCTCTTTGATCATATTGCCGAACAGCTCACCGAGCGCTTTGAAATCCGATGGAAAGCCGAAAAAAATGGCATCCGCCTCTTCCCCTGCAAATTCCAGCCACTTGGGCGGCGGTAAGGGCATGCCGGCCGCCGCCGGCTGACAGTATCGCAGATCTATGGCCAAGCCTTTGGCATTCAATCTCTCCGCCGCTTGCTCATAAACCCGTCCGATCGTACTCGGACCGTAAATGACCCGGAAACCGGCAATTTTTATCTTCCCCGCTTCGAACGCCATAAATTTTTCTCCTTTAAAATTTGACTTCAACCCCGGCGGTAAAAAATCTGCCCGGGGTTACAACATCTTCATTCTCACGAGTAGCTCTGTTTGCCCAGACAAGCTCAACGGGCTGTTCATCCAACACATCCTGGCAGGCAAGATAAAGTTTAAAATTTTTCTTTATGTTTTTAGCCAGATACAAGTCAATGGTGGTATAAGCATCAAGCTCTTTACCGTCTTTGTTGGGCACATTGCTGTATCGCTTGCCGACATATTTTACGGTACAACTTGCTGTAAAGAAGTCCGGATTGTCATAGGTTACGCTGAAGTTGCCTTTATTCTCCGGGACATAGGGTAAACAGTCCCCTTCTGTCTCCGGGGCGGTGGGATCTTTTTCTATGGTTGATTCATTATAGGTATAGTTCAGCCAGGCGGACCATTCTTCGTTGATGCTGTATTTCAGCGCCGCTTCGATTCCGCGCATTTGAACTTCGCTGATGTTGTCATAGACCAGGGTAGTCGCGTTCTGGTAACGATGGCCGATAAAATCTTTACCGTTACTATTATAAAACGTCAGTCCAAGGCTCAGGTTATCCGTAAAGAAGTGATCAACGCCGGCCTCGTAACTGACCATGGTTTCCGGTTCGAGCTCGGGATTGCCGTACATCATTATCATGCCCCGGGGCAGAACAAGATATAAGCGGCTAAGAGGAGGTGCCGCAAATCCTTTGGCTGCCGAGGCGCGCAAAGCGGTGTTGCCTGTAATATGATACAACAAACCGAGTTTGGGATTGAAAGAATCCCAGCTTTTTTCATCGTAATCGGCGTTTCTTTGCGGGTAGGTGTTGTCAAAATGGGAGCCGTCATAGCTTTTCCACCAATCCTGACGCGCACCCAGGTTTACGATCAGATGATCATTAAAAAACAACATCTCCTCTTGAAAATAAACGGATACGTATTCCTGCTTGCCCTCGGTGTCGTTGTAACGGCCTGGTTCACTGATATAATTGAATCCCCTGCCCTCTATGCTGCTGTGTTTGTATTCGGCGCCGATGGTCAGGGTATTCCAGTCTGCCAGAAAGATCGAAGATTGAAGCATTGCGCCGTAAAACGGCCAGGTGTGTTCTTCGTTCTGCACGACAACTTCATAGGGGGGCGAGGTACCGGAAAAATCGACGAACTGATACTCTTTATTGTAGTAAGCAGCGGCACGCCAATTGATTTTCCCTGAATCGCGTTCAAAAATGAGATTGGCGCGATCCACCTCTCTTTCTATATCGTTGCTTTTGTATCCGCGTCCAAAATCCCTATCCAGGTGCGAGAGCCCCAATTTCAATGAAGAGAGCTCATCTTGAAAAAAGTACAGGTCTCCATCAATAGATTTGATTTCATAGTCGCTTTTGGTATCCCAAGGTTCCCGGGGGCGGTGGGAGTAATAGCCTTCCGACGTCTTATACCTTCCACTCAATCGATAGCCGAATTTATCTCCCCGGCCCTGACTGCTCAGCGATGACGACCAGGTTTCCAGGCTGCCATACTCCTGCTTGTACCTTATCTCGTGGTCGCGCTCCGGCTTTTTGCTGATGATATTGATCACGCCAGCCATGGCATGGGAGCCGTACAAACTCGAAGCCGGGCCGCGAACCACCTCGATTCGCTCGATATTGTCCGGGGAAATCATACTCCACTCCACGGTTCCGCCGTATGAGGCGTTAGCCGGAATCCCGTCCACCATGACCAGAACTTTCCCCGTACTGTTAATTCCGCGCATAAAGATCTCCGAACGGCCGCGGCCGAAGGTATACTGGCCTTGCTGATCGATTCCCGGAACTGTCGCTAAAATATCCTCCAGCCTCTGACCGGGACTTTTTTCAACCATGCCTTTATCGATAACCGAGACGCTCGCCGGAACTTCACCCAACGGCCTTTCGGTTCGTGTGGCAGTAACAACCAGATCTTCAAGTTTTGCGGTTTCCTTATTCTCCTTTTCACCCGTCTGTTCGGCCCAACTCAGCTGCGCAAGAGCAAAAAACAGAATCCCCATCAAACTCACAAATAACTTCAAATTCCTCATCAAATTTCTCCACAGCTCTCTAAACCCTATTGTTGCAACTACAGGGTCAACAAGTGAGGTTTTCCTTTATTACTCAATTCACCACCTTTCAATGTCAAAGGCGGTCCTTGAAATTCTAAGGCACTTCAAATGTCAGCGTTGAAAGAAAATAGAGCTTGGCACATTTGTTCTTGAATTCATCCGTAGGGGGCAGTTCGAGCTTTGCCGTTATGATCCATGGCCCATAGCAGTCCACAATTCTTATCTTGGCGGTCTCTTTATACTTCAGATTGTCGACCACGGTAACGGAGGGTTTGGCATAAGGTGATGCCGTGATTTCAGCTCCTTTTGCCGGTTTTCCATCCAGCAGCACTTTGAATTCAAACCGATCACCCGGCTTCAGATCCTTGGGGTTTTGCATGGGAACAATTTCAAATCGCTGCCCCACCGGCTTTAAATAGAGATCATTGGTAACATCTCCCACGGCAATCAACGCCTTGGCATACATTTCATAGCGCAGTTCATAAAAGTCCTTTTTTCCATCTACATCCCCATGGAAACCGGGTTTGACCGATGCAGTAACGATTCGCCCACCCTCTTTTTGCATGCTTATTTCGGTTGCCATGAAACCTCCCTGCCCGGGCTTTAATTCTTTTTTACTTCCATCCGGTTCGACCAGGGAGAGCTTATCAAGATAATCGTTGCTGAATATATCATTGACCGGAAGCTTGTGCCCCCAGCCGAAATAAATTACGGTTTTGGCGCGTGGTACCGGTGCATATTTAGGATGAGAAAAAATTTCAGGATAATAGTCGGTGGCATTGAGCCATAATTTATGGGCGTCAACGGATGTGGATAAGAAAATGCATAAGAAGGTGATGGTTGTAAAAAACGCCAATTTTGTTGTGCTTTTCAACATTGTTTTTTCCTTTCTTCTTAAGGATATGGTTAATTTCCTCAGAAAGCGTAGTTGAATGATATCTCCACCAAGTAGTTGCGCTCCTGCAGATAGCGATCAAAGTCCGTCTCGGTACGGTCGTTGAGGAGGTTAAATACATCAACATTCAATTTGACCATTTCTCTCCAATCAATACCGACAGAAGCAGTATGGTACCAGTAATCGCCAAATGTTTCGGTAACCGGCGTCTGGCCCCAGCTCGTTTCGTCATAGTCGCCACGGAAGCGGGCCGTGTATGATCCGAACAACCGCCAGTCATCTGCGATGGGAAAATTTACTCTAAGGCCTAATGCGGCCGTGTGGAGCGGATAGCCGTCCAGGATTTCATCCGCTATGCTGTCGCGGGTCTCGTTGTAATTATAGTTGGCAAACAGGGTCAGCACGGGAATGACTTTGTAGGAGATTTCCAGGTCGACACCCTTGATCTCCACCTCGTCCACATTATCCGGATACATGATCTGCCCGCCTGGATTGAGCGGGTCAGGTGCCCGTACGCTGGTGATTAAGTTGTCGGCATCCGTATAATAGGGTGTCAGACGAAAAAAGAGCTTTTTTCCCAGCGCATATTGCTCCAGAGAGACTTCATAAGACCAGAGTGTCTCAGCTTCCAGATCCGGATTGCCCTGGTAAACGATAAAGGGCGAGATGGACCATGGCACTGAGTAGAGCTGGTTTACGTTCGGAGCCCTGAACCCCTTGCCGGCGGAAAGTTTCAGGTTGCCGCCTTGGTTGTATTGCCAGCGTAAAGTGCCCTTGGGTGAAAACTCACTGCCGTAGCTTTCGTAATCGTCGAAGCGGGCGCCGATAACCAGTTCAAGAAAATCGAAAACCATCCAGTCATACTGCGCATAGGCCGAATAGAGGGTATCATCCTCGTCGCTTTCTTCCCCCGGCCGGCCTTGAACTTCCAAGAGCTCACCGGTATCGGCATCACGGATGCTCTTTTCCATCCGGGTGTGAATGACTTCACCGCCGAGCGTCAGGATATGCTCGGGCGACAGGTACCAATTCAGGGTCAGGTCTCCGTGATAACGCTCCGAATCGGTATCATTGAGCGAGGATTGGTAATTGAACTGCGGTGGAGGGGGGAAGGTCACGACATTCACCAATGTCTCACCATGGTACTCGTGGCTGGATTGCAGCCAGTCGGCTTGCCCCTTGAGTTCGAATTTATCGGTCAAACGGCTGGTAATTTGAAAATTCAGGTAGGACTGTTGAAGGTTCTGATACCGCTCGATACCGAGGTTTTCACCTATGCCGTAGCCGGTTTCAGCATCGATGGTGCCGCCTGAAAGGGACAGGTCGGTAGCCTCTCCGAGGGTGCCTGTGAACTTGGCATGCAAGCGGTTGTGTTCGTAATCACGATTGGTATCGTCCAACCCCATATCATCGTAAAGATAGTAGTTGTCCGCATATTTATGGTCGATAAACAAACCGATTGAAAAATCACCCGAAACGGCGCCGGCATCCAGGCCATAGTCATGGCGGCCGAAGTCACCGGCCCGTGCCCACGGCTCTACATGGGTGCGGTTGCCGCCGTCCTTGGTGATGATATTGACGATACCGCCGCTGGCCGACGAACCGTACAGTGCCGAAAACGGCCCACGGATCACCTCGATCCGTTCGACCGCCCGCACCGGCATGGTGGTCAGATAAGTGTAATCGGTGGATGGATTGTTGATCCGCTGGCCATCCAGCAAAACCAAGGTGTGCCCGGCAAACCCGTTGCCCCTCATGGTCACTTTCTGCGGTGTGACGACGCCTACGCCCTGGGGCTCAGTAGGGTAGACGCCCGGCAAATCGAACAGAAGATCACCCACCGTGCGGGCCGGCGTAGCCTCAATCTCCTCCGGGCCGATGATCGTCACCACCGCCGGCACGTTTTCCAATTTCTTGGGTGTCTTGGTGGCGGTGACCACCACATCGTCGAGTTTCTGGGAGGATTGCTCTTCGGCAACCGCAACCCCTGCCAGTAAAAAAGCGAGCATCATTCCTGCGAAACACTTTACCCCCATTGTTTGTCTCTTCTTCCAGATCCACTCCATTTCAACACTCCCCATAGAAATAGCGAACAAATATCAATTGTTAAGGAAGCGCCCCGGGGAATCCGCATCGCAGGGAAACGATTGACGGTTGACGTGTTTTGATGATAAAAAACAAAACACCCCTCACCCCGAGGGGCTTTACATGTGGGCGGCCGGAGACTCTTTGGCGGGAGACCGGCCGCCCCTCTTTTTCAAACAAAAAAAGCCACAAAGGTACCTTCCTTTTTAGGAGGTAAAAAACCTTCGTGGCTTATCTTTTTCTTCACTGTCGCTCCGCAAAAAAGCGGAACGATTTCTCAACTGTTTTTGAGCCCCGGCGGGCTCATAGCTTATCTTGTCTGAAAGGCAAGTGGCTTCAGCCGCCTATTAAAAGAGATTACTAATAATCCATTCTTTTCATTATTGTCAATTGTTTTTTTATTAAATGGGTTGGCTGACTTCTAAACATGCTCATCGCCATCCCAATCTCTGCCTACACACCAGCTCGACGCGCCTTCCATCCATACAAAAAACCGGAGAGGCCAAAGATAATGCATAGGCCGGCAATCACTTGGACCGGCCGTGTCATCCCCCCGGAAGTCATTGAAGAATGGGTATTGTCCGTTTCCGGCGCAGTACCGTCGGCGCCGACCTCCAAGCCAAGCGCCAAACGGTGCCCCATACCGTCTTTGACCTCGATTTGCCACTGACCTTGTTCATCTGGTTGAAAAAGAAAGAAACCGTTGCGATCGGTCCGGCCGGTTTGAAATGGCACGTTGGAATCCGGAGATTTAATCTTTACATCTCCATAGCTCATGGGTTCACCGTCGTCGTACTCGGCCACGATGCGAAAACCATCGCTTTTTTCCACGTATCCCCGGGTCCCATGGGCCCAGGCAGACATTGAATAAGCGATTACGACAAGAATTGTGCCCAGTACAGATAAGAACTTCATATCTCAACTTCCTCAATTGAACCTGCCGGCAGCAAGGCAAGGTTTACCCGCATGCGCCGGCAGGCTGTTTTTAGTCCTACCGTCTATTCAACCTTCAGGGTCAAGGTGCCGATGTACGATTGCACGTCACACTCCTGCGGATCAGGGAAAGGGAGCTGGTGGGCGACTTTTATCATCCAAATGCCCTGCTGAAGGATCCGAATGCGCGCATGGCCTTTCTTGTCCGTTGTGGTTACATAGGCAAAGGTGTTCTTATCCGTTGAAAACCCCACATAGGTGGCCAACACTTCACCTCTATACGGCTGGCCCTTTAGCAGCACACGGATGGGGAGATAGTCGCCGGCCCTCAGGTTTACAGGGTTTTGGAGGGGAATGATCTCTATGGGGTGCCCCACCACGGTGTCGATTTGCGTCCCCTTGCCCACGTTGGCCACAGCCTTCATGCACATATAGGAATAGGAGCAGCGGATAACGTCATCCAGTCCCTTTTTGGACTTGGCTTTGCCGCCCCGGGCGGTTTTGGTATAAAAACCGGCTTTTCGTTGCGCGGCTATGATATAGGTACCCTCCAGGCTCAAACTTCTTTCAGATTGCAGTTCGACTTCAGATGTATAGATAATTTTCGGAGTGGTTTTGCCCGGACCGATCAGGACAATGTCTTCCAATGCGCTTTCTTTTAGAAAACCATCCAAGGGGTAGCGGTGACCCCAGCCGATGGTCAGCGATAGGCCGGCCCCCTTATCCGGTGTATAATCGGTTAAATTGATCCATGGAAAGTGCGCGTAGGCGGCAAGCGGCAAAAAGAACATAACCAAAAGCATACTGCTCGTTACAGCTACAAGACGGGAATACGATTTTTTCTTCATTTTTTCTCCTTTATTATGGGGTTTGGAATTTAAAATTCCAGATCCAGCTTTAAAGTGATGGTACGGCCTGCATAATAGCTGTTCTCGGAACTCTTGCCGCTGTCGAATATATCATCTGCTTCAAAAGAGAGTTTGCATTTGGAGGACAGATATTTGTAGATTTTTCCATCAACCACTGTGTGGGCGTCGATCTGTTTCGTATTGTCGGCATCAGTGTATTGCCGACCGGTGTAGGCAATGCCCGCACTGATACCGAGCTGCAGGCCTTCAAATTCATAACTAGGCCGCAGGGAGAAACTATGGTCCGACACATAGGTCAGCTCTTTGCCCGACGCATCGTTTTCCGTTTGAGTATAGGTATAAGCCATGGCCACTTCAAAGCCCCCGGCAAACCTGGCGCGGCCCATGAATTCAATACCTTGGGTCCATGCCTTTTCTACGTTTTCATAAGTCATGAGCGGCAAGCCGTTGTAAAGCGTTCCGGTGTCCACACGAACCACCATATCTTCGACTTCATGACGGAAAAAACCCAAATTCAGCATGATCCGGTCATCAAACAAGCGTTGTTCGACACTGGCGGTGTAACCAAGGGCCTTTTCCGGCTCGAGGTCGCGGTTGGACCGGGCGTACCAACTGCCATGCCGGTATGGCGTATTGTAGTAGAGTTGCCGAATTGTAGGCGATTTAAAAGAGCGACCGATGGACCCACGCAAGGTGGTGGCCTCGGCCAGGCGGATCATGACGCTCAATTTTGGATTGATTTCATCACCGAAAACCGAATGATCATCATAACGGACGCCGCCGACCAGCGTAACTTTATCCCCGAGAATCAATTCATCCTGAAGAAAAAAACTTACCGTATCAATGTCTTCATCCGTCGTAATCAAAGAGCCATCCTGATTTTCTATACGATAGTCGATCCGCTGATTCTGAAATTCCCCGCCGCTGGTCAGGGTATTGCCATCTGTTATTTGCCAGGTGTACTGAAGTTCTGCCTGGTTGTAGCGGATATATCCATTTTTGTAACCGTAAGGGTTGCCATGAGTGCCATGGACAAAATCCCAGTTGTATGTATAACCCTTCAGCGACAGCAGGTGCTGAGCGGCAACTTGCCAATCGGCACCCAAACTGACCCGGTAACTATCTTCTTCGCGATTATCCATTTTTTCATAGTCGCTGAGTTCAAGTTTGGTGAAAAGGTTCACATTATCGGTTGCCTGAGCGTCCATTTTTCCCATAAAAGCATGGCGGTTGGAAAGCAGAGGATCCGCGGTGATGTCTTCGGCTGCTTCATAATTATACGCCAAAAGATAGCCGACGTTATCGGAAATCCGATCGCTGTAACCCAGATTGTATCGGTTCATAATATGTTTTTCATCGGCTGTTTCTTCGGTTCCATCACTGGTTTCCCGTTTGACGTCATACCAGCCATAAGCAGCGCCGGCCCATCCTGTGGCCTTGTCTGCAATTCTTTTTGTGATGATATTAATGACACCTGTTATGGCGTCGCTGCCATAGATGGCGGAACCCGGCCCCTTGACCACTTCGATGTGATCTATCATGCTCACCGGCAACTGATTCAAACCAATGCCGTATTCTCCCATGCCGCCGCTTTGACCGCAGCCCATGGCCCGTTGGCCATCGATGAGAATGAGGCCGTAGCCGTTATTAAAGGAGAGTCCTTGAAGCGTTGAGCGCCACGAGTAGGTGCCGAAAATATCGTCATGGTTGGCGATGTTCAAACCCGGAATCTCCTTGAGAACACCCAGAACATTTTTGGCGTTGGTTTTCTGAATATCCTTTTCGGTGATGACGAGAGTTTCCACCGGAACATTTTTCAAGGTATGGGGTGTCTTGGTGGCAGTGACCACGATTTCGTCAAAATGGGTGACATTTTCACTGCTTTTGGCCTGTGTTTTCTTTATGGGCTGCGTATCCGGTTGTTGTTCGACGGCATCTCCAGACGGTGCCCAAACCATTACCAATAGTCCTGCCAAAACAACTGAAACACTTCTTGCAATCCACTTCATTTTTCTTATCTCCTTTACCATTTCAAAATAAAAAAACCACGAAAGCACCTTCCTTGCTGGAGGCAAAAACCTTCGTGGCTTGCGTATTTCTATGCTGTCGATCCCCAATAATGCGGAACGATTTCCAGTTCTCTTTGAGGTCTTAGGGTCGTGTCATTACTTTTTCCACGGCCCTTATGATCTTATGCCCTGCTTTATCTGCAAGGCAAACGGCTTCAGCCGCTGCAATTAATAAAGCGTTTCTTTGCATTTTTAATAATTATGACAAAACCCGGTTCGCCTTAAGAAGATAACCCAGATCCGGATCATCGGAATAGTACTCAATCTGAAAATTTGCGGCGCTGAGCATTTCCGCCATCTCCTCACGATCGGGAAGATTGTCGTGCTTCACAGCGGTGCCGGCCTTGCGGTGTACGTCGTTGATGACATCACGGCATTCGAAGTGCACGATCAGCAAGGCGCCTTCCGGTTTCAGCACCTTGTCTATCCAGCCCAGCGCTGAAGATTTGTCGAAAAAATGAGGGAAGACCTGGTGGCAGATCACCAGATCCACGCTCTCTGCTTCTATGTCCAGGTCTTCCATGGCCGCATAAGAGACGCGGGCTTGCGGGATGCCGCAGGTGCATTCCCTGGCTTTGCTGACCATTTTCGGGCTGATGTCGCAGGCATACACACAACCGGTCGGCCCCACGGCCAACGACAGCGCTTGTGTAAGGCGGCCCGTCCCGCAACCCGGTTCCAGAACGGTCCGGCCCTTTAGGGGTCCGCAATGGAAAAACAACCGCTCCAGCTTAGGTTTTTCAGCCCGACCATAGGGAGTGTCGGCCCAGGGGGCATCCACCTGAGAATCGAAAAAATCGGCCTTTTCATGGTTCATGGTGTGCTTCCGTTTCACGTCTGCGGGTGATTAAAAAACATCCAAATCACTCTCCGTTCATTGATCCGGCAATGATTTCCATTTTCAATTTCCGTTAGAAATCACTTTGAGCGCTTCGCGCAGGCAGGCGTTACCTTTAGCCGTCCAGGCAATCATCTCACGGATGTGGTCGGCGCCGGCTTGCATACCCGCGGCTTCCAATTCTTCGACGAACCGGCCGTATTCGGTGATATGGCTCTCGTTGTGCTTGAGCCAGTGTTCGATACGTATTTTTGCTTTTTCTGGAAAATCCATACATCTCCTACCTTTAAGGTTCATTGGGTTTGTTAGGTTTGTTGGGTTACGATGAAGGCCGCTTGACCGATGGCTTTTGCTGAATCTTGGGCAGCCTTCCAATGGCCAGCAGGGCGGCTCTACGCTGACGTTCGAAAGTTGCGGCCTGTTTGAACGCGCGGCGGCCGGCGTCCACATCGCTGGCCTGCAGGGCGGCATAGCCGGCCATCAGCCAGGCGCGGCCCTTTTGCTTGGTATCTGTCTTAGCCGTTTGCCGATAAGTTCGGGCAGCCTCTGCATACCGCTCGAGGTTGTAGAGCAGGTCGGCTTTGAGCATGAGCAGGTTCGGGCTTTTTGTATTCGGCGCCGAGCGCTGCAAGGCTTTCAGGGCCTGTTCGGGGCGGCCGAGCTGCTGCAGGGCCA
>JASFER010000153.1:0-14283 GCA_050124755.1 Desulfobacteraceae bacterium
TCTAAACAGGTTCAAAGCGCTTATCAATCTGTTTTCTATAGAAGGGCATCAGGCCGTCCGTCAACAATAATAGATATCAACGATGTTGACCAACGATTCATCTCAGGCCGGCACAGAGGCCGGCCCTACGTTTCCAAGCAATACCTTTGCAGGATCAATGGTTTTCGTAGGGCAGGGCTCCGTCCCTGCCGTGCATGCAATACCATTGTTCGGATCAAGAACCGGCCGGGGCAGAGCCCGGCCCTACGAAGACCATTGCTCTTACGGGCAGTAGTCCTATGGAGAGCAGGGCCGGCCTCCGTGCCGGCCGGTTTTATGCTCTATCATCCTTTTTCGCAAAAGCGTTCCTTCCGGATAACGGTATATCGGTACAACGGCTATTGCATTGCGCGTTTGTATCCGGTCTGATTTTTTCAGAAAATTCCAATTTCATCAGACTGATATTATCATAATAGAGCTGCCTTAAGAAACCTTCACCCTGGTATCAATACCGGGTCGTTTGTGAGCAATCATCTGTTTTATCAGTAGATTGCCGGAGATCTAAGCACCCGTTCCATTTTTGGCCCGCCAATTGCTATTTATTGAATTCATTATAACCGCATTTCTAAAAACGAGGAGGAATTGAGGATGAAAGCCCTATCCAATCACAAGTTAACTGTTACATCCTTTCTGTCCGTTTGCATGTTTGTCCTGGCGTTGCTTTTTGCGGGGCCCGCTTCTGCGGAATTTACCCCCGAGAAGGTCCATTTCCTTATCCCCGGCGGCGCTGGCGGCGGATGGGACGGCACGGCCCGCGGAGTGGGCAAAGCACTGATGGACGCCGGCATTGTCAAGCACGCCTCTTTTGAGAACATGTCCGGCGGCGGCGGCGGCAAGGCGCTGAATCATCTCATTTCAACGGCAAGGCGCCAGCACGGCACCTTGATGGTCAATTCCACGCCCATTATCATCCGCTCCCTGCAAGGTGTTTTCCCGCAGTCTTTCAGGGACACCACCCCCATTGCAGCCGTGATTGCGGATTATGCCGCTTTCGTCGTTCCCGAAAAATCCAAATACAAAAGCTGGAAAGCGGTCATTGACGATTTCAAAAAAGATCCCATGTCCGTCAAGATTGCGGGTGGCTCGGTGAAAGGCAGCATGGACCACCTGGTACCTGCCATGGCGGTGGAAGCGGCCGGAAGCGACCCCCTCAAACTGGTCTATGTACCCTATGATGCAGGCGGCAAAGCCATGGCCGGGCTGTTGGCCGGGGACACCCAGGTGCTGTCCACCGGTTTCTCCGAGGCGTTGGGTCTCGCCCGCCAGGGTGAAGTGAGGATCCTGGCCGTGACGTCTGAAAAGCGTCTGCCCCAGGCTCCGGAGGTGCCCACCCTCATGGAACTGGGCTATGATGTCGCATTTGCCAACTGGCGGGGTTTCTTCGGCGCTCCCAAGCTTCCGGCGGAAAAGGCCAAAGGCTATCAAGCCATGCTGGCCAAGATGTACAAGACCCCCGAATGGGAAAAGATCCGCACCAATCGGGGATGGCAGAATCTTTACAAACCGGGCGACGAGTTCATCAAATTTCTGGAAAACCAGGAAAAGGCCATTGGCGGCATGATGAAAAAACTGGGATTTCTGAAATAGACCGAACCTGTGGCGGGTGGCCGGCCCCCTTGCACCCGCCACAGTCCTGCCGGCCGGACCGCCAACCAGGAGACAAGCAACCATGAACATCAAAGGTGAAAAAATGGGGGCCCTGTTTATTCTGGCCCTCTCCATTGCCTACGGTATCTATGCGTTTAAAATTCCCCTGATCTTTCTCTCCCAGGGTGAGGCCCTGAACGCGCGCACCATGCCTTTTGCCCTGTCCATTGCGGGTATCGTGCTCTCCTTGCTGATCATCATTTTACCCAGCTACGACAAGGACAAAGCGATAACGGTCAAACAAGCGCTACATGGTCTGGATTGGCGGCGCACCGCCTGGTTCGTCGGCCTGATGATCCTTTACAGCCTGTCCATGCCCTGGATCGGTTTCGTGATCTCCTCCATCGGCTTCATGTCCGGCGGCGTCATGATCCTCGGAGAGCGAAGGTTAAAAGTGATCCTCTTCGCCTCGGTTCCTCTGGTCGTCGGGCTCTGGTTCATTTTGACCAAGGTTTTGGGCATGTACATCGCGCCCGGTGAACTTTTCTATATTTTAGGAGGGACGCAATAATGTGGGAAGGATTATGGACGGGAATGGTGACCGGCATCCAAACCACCATGATCCCGATCAATCTGGGACTGGTTTTGGTGGGCTGTTTCGTGGGCAGCTTCATCGGCATGATGCCCGGCCTGGGACCCATCACGGCCGTGGCCCTCATGATTCCGGTCACCTACCCCCTGGATCCCGCCTCGGGCATGGTGCTGCTGGCCGGGGTTTACTATGGCGCCATTTTCGGCGGATCGACCTGTTCGATCCTGATCAACGCACCGGGTGAGGCGGCCACGGTGGCCACCGCCATCGACGGCTACCCCATGGCCCAGAAGGGCAAACCGGGAAAGGCGCTGGCGGTTGCCGCCTATTCATCCTTTACCGGCGGAACGGTTGCCGTGATTCTGCTCATGCTGGGGGCGCCGCTGATGGCCGGCGTGGCCAAGAATTTCCAGTCTTCGGACTACTTTGCCCTGATGGTCATGGGGCTTACGGCCGTATCGGCGTTTGCCGGTCCCGGCGGCTTTCTCAAGGCCTTGCTCATGACCGTGGTGGGCCTGATGCTCTCCACCGTCGGCACCGACCAGACCTCGGGGGTTCAGCGGTTCACCTTCGGCAGCATGAATCTGCTCGACGGCCTCAGCTTTATCATGCTGGCCATGGCCACCTTCGCCATCACCGAGGCGTTTCTGATGGTTCTCAAAAGGCAGGACACCACCGGGGTTTTCAAGGCCGAGAACCTGGCCAGCATCAGCGACCTCAAGGTAACCCGCAAAGAGTTCAAAAAGATCGCTCCGACCCTGGGCCGATGCTCGCTGCTGGGATTTTTCATCGGCGCGCTGCCGGGCGCCGGCGCCACGCTCGGATCGTTTCTCTCCTACGGAATGGAGCAGCGGCTGGCCAAACCCGAAGACAAAAAAGAGTTCGGCAAGGGCAGCCTCATCGGCCTGGCCGCGCCCGAGACCGGCAACAATGCGGCCAGCAGCGGCTCTTTCATCCCCTTGCTCACCCTGGGGATTCCCGGATCGGGAACCACCGCGGTCATGCTCGGCGCCTTGATCGCCTATGGCATAGAACCCGGCCCGCGGATGTTCGTGGAACGGCCGGAGGTTTTCTGGGCTGTCATCATGTCCATGTACCTGGGCAACGTTTTTCTGCTCATCCTGAACCTGCCTTTGATTCCCTACTTCGCCCGGCTGCTGGCCGTGCCCAGGAACATATTGATTCCCGGCATTATCTTTTTCTCCGTCATCGGCGTATACCTGATCACATTCAACAATTTTGACATCAATGCCATGATTCTGATCTCTGTGGTTGCCCTGCTGCTGCGCCTGTTCGACTTTCCCATGGCGCCGCTGTTGCTCGGTTTCATCCTGGGCGGCCTGATGGAGGACAACCTGCGCCGGTCTCTGATGATCTACAACGGATCCATGTCCTTTTTGTGGGAGCGGCCCATCACCCTGGGTATTAACCTGCTGACCATTGCCTTTCTGGCCTCTCCGGTCCTCCAATGGTTGCTGAGCCTTCGCCGCCGGAACCGGCCGGCAGCCGCATCGCCGGCAAGCGAACAGATGCGTTAAGCTTTAGTCCGGCGGGCGGGGATAAACCCCCGCCCTACGTAAAAAATGGGCGATTCGGGCCCCTGGTGGGGGGGGTATCCCCATAAGCGCTTAGTAAAGAATAATGATAAGCCAATCTCTATGCAGGATATCGGATTTTATACCCGGCCGGCACGGAGGCCGGCCCTACGCTAATCACTCCGGTGCCTGGTGTTTTGAGGGTTCCCGGGTAGGGTCGGGCTCTGTACCGACCGGTTCAGAAGGTGGTATTCGCGAAACCTAAAACGCTGCTAAATAACCTTATTTGAGCGCTTATGGTGATAAACCCCGCCCCCGCGTTGGCTTGACGGAGAATTGACTGGCCGCTGTGGGGGAACTTTTTTTTTATAGCAAAATATTGTATGGACGATCATGGATACACCGCGCCAAACGCCCCGGCGATCCATCTCAAAGGACCTGACCATCGGTTTGATCCTCGTGGTCCTGGTGGTATCTTCCATCACCCTGCTGGTGGCCTTCTACACCTCCAAAAAAAAGGTCGAGGCCGAACTTCAGGCCAAGGCGGAAGAGTATACGGCCTTTATCAAAGACGCCCTGGTACTGCCCTTCTGGAACTATGACTTCGAAACCATCCAGGCCGTGTGCCATACCTATATGCAAAACGATCTGATCACCGGCATCCAGGTCAGCGATCCGCGCAACATCGTCGCCATCAACATGGTCAAGCAGGATGTGCATCCCACGGTGATTCGCACCGTAGATCTGGTCCTCCACGAACTTCCCGTCGGCCAAGTCAAGATATCCATGACTTACGGTTATCTGACCCAGCTCAATCGCCAGCTGTTCCGGTCTTTTGCGCTGGTCATCCTGACCAACCTGGTAACCCTGGTGGTGCTGACGGGTATCTTGCTGCGCATGTCTCTGAAACGCCCCCTGAACCGGCTCAACGAAATTGTGGGAGCCTACGCGTCCGGGCAGTACCACCCGGCCATGGAGGACGTGACCCATATCGAGCTGCAGCCCCTGGTGGGCACATTGGACCAGATGGGCCGCAAAATCGAAAGGCACCTGTCCACCATCCGCAAGGCCGAAAGAAAGTATCGCAGCATCTTTGAGAACGCCCTGGAAGGGATCTACCAAAGCACCCCTCAAGGACGAATTCTCAGCGCCAACCCCGCATTCGCCAAAATTCTGGGATATGACTCGGCCCGGCAGCTGATGGATGAGGTTGCGGATATCGGAACACAACACTGGGTGGAGCCGAACCGGCGCCGGGACATGGTTCAAGTGCTGCTCGACGGCGGCACCATTACGACCCTGGAAGCCCGTATGGTGCGCCGGGACGGACAGCTCATCTGGGTGCTGATCAACGGACGGCCGGTATACAACACTTCGGGCGAGCTGCTCTATCTGGAAGGCATGGTCCAGGATATCACGGAAAAAGTGCGTTTTGAAAATCAGATTCGCCAAACCCAGAAAATGGAAGCCATCGGCACCCTGGCTGGAGGCATCGCCCACGATTTCAACAACATGCTGGGCGTGATCATTGGCTGCAGCGAACTGGCCATCGACGGGATGCCCAAAGGCGGTAAAGCCGTCGCCGACATGGAGCGCGTTCTGGACGCGGGCTTGCGGGCCAAGACGCTGGTACGGCAGATTCTCACCTTCAGCCGCCAGGACGAGATCGAATTCAAGCCTCTTCTTCTGAAGCCTTTCTTGAAGGAGACCGTTAAATTTCTGCAGACCACCTTGCCGGCAACCATTCAGGTGCGGCTCAGCCCCGTAAAGGATAACTGCACCGTCCTTGCCGATCCAACCCAGCTGCAGCAGGTCTTGCTGAACCTGTGCACCAATTCGGCCCACGCCCTTTCGCCCCGTGGCGGTTTCATCGACATATCCTTGTCCAAACAAATCGTCATGTCGCCGGATAAGGGGCCGACCGACGACCTGACGCCGGGTGCCTACGTCAACCTGACGGTCCTGGACAATGGCCCGGGTATTGAACCGGAAAACCTGCATCGCGTGTTCGACCCTTTTTTTACCACCAAAAAAATCGGCGAAGGCACCGGTCTGGGCCTATCGGTGGTGCACGGCATCGTCAAGAGCCATGGCGGCGCGGTGTATGCGCAGAGCGAGGTCGGGCAGGGAACCACGATGCATGTCATGCTCCCCAGCCTGGAGCACCCTGAATTCGAACCGGCGCCGGAATCCGCCGTCATTCCTCCGGAAGGCAGCGAAAATATCTTCCTGGTGGAGGACGAGTCTGTCCTGGCCGACATTCTCCGACGGATTATGGCCGGATTGGGGTACCAGGTGAAAGTGTTTACCGATGCCCTTGAAGCCTGGCGTTTTTTTATGGTTCACGCAGACCGGTTCGATCTGGCGATACTGGACCACAACATGCCTGCCATTACCGGGATCGAACTGGCGGCCCGTATCCACCAACTGAAGGCGGGACTGCCCATCATTCTGTTGACCGGCATGGGCATCGAACAGCTGCGCCGGGACGCCGAAAAAGCCGGTGTTCGGACCCTCATGAATAAACCCCTCAACCGGATTGACCTGGCGGTTGCCATTCGGAAGGTGCTTGATGAATGCTCCTGACCTGATGACGAATAAATCCATGACACCCCGAATCCTGATCATCGACGATGATGAAAACATGTGCTACACCCTCTCCCGCATGGTTGAAGAGGAAGGACACGAGGCCCACGTCGCCCTGACGTTGAACGACGGACTGGAAATGATCCGCTCCGGCCGCTACGATGTGCTTTTTCTGGATGTGCGCCTGCCCGACGGCAGCGGCATCCAGGCCATCCCCCGCATTCAGACCATCGCTTGCCCTCCGGAGATCATCATTGTCACGGGATACGGCGACAAGGATGGCGCTAAAACCGCCTTGAAAAGCGGTGTATGGGACTATATCGAGAAGCCGGCCCGTATGGACGCTTTGCGGCTCTCTTTGAAAAGAGCGTTGCAATATCGCCTCCAAAGCAAGAATCTGCGCGATCCCATGTCCATAGACAGGGGCGGCATCATCGGCTCAAGCCCCAGGCTGGCGATGTGCCTGATGCTCACGGCCCATGCCGCCCAGAGCGACGCCAGCGTGCTGATCTGCGGTGAAACCGGAACGGGAAAAGAACTTTTCGCCCGTGCCATTCACAACAACAGTGTTCGGGCAGACCAGCCCTTTGTGGTGGTCGATTGTGCTTCGCTTCCCAAGAATCTTACGGAGAGCATTCTCTTCGGTCACGCAAAGGGCGCCTTCACCGGTGCGGATAAGGACAGCCGGGGCCTGATCCGAAAGGCCGACAGGGGGACGTTGTTTCTGGACGAAGTCGGAGAGCTTCCGCTGTCGATCCAGAAGAGATTTTTAAGAGTGCTCCAGGAAAAACGGTTTTTGCCGGTGGGGTCTCAAGAGGAAGTTTCCAGCAATTTTCGCCTGGTCTCGGCGACCAACAGCGATCTGGACAGCGAAGTGGAAGGCGCCAGATTTCGTCAGGACCTGCTCTTCCGGCTGAGATCGATCATGATTGAGCTGCCCCCCTTGCGGGAACGTAAAAATGACATTCGCCAGATTGTCATGGCGCAAGCCGCAACCTTGAGCCATCGGCTCGATCTTCCGCAAAAGGAGATCTCAAAGGAGTTTTTTGAAACACTGAACGCTTACGATTGGCCCGGCAACGTTCGCGAGCTTATCAATGCGGTGGAACATGCTTTTGCCATGGAACCGACCTGCCCCACGCTGTATCCCAAACACCTGCCGGAACACATTCGCATGCAGGCCATCGGCGGCAAGCCGCCTGACCCGGCGGCAGCGTGCCTGGAAATGTCCGCTGCTGTGCCGAAGCCGGGGTACAAGGGAGATTTCCCGAAGCTTAAGGCGTATCGCAAATCCATCATCGAGAGAGTCGAAAGGCGGTACATCTCCGAACTCATGGCCCATTGCAAAGGCGATATCGACAAGGCCTGCATGGTAGCGGGACTCAAAAAGGCGCGGCTGTATCAATTGCTCAAGAAATACGGTGGTGACAAATCGCACTAGTGTGTTTCCCGTTCAGCATCCTTTATCGGTAAGCAGCTTACGGATCATCTTTGAAAGCTGTCTCATCGAAACCGGCTTTGTCAGATAGCCCTTTATCCCCATCGATGCCGCCTTCTCAGGAGATGTGAGTTCACTGAACCCCGTACAAAGGATAACGGGAATATCGGGACGCATCCGCATCAGTTCGCAAGCCAATTTATCCCCTGTGATTTTGGGCATGGTCATATCGGTAATCACCAGATCATAGCCCGTCGGCTGCTCGCCGAACAACTTCAGGGCTTCCGCCGGGTCCCCCATGGTCGTTACCGTGTACCCCATCTTGTTGAGCATCTCTTTTTCCATTTCCAATATTTCCGGCTCATCATCCACGAGCAGGATCCGCTCGTTTCCGCCGGTCGATGGATATCCATCAGCCTTTTTGATATCCAAGGACGCTGCCGTCAATGGGAAATACAGATCGAATCGGGTACCCTTACCAATCCGGCTTTCCACCCGGACGGTTCCGCCATGGCTGTTTACGATTCCGTGAACAACCGCAAGACCCAAGCCGGTTCCCTTCCCTTTCGGCTTGGTGGTAAAATAGGGGTCGAAAATGCGTTCCAGATGTTCAGAGGCAATTCCGGCACCGGTATCGGAAATTGTCAGTTTCGCATACCGCCCGGCAGCAATAGGTCCCGGGGCATCCGCTTTGTTTCTCTGCTGGACCTCTGACAGGGAGATGCCCAGGACGCCGCCGCTCTCTTCCATTGCCTGATAAGCATTGGTGCAAAGATTCATGATGATCTGGCTGATCCTGGAAGGATCTCCCAATATGCTGCCCCTCGCGTTTATTTGTTGGCGGATTTCAATGGTTGAGGGAATTGCGGGCCTCAGCAGCTTGAGAGCGTCCTCAACCAGCGTCTCCAAATTGATGGGTGCCTTGACCTGGTCATCCTTGCGGCTGAATGTCAGGACCTGGGCGACCAGATTGCGCGCCCTTATACCGGAGCTATGAATCGCTTCCAACTTCATCCTTAAGGGTTCTTCAGCAGGTAGATCCATCATTGCCAATTCCGCGTAGCCCAGAATAGCGGACAGAATGTTGTTGAAATCATGGGCGATGCCGCCGGCAAGGGTACCGATGGCTTCCAGCTTTTGCACCTGGCGCAAATGCTCTTCCATGGCCAGCGCATCGGTGATGTCCCTGGCGATAACGATAATCGCCTCTGCATCCAAAGGAACAACGGTCAGAATCGCCGTCCGCGGAGTCCGGTCCGTGCGCAGGAAGGTCGCCTTGCCCAGTTCTTCGGTTTTCCCGGATGAAGCCGCGATGTTGAATCGATCTCCATCTTCCCATTGGGTCACATCCGACAGGGTCAACCCCTTGAGTTGCGCAAGTGTTCGACCGCTTAACCGAACGGCGGCTTGATTGGCGTCCAGCAAGCCACCCTTTCCTCTTTGGACAACAAAGATGGCGTCTGTGCTCTTTTCAAACAGCGTCCGATATTTTCTTTCGCTTTCTTTAAGTTCCGCCTCCGCCCGACGGCGTTCCTTAATTTCGTTTTGCAAATCAACATTCTTTTCGTTAAGGAAATCAATTTTTTCTTTTATCGAATTCCTCATTTGGATAAAGCTCTGCGTCAAAATACCAACTTCATCCTGCCTCGTGTTTTCAATTTGAAGTTCAAGGTTCCCCTGCGCCATTTCGGTAGCCGCGGAAGTCAAGAAAGTGATCGGCCGGATAAAATGCGTAACCGCGATGGAAACCAGCAACAATATGGAAATGGTTGTCGCCGCTGTAATGAGAACCAACACCTCTAAAAAATTCCTGGCGTCCGCGTATTTCAGGTTAAAAGGGAGCGTAAAACAGACGATCCAATGCCATTTGCCAAAATAGTCGAAAATAACCCAGCTTTTGATGCCGTTATACGTGTAATCGAAGTTTCCCTTTTTCAATGCGGTGATTCGGCTGAGAAACTCGGGTGGCCCTTCGAATTCGAAGCCACGCTCCAGCCGGGGGTGAAGAACAACCATCCCAGCACTGTCGACGATAAATGGAAATGCTTCTATTTCCGGGGTGGCATAGTAATGGTGCCGCAAAGTATCCAGGATCAGGTTTTTAAACTGGTCCTCATAATTTTCCACCATCAGGGTGTCTTGAAGTTCAAGATAGGTGTGTTCCAGCTGCTCTATGATTTCTTTGACTTCTTTGGCGTACAGCTGGGTTTGGGTTCTATCGATTATTTTAACAAAATAATAGTCAGTTAACAGCGTGATGCCGATACATAAAAGCAAAAAGGCAGTCGTAATGATGAGGAGCAGTTTTGTGTTGAGAGATTTTCTTTTCATCTATCTCATTGTAGTTGATTTGGATCGGCGAATGAATTCGATGGGAAATACGATATTCAGCTTTTTTGCGATTCGCATGTTTCGATAGATCTCCGCCTTCTTGTTGACCACCACGGGAATATTCCCTGGTGATGTTCCATCCAGTATTTTCAGCGCCGCTCTTGCCGCCCATTGCCCTTGTTCGGCCGGCACCGTGGCGAAAGTGACCAGCGCATAATCCTTCATCCATTTATCCCAGTTTCCTGTTGGAACCCTGGTATTTGCTTCTACAAACCGTTTTGCCGCCGCGGGATCCCAGTCCGCAATGGATTCGCTGTTGCCCACCAGGATCATGTCGACTTTTTTTTGAAGATCGAGATAGGCCTGTTCCCATTCCGAATACCTTTTCACAAATCTTTTATCTATTTTGATGTTGAATCTTTTTTCATAAAAAATCGCCTCCTTGCGTGCAGACAAGTCGTCCCCTTTGATAAACCCGATGCGATCTCCCCCGGCATATTTCTTCAATGCCGCCAGTATTTGATCGATGAGCTGGACTTCGATCATTCCCGTGATGTTTTCCGTCGGAAATCCGTAATCCGAAGCATCCCAATTCACGCCGCAAAACACGAAGGGCAATTTCGAGTTTTTATAGAACGGGACAATCAGATATTTTGAAGCGTTGTCATCGCTGGCGATCACCGCATCCGGTTTGAACCTGCGGATCACGGACCTGGCTTTTTCCGCCGCATTTTTTTTTGATTGCTCGGATGAACGGCGTTTGGTGTCCATCTCGAACTGGACCAATTGGATGCCCGTCCCCCTGATTGTGTTTTCAATAGCCTGATAGATGCCGTCGCTCCAGGGGTATCCCTTGTGGTATGAATTGACAAAGAGGATTTTTTTCCCGCTGTATTTTGATTCCTCGGCCTGGGCGTATCCCGTCAAGGCGGTCATGATGCCTAAAATAAGCAACAAACATATTGTTTTTGTTACATTTTTTCCCATATCCAGCGTCCCTGTGTTTCCCGTTAAACGGGTTCAAAGCGTTCATTTGAACAATGCCTGTCCCGGCTTTTGTGCCGGCTCGGACTGTGGCCATCGACTGGACATCTACCTGATCTGTCGTCTTGCCATGGTTGTGATGGGCGGTAAGTCAGGGCCGGATCTGGTGGTTGAGCATCCCATTGGTAAAGCGGCTAGTTTTTGGCGGCACAGGTACGGCTACTCATGAAGGATACTTGATTTTCATCTTGATTTGCAAGTTGGTTGTTTTTGATTTTGAAATCGCCTGCAGGAAAAACTTGGCATTAATTCTGATAAACGGTTCGACCAGCGGGAGGCAAACGCCGGCTGTGGCGGGATGTTCCCAAATCCGATGATTGCCAGTCTTTAGCTAAAATGAATTGTGTCCCGAAATTGGGTCTTCAATAGTAAACCGGCGTCAAAATCTCGAAACGTTCCATTTCTATGGCCCCGGTGGGGCAGCGGTTCATACAAAGGCCACACCGGATGCAATACGTCTCATCCAGGACCAGGGCCGCCCCTTGTTTGATATGGGAAAGATCAAACGCCGCTTTATCGCTTTCGATCTCATCCAGGGGAACCATTTGGATACAGCCATAAGGACAGACATCCACACAACCCGCGCACAAGATGCACAGATCACTGTCCACCATGATGTTATAATCGCACCGCAGGCAGCGCTTGGCTTCCATCATGGCCGTCTCCGGACCAAAGCCGAGTTGGACCTCCGCTTCGATGTTTTGGCGTTCCTTTGCAGGCAGGGTCGGCATCTTTTGGCGGGGCAATTCATCGTAGTGGCTGGCGACTGCATGGGGCGCTTCGGCCTGTTTGCAGCAACGCCCTTTCTCCCCCCTGAGAGCGCCATGCAGATAGTTGTGCATGGCCGCCGATGCCCGGTGTGCATCGGCAATAACTGAAATGACGTCGCGGGGGCCGGTGGTATAGTCGCCGACCGCAAAGACGCCTTTTACATTGGTCATCAAGCTTTTGGGGTCCACTTCGACCAGATCCCATTTGGAGCGTGCAAAAATGTCAGGCAAGAAAGAGGTGTCCGGCGACTGGCTGACGGCAGGCAGGACGGTATCCACTTCCAGAACAAACGCGCTGCCCTGGATGGGTACGGGCCTGGGCCTGCCACTATCATCCGGCTCGATCAGCCGGTTGCGGATGCACTCAAGCCCTACGACCTGCCCCTCCTTGTTGCCGATGACCCTCAGGGGAGAGACCAACAACTCGACGCTCACGCCTTCCTCTTCGGCCTCCTGTACCTCCTCGGCGGTCACCGGCATTTCATCGCGGGTGCGGCGGTAGATGATAGTTACCTCCTCGGCCCCCAGGTAGCGTGCTGAACGGGCGCAGTCGACGGCGGTATTGCCGCCGCCGATGACGACCACCCGTGGGCCGAGGGGGATTTCTTCGCGAAGATTCACTTTGCGCATGAATGTTACACCGTGCAATACTCCTGTCAATTCTTCTCCGGGTATATTCAGCTTGACGGCTTCGTGGGCCCCGGCTGCAATCAGCACGGCATCGTAATGCAATTGCAACTGCTCCAAGGTAACCGCTTTGCCCACAGGCGAGTTCAACCGGATCTCTACCCCGAGTCGCTCCAGTTCCTTGACGGCCGTTTGGATCACCTTCCGGTCCAGGCGATAGGGCGGAATGCCCACGTTTAACATGCCGCCCGCCACCGGCAGGGCTTCAAATACCGTCACCTGGTAGCCCATGCGGGCAAGGTCGTCGGCTGTGGTCAGCCCCGCCGGGCCGGCGCCCACAACAGCCAGACGCTGTTCTCTCTTGAAAAAGAAGGAAGTAGCGGGCCTGTCATGGACATCCGGCTTGTGATCGGCGGCGGCCCTTTTAAGGGCGCAAATGGCCACCGGTTCATCAATATAACGGCGACGGCAGGCCTTTTCACAGGGATGCATACAAATGCGTCCCAAAATAGCCGGGAAGACATTGGCTTTACGATTCAGGTTAAAGGATTCCTGGAAATTTCCCTCAGCGATAAGGGAGATATAGTCGGGCACCTTGGTATGGGCGGGGCAAGCATTCAGGCAGTTAATGTTTTGCTTCCACCAACTGTCGTCGGCTTTTCGCAGTCGATATTTCTTTTGGTTCATTTTAGCGAATCTTGGCCTGCCTCGTCGGCCAGGCGTTCAAAGTGATGGGTTCCGGGTTTGTGAACCCTAATGTTGCAACGGTAAGGTAAACCCGGAACCCGTGAACGGTTCTCGTTTATAGCCCTGGAATCGCCGGCTTGGCGTAAATCGGCAACTCTCCGGTAAGGGATTTCATAAATTCAACCAGATCCGCCAGCTCCTGCTTGCTCAATTTGCGTTTGACTTTATATTCAGGATCCAGGTTGTCATTGGGGATACCATTGAGGCAAAGCACAGCCGCCTCTTCCAATGAGTAGGTTCTGCCATCATGGAAATAGGGCGCGGTCTGGGTGATATTTCGCAGCGTCGGCGTTCGGAATCGCCCTTTATCTTCTTTCTTTTTGGTCACATCATACCGGCCGAGATCGTAGTTTTCCCCCTTTTTCAGCTTCTTATCATAGCCGATGCCCACATTGTGAAACTGATTGTCGGAAAAGTAGCCGTCGGTCTTGGTATAAGTATGACATTTTTTGCAATTGCCCTTATTGGGATCGTCAAAGATCTTCTGTCCCCGAAGGGCGGCACTGGTCATGGCATCTTTATTCTTGCCATAGTAGTACTTGTCAAAAGGGGAGTTGCCCGCCAGGATGGTTCTTTCAAAGGTGCCAATGGCTTTGCGGATATTCTCGAAACTGAGATATTCGCCGAAGGCCGCCATGCTGAGTTTTCTGTACTCCGGTATCTTCGCCAGTTTCTGAACAATTTCCTCCGGTATGCCGGCCATCTCCACACCGGCCGTCATAGGCCCGCCGGCCTGTGCCTCGAGACTCGGGGCGCGGCCGTCCCAGAACTGTGTGCTTGCAAAGGCGGCATTCAGGACGGTGGGGGCGTTCCTCCCTCCCAAGGCATGCTGATGACCCACGGCAACGGGTGCGGCATTGGAGTATCCAAGGTCAGGATCATGGCAGGTGGCGCAGGAGAGCGTGCCGCTCAGCGAAAGTCTCGGGTCAAAATAGAGCATTTTACCGAGCTCAATCTTCGCCAGGGTCGGAGGGTTGTCTTTTAGCG
>JASFER010000154.1:0-14264 GCA_050124755.1 Desulfobacteraceae bacterium
CCACCGGCCCGCCATGGTAGTAGTCAATAATGGTTTTAAGGTAGCGCCGATCAAGCCTTGTCAGCCCCTTGCCATCGACGCCTTCAAGGGTCAATGCGGCTTCCACTGTCTTTTTTACAATGCGCCCGTCGCCTTTCACCTGGGCATAGTCGCGCACCCTTTTTAGAAGCCGGTTGACAATCCGCGGTGTACCGCGTGAGCGCTGGGCCAGTGCTTTGGCACCGGCGTCATCCACGACAACATTGAGGATAAGCGCGGATCGCTTGATGATTTGTATCAATTCCGCAATACCATAGAATTCCAGATTACGGAACAAGCCAAAACGATCTCTTAAAGGTGCCGAGAGCAATCCAACGCGCGTGGTAGCCCCCACCAAGGTAAATCGATTTAAACGATATCGGTGGCTGCGGGCATGAATGCCTTTGTCGAAGACAAAATCGACGGCAAAGTCCTCCATGGCCGGATAGAGAAATTCTTCCACTTGTTTGGGGGTGCGATGAATTTCATCGATAAAAAACACATCGCCCTCATCCAAATGGGTGAGAATTCCAATTAAATCCCCTCCCTTTTCCAAGGCCGGCCCGGAAGTAACCGTCAAACGCCCCCCCATTTCCGTGGCAATGATATGGGCCAGCGTCGTCTTCCCCAATCCGGGGGGGCCGTGGAATAATATATGTTCCAGGGGCTCTTCACGTTTGAGGGCCGCTTCAATGGCGATTTTAAGGGTATCGACCACCTCACGCTGGCCGACATAATCGTCGAGCCTTTCAGGCCTCAGGGATTGTACGTCCTTATCCCGGTCAATTTCCTGGCAATCGCCGTCTACGATACCCGTTGAATGGGAACGGTGAAGGATGAGCTTATCATTCATAATGGCTACCGCTTAGTTTTGTTCTCCGCGATAAACCTCATCAAAAAGGGCTTCGGGAGTTGAAATATCACCGTTGCGCTCCAGCGCTTCGGCGACCATACGTTTGGCATCGGCCGGCCGGTGCCCGAGTTGATTGACCAGCACATCCAGAACCGGTGCGGTGATATCTTTTTCCTCCGCTTTCGCTTCGGATTCCGTCTTTCGAATCAGGGCGAATTTGCTGACTTTACCCTGCAGGGTGGCCACAATTTTCTGGGCAGTACGGGCACCAATACCTTTCAACTGCTTAATCAGAGCGACATCGCCAAGCTCAATGGCATTGGCAAGATCACGGATGGAAACATTGAGCGCTTTTACCGCTTTCAGAGGACCAATGGCCTCCACGGAGATAAAAAGCTGGAAGAACTCCTTCTCAGCCTCGAGGTTAAAACCAATTAAGATCGGTTTGGGCTGGCGTTCAGTCACATGGTAGTAAATATAAAGCGCAACCTCATCCCCCACCTGTTTGGCATTCAGGGTCTGCCGCACGAACATGGGCAGCATAACCTCATATCCAACATGATTTACAAGCAATAGGATGCGCTCATCCTCGATCTTGAGAAGCCGGCCTTCCAAATATCCAATCATTTCAATTTCTACCCATTGAATAGGCGCTGTTAAAGATTACTGAAAGCATAGCGAAAGAGTCCTATAATCGCAAGCCCCAAGGCATCCGAGGCGTGAAAGGGCCTTATGGGCTCAGGACACCCCAATGTCCGGCGCACCGCCTCTTCAAGCTGCTTTTTACCGGCATTGCCGTTGCCGGTGAGCACCTGCTTGGCTTCACGCACAGGTATTTCTTTGACATGGGTAGCGGTTTGTTCCGCGGCCAGTAGAATGACGCCGCAGACCTTACCCAGGGTAATACCGGATTTGGGATATTGTTCGAGGGAAAAAACGTCCTCAACGACAATGAGGTCCGGTTTTTCATCGATGAACAGTCCGTGTAGTCGGGAATAAATTTTTTCCAAGCGCCGTGGAATCGTCTCGTTGCGGTCCGTATGAACAACACCGTATGCATAGTCCGCTACTTTACGGCCATTACCGGAAACTATACCAATGCCGGTGTCCGCCAGTCCTGGATCAATGCCGATCAGTTTGAAAGCCATGGGACCTACATCGATTGACGGCCGGCGACGATTGGAGATGCCAAACCGGCCTGCGCTGCCGGATAGGAGGCGTGGTGCTAGAATTCTTTAAGTTTTTTTGCGGCAATTTTCGATTCAGACGCCTTCGGATATTTTTTCACCAGTTCCTGTAGAATGAGTCGCGCACTTGATTTCTCACCGATTTGAAGAAGCGCCATTCCCTGCTTTAACATGGCTGCAGGAACTTTATTGCCTTTGGGATACTTTTCAATGACCGTTTGATACTCCAAAATCGCTCTTTCATACCATTTTTCACGATAATAGCTTTCGCCGATCCAAAATTGGGCGTTATCTGCATGTGCCGATTTGGGATGGTTTTGAATGAGCTTTTGGAAATTCTGCCTGGCTTTGTCCATCTGGCCATTGTCGTAGGCCTGCCGTGCCAGGTCGTAAAGCGCTTTTGCCGAAGATTCGTCGCTTTTGGCCTGCGCACCCGCTGCAGGCGAAGTCTTGGGCAGGGGCGCGCTTTTACCTTCAACGTTCAAATATTGTTCCAGTTGGGTAAGGCGTTGATCGATTTTGGCCACTGCAATGCTCACTTCGTCCATGCGCTCAGTGTTCTTTTTGCCGGATGCTTCATAGCCGGTGACTTTTCGATTAATGAGATACTCAATTTCTTCAACACGCCCTTTGAGCAGCCGCACCTCCTGTTGCACCCCTTCCATATCCACATTCATAGTGGCCACCTGGGTCCGAAGGTTGCGCTCGCTGGTCTCACGTGTTTCCCCTATGGCGTTCAGGTCGCTTTGAAGCTGTTTCTGCAGTTTGGCGTTCTTTTCTTCCAAGTCCTGATTTCTGAACTCAAGGGCCATAACCCGCTCTTCAAGCGTGATGATGTCTTGTTGAAGGGCGACGCAACCCGTTAATAGAAAAATAAGGCTAAATGCAATCAATAGGGATGGTTTCATGGCGTTATGCGTGGTTGGGTTGGCGGTTCATGCGTTTGGAAAAGGCATTTACCACAGGTGACGTGTTCAGGGCCGCCGGGGGCCGTAGCTCCCGGCGGCCTTTTCCAATCAAAAAAAGATGAACGAAAAAAATGCGTTAATCCAGCGTGAAATGAGCGCGTCTGTTTTTGGCCCAGGCTTCCTCGTTCTTAGCGGGGTCCACCGGACGTTCTTCACCATAACTGATGGTGTTAATCTGAGAGCCGCTCACACCCATGTTGACCAAGAAGGCTTTGGCGGCCTCTGCACGACGTTCACCCAACGCCATATTGTAGGCATCGGTTCCACGCTCATCGCAATGGCCTTCGATGGTGATGCTCTGGCCGGCCATGGACATGACATACTCCGCTTTCTGGCTCAGCAGATCCTGGGCCAAGGGCAGCAGGGCCGCACTGTCGAACTCGAAATGAATGTCTTCGTTGATAAAAGCATTTCTTGCAACCATGCGGGCGCGTTCGGCCTCCTCCGCCCTTAACCGTTCAGCTTCGATACGGGCTTTTTCTTCAGCATCGGCAGCCGTTGTATCTTCCACCGGCGGCGGCGTCTCCGCCGGCGTCATGGCCGGTTCAGACTCGACCGCCTTTTTGGCGCACGATACCGTAAAAAGCATAGCAGGCAGAATTAAAACCAGGGCCAACGCCATCCAGAGATTTTTTCTCATTTTTTCCTCCTTTTTAGGGTTCTGTTCTTAATTATTGCGGTATTGCGGTATATTCTGTGACCACTTGGGATGGAATTGTTCGCCGGGCAGTGTCAGCAAGCGGCGTTGATCCGTTCCAAAAGCAGTCATAACATAGATACGCGATCTTCCCTCACGGGTCGTACTATACGTTATTAGGCTGCCGTCGGGCGACCATGTAGGCGCCTCGTTATCACCTTGGTTATGGGTTAGTTGGATTGGGTTCTTGCCTTCTACATCAATAATGAAAATATTGATTTCGCCCTGAGCCATGGACGAGTAAGCAATCATATTGCCTTTGGGGGACCAGCTGGGTTGTGTATTGTACCGCCCCTCGAATGTCAGTCGCTCAACACGGCCGGTCTTCAACTCTTTAATATAGATTTGGGGGCTGCCCGACCGCTTGGATACAAAGGCAATTTTTTTTCCGTCCGGCGACCAACTCGCATCGACGTCGATACCCCGGCTGTTGGTCAATCTTTTAATCATTTTGCCTTTTCCGGTCAACAGATAAATTTCCTGATCCCCGCCGTGGGACAACGTGGCGGTCAGTTCGAGCCTGTCGGGTGCCCATGAAGGCGCAATTTGCACCCCTTTGTACCGAACGCTGTTTTCGGTGCCGGTTCTCAGGTCACGAATAAATATTTGTACCGGCCCGCGCACGAATGAGGTGTACGCCAGGTAACGTCCGTTGCTCGACCAGGCCGGAAAAGAGGAAATGCTGCCCTTTTTGGTGACCTGGCGGACATTTTTGCCGTCAAACTCGCATTGATATATTTCCTTGTGTCCACTGCCGTTGGAAACAAATGCCAATCGGCTCTGAAAAAAGCCGGGACGGCCCGTCAGGGCCAACAGCACTTCCGCACAAAAGCGTTTTGTCATGGCCCGGCGGTCTTCAAGTTTGCCGCGATAGCGTTTGCCAATGAGCAATTTTGATTTAAATGTGTCGAACAACCGCAGTTCGACGGCCATGGCATTGCCTTGGACCTGCAGCCGTCCGGTGACGAGCAGTTCCGCACCGATGGCGGTCCAATTCCTGAAATTGACCGTTGCCTGTGTGATACCGGATGTCTGGGGGTCGTGAAGAAAACTGGCGCGGTCCAACATTTTAAAGTAACCGCTGAAATCCAGCATCTCCTGAAGCTCATCGGCAAAGGCCCTAACCTGGCCGTTTTCCGCCGGATTGGCCGTCGCGGACGTGAACACCGGGATGGCCATGGGCATTTTCCGTAAAAACGGACTGGTCAAATCAAAATACTTGATTTCCGCCGACAGCGGTTTAGACATCAAAAAAAAGGCCGCCGCAAACAGCACAATAGCGCAGGATCGCATCGTTTTTTCAATCATATTCAAATGTCCCTCAAAAACTTTATTGCACACCTTCAGGTGTGAACCTCAACCCCATTTCAACATACGGTCTCGACAGTTTGGCCGGATGTGGTTTGACCGGGCTTGATTTGACGATGGCTTTATAGGCCGAATCATCCAGATATTGATTACCGGAACGGTCGGCAAAGAAGATGTCGACGATTTCACCGTCGGGCATCACCTTAAAAACGATACTGGCCGTCAGCTTATCCCTGCCGCCGGACAACTGCTCGGAAAAAGCCCAGTTTTTATTGATCGCATAGGCGATTTCCAAACGATATAGATCGATTAACTCAATCTCTTTTTGGGTGCCCCGGCCGTAGCCCTCCGTTTTTCCCGCGGCCCCGCTTTGCTTGCCGCCTTCAACGCCCGGAGCGGGTTTACCCTCTTTGGCCACCTTCTCCCTGAGCCTTTTTATGGTGTCTTCCAAAGGTTTGGGCGGCTGGGTATCCACCTTCTTTTCAACGCGTTTGAGGGCATTTTTAATCACCTTTTTGGATTTAAAGGTCTTATATTTAAGGGCCTTTTTAGTTTTTTTCCTGGGGGGCGCCACCGAGATTTCGGGTGTCTGCTTTGATTCGGCTTTTTGAACCGAAACCTCGGCCGTATCCGTTGCTTGCTCCTCGACAACGGGCGCCTTCTCTTTGGAGGGGGCCTTCTTTTGAGCCGGCGGCGCCGCCAAATCCTTCAAATCCACCATTTGGACATCGACCACCGACGGTATATAGGTCGGCTCGGAGCTCCAATCGGGGGAAAAAAAGATAAGCCCGAGGAGCATCACATGGGCGGTAAATGAGATGCTGAACGGCCAAAACAAGGGGTGATTGCGGCCGTTCACCGCGTATGCCATGGATGGTACGATCATCGATTAGCCTACTGTCTCGCCCTCTTGCGCTGATCCTCTTCCAGGGGAACGGTGACCATGCCGATTTTGGTAACACCCGCGCTCTTAATTTCCGCCAACACCCGCACGGCGACACCATAAGGGACACCCTGGTCCCCGCGGAAATAGACCTCGCGATCCGGGCGGTTTTCCAGAATCTTTGCCAGCTTTTCCCGGAGGTAATCGATTTCCACGGCAAAATCATTGATGTGAACCTGCTGGTTCTGATCGATGGTGATCACCAGATTCTCTTTTTGTGAAACCAGCGGTTTTGCCGTGGCCTCCGGTAAGGCGACATCCACGCCTTGCATCATCATGGGCGCAGTGACCATGAAGATGATCAACAGAACCAACATGACATCCACGAAAGGCGTCACGTTGATATCGGACATTAAACGGTCGGTATTGGATTCTATGGCCATGACTAGGATCCTTTTGTGGGTAGAATGTCACGTTCAATAATGTTTAAAAAATCAGCCGAAAAACTGATCAACTCCGACTCTATCACCCTGATCTTCTGCATAAAATGATTAAAGGCGATAACAGCCGGAATGGCCACTGCCAGACCTGCCGCCGTGGCGACCAGGGCTTCGGATATCCCCGGGGCCACTACGGCGAGGCTGGCCGATCCACGCTGACCGATTCCGTGAAACGAATTCATGATGCCCCACACCGTGCCGAACAGGCCGATGAACGGTGCCGTGTTACCGGTTGTGGCCAGAAACGGCACCATCTGCGTCATACGGGTGGTCTCCGTGTTGATGGCGCGACGCAATGCCCGCTTCACATTATCAGCCCCGGATATGCGACCTTTCATGGGTTGAGCACCGTCGCTTCCATCTGCGCCCGCCGGGGGACGCCCGGATTGGCTGACTTTTTTCAATTCCACGTATCCGATACGGAAAATACGTGCGATGGGGCATCCGGCCAGTTGCTTGGCTTTTGTATAGGCGCTGGCAAGATCCCGGCTTTTCCAGAAATATTCTATGAAACGGTTCGATTCGCGGTAGGCCTTGCGGATATAGCGCCACTTGATAATGATGATCGCCCACGACGTTACCGAAAAAAAGAGTAGCAGCAGCAGCACGAACCGCACCATCATACCGGCGTTGGCAAGCAGCTGGATAAGATCAATTTCAGATTGTGTCATCGCTCTATTCTCCTACGATTATGTGACTTGCAGTTGTGCACGCCCTTTCATGTGGCCAATCGGTTTGGTTTCATCATTTATCAGGGAGACTCATAATTTGGATGAGTATTTTGGGTTTAGCGGCTGCAAATCCTTTTGTAAGGCTTAGGTGCGCATGCACCGTGGAAAAGATATCGTTCAATACGATGGGAGTTGCGGATTCCGTCAGCGCTTCAAGTTATACGACCCCCATCGGCGTGTCAAGAAAATTGAACCGATGTCGAAACCTAACTTCGGCACTAACATACCACATATTGTAATATGATGAAAGGCAAACACAGCTTATTGTATAGGATACGCTTTTCGAGGCCACAAAGACGCGTCCATATCGGCAATTCCCGGTGAAAGCAGTGACATTCCACCGGGACTCTGATAGAGTCAATTTTTTATTCAGCGTGTTCGGCAGATGTATTCTATTATACTGAACAATAGCACCCTAAATATATAATAAATAATATGAAATCGGCAGGATACATTGAATTAAAACTTGAAACCCGCCTGGAGAACGCTAAAGCAGCATCTTTGACTCTGTATTGGAGCCCAAAACGGACCTATTTTAAAAACTGCATCAAGGAGTGCAAATGAAGCGCATTGCTGAATTCATGATGGAAGCGTGTTTTCTGAAACATATACCCCGCAGCGGATATCAATACCTCGGCACCGGCAAAGAGTCGGTCGCTGAGCATGTTTATGCCGCAACCATGTTTGCCTATCTGTTTTCTCACCTCGAGCCCGAGGCGGACGCCTTGAAATTGCTCTCCATGTCCCTGCTGCATGATCTGCCGGAAGCCAGAGTTGGAGACCTGAACTATGTTCAAAAGCACTATGTCCATGCCGATGAAAAAAGAGCATTGGCCGATGCCCTGGAGAACCTGCCCTTCAGCCGAAGCATCTCCGATCTGATCGAAGAGTACGACGCCTGCGAAACGTTGGAATCCAAACTGGCCCACGATGCCGATCAATTGGCCCTGATCATTGATCTCAAATTCCTTAAAGATCGCGGACACCACACCCCCGACACCTGGCTGCCCCACGTCCAAGAACGACTGAAAACGCACATTGGGGTTCAAGTGGCCACCGCTTTGTTGTCTGAAAACTGGGATGGTTGGTGGCGTAAAATTTTTTGTTGACAGTAACGATGTTCTCCCTTAGGGCACTCTCTTTGGGGAATATGATTGCACTGTTTTGTAAGTATTTTTCTTACTTTTTTCTATCTGGGCTGCCATATCAATGACAAGTCATTTCAACCATGTGTAACAATGATTTTCTCGTCTCATTTAAGAAAACGGTCGAAGAAAATCATTCGCGGCTTAGGGCCGTTAATTATTTTTACAACCTTTGGAGGAACCAATGAACTGGCTTATCAACACCATTAAGTCGTCGGTGGGCAAGAAGATCCTGATGTCCGTCACGGGGCTTTGCTTCTGCGGCTTTCTTGCCGCGCATCTGGGCGGCAACCTGACCATTTACGGTGGCAAAGAGATGTTTAACAGTTATGCTGAACATCTGCACGCGCTGGGCGTCCTGCTAACCTTTGCCGAGTGGGGACTGCTCATATCCGCCGTGATCCACGTGCTCACCGGCGTTACCCTGTTCTATCAGAATTATAAAGCCCGCCCCGTCCGCTACCGGGTCAATAAAAGCGGCGGCGGCCGCACCATAGGTTCCAGAACCATGCCATACACGGGCATCATATTACTGGCTTTTGTGGTGTTTCATCTGGTCCATTTCCATTTTGTCGACAAAACCGACACCACCATTTTCACCATTGTCAGCGAAGCCTTTGGCAATCCATTGTACGTCATGCTCTATATCGCCGCCATGGTTGTGGCCGCCGTTCATGTAAGCCACGGATTTTGGAGCGCTTTTCAGACGCTGGGCGCCAATCACCCCAAATACATGCCCTTCATTCGGACGGTAAGCCTTGTCTTCGCCCTGGTGGTCGGCATTGGCTTCGGCGTACTGCCGATCTTTATTTCGATTAGCGCATAGAAAGGATATCTTATGTTGCTCGATGGAAAGGTCCCTGGAGGGCCTATAGCGGAAAAATGGGAGCGACACCGTTTTGAATTAAAGCTGGTCAATCCCGCCAATAAACGTAAATTCAACATCATCGTCGTGGGTACCGGACTCGGCGGAGGAGCTGCGGCCGCAACCCTGGCCGAATTGGGCTACTATGTCAAAGCCTTCTGCTTCCAGGACAGCCCGAGGCGGGCCCACAGCATTGCCGCCCAGGGCGGCATCAACGCCGCCAAAAACTACCCCAACGACGGTGACAGCATCCACCGGCTCTTCTACGACACCGTCAAGGGCGGCGACTTTCGTGCCCGCGAAGCCAATGTCCATCGCCTGGCCGAATGCAGCAATTTGATTATCGACCACTGCGTGGCCCAAGGCATCCCCTTTGCCCGTGATTACGGCGGGCTGCTGGCCAACCGCTCTTTCGGCGGCGCCCAGGTCTCGCGAACCTTTTACGCCCGGGGCCAGACAGGACAGCAGCTTCTTTTGGGCGCTTACAGTTCCTTGAGCCGACAGGTCGCCGACGGCAAGGTGCAGATGTTTCCACGACGGGAGATGCTGGACCTGGTCATGGTCAACGGCCATGCCAAGGGTATCGTGGTTCGCAACCTGATCACCGGCGAGTTGGAAAGCCACGCCGCCGATGCCGTGGTGTTGGCCACCGGCGGATACGGCAATGTGTTCTTTTTATCCACCAATGCCATGGGGTCCAACGTCAGCGCGAACTTTGCCGCATATCGCAAGGGCGCCTTTTTCGCCAATCCATGCTTCACCCAAATCCACCCCACCTGCATTCCGGTACACGGCACCTATCAGTCCAAGCTCACCCTGATGAGCGAAAGCTTGCGCAACGACGGTCGTGTGTGGGTGCCCAAAAAGCAAGGTGATAAGCGGCCGCCCCACCAAATCCCGGAAAGCGAGCGTGATTATTATCTGGAGAACAAGTATCCCAGCTTCGGCAACCTGGTGCCCAGGGATGTGGCTTCCCGCAATGCCAAAGAGCAGTGCGATGCCGGCAAAGGCGTGGGCGATACCGCTCTGGCCGTCTACCTGGATTTCAGCGATGCCATCAAGCGCGACGGAGAGGATGTCATCCGCAAAAAATACGGCAACCTGTTCCAGATGTATGAGAAAATCACCGCCGAAAATCCTTATAAAACACCCATGATGATCTACCCGGCGGTCCACTACACCATGGGAGGGCTGTGGGTGGATTATAACCTGATGAGCAACATACCGGGACTCTTCGTCGTCGGAGAGGCCAATTTTTCCGATCACGGGGCCAACCGCCTGGGGGCCAGTGCGCTGATGCAGGGACTGGCCGACGGTTACTTCGTGCTCCCCTACACCATCGGCGGATACCTGGCCGGTGCGGAGCAAAGAACGATCTCGGAAACGGACAGCGCATTTGTCGAAACCGAGAAAAACGTCCAGGCCCGTATCGACAAACTGCTCTCCATCAACGGCAAACGCACCGTGGATGATTTCCATCGCCAACTGGGCCTGATCATGTGGGACTACTGCGGCATGGCGCGCAACAATAACGGCCTGGAAAAAGCCCGCACCATGATTCGGGACCTGCGCGCGGAGTTCTGGGACAATGTCCTGGTTCCAGGCGGCGGCGATGCGTTCAACCAGAGTCTGGAAAAAGCCGGTCGCGTGGCCGATTTCCTCGAGTTCGGCGAATTAATGGTAATTGACGCCCTGGCCCGCCAGGAGTCTTGCGGCGGCCACTTCAATGAAGGCTTTCAGACCGAAGAGAATGAAGCCCGACGGGACGATGAAAATTTCTGCCATGTGGCCGCCTGGGAATATCAAGGCGAGGGCGAAGCCCCCGGGCTCCACAAGGAGGAACTGAAGTTTGAAAACGTCAAACTGACGCAAAGGAGCTACAAGTGACGAAGACAATCAATTTAAAACTCAACGTCTGGCGTCAATCCGGCCCCAATCAAAAAGGACGTTTCGAGACCTATAACGCCCATCGTATTTCCACGGACATGTCCTTTCTGGAAATGCTGGATGTGGTCAACGAGCAGTTGACGCTGGAGAATAAGGAACCCATCGCCTTCGATCATGATTGCCGTGAAGGCATCTGCGGCATGTGCGGCTGCGTGATCAACGGACGGCCCCATGGCCCTGAAAAAGGCACCACCTTGTGCCAATTGCACATGCGCCATTTTAACGACGGCGATGTGATCGCCATCGAACCCTTCCGGGCCATGGCCTTCAAGGTCATTAAAGATCTGGCCGTGGATCGATCGCCATTGGATAAAATCATACAAGCCGGCGGATACATTTCGGTCAATGCGGGCGGCGCTACGGATGCCAATTGCCTGCCGATCGCCCAGGAAACCGCCGAGCTTTCCATGGACGCCGCCCAATGCATCGGTTGCGGCGCCTGCGTGGCCGCATGCCCCAATGCATCGGCCATGCTCTTCACCAGTGCCAAGGTTTCTCAGTTCGCCCTATTGCCCCAGGGCCGGCCAGAGGCCGCCAAACGCGCCATCCACATGGTTCGGACAATGGACCGACTGGGATTTGGAAATTGCACCAATGAGCGCGAATGCGAAGCCGAGTGCCCCAAAGAAATCAATATCACCAATATCGCGCGCCTCAACCGGGAGTATATCAAAGCCAGTATTGGATCTTCGGTTGAATAGGGAACCTACTAAAAGCGGCCTCCCTTGGGAGGCCGTTTTTATTTTTACCTTGCCTGGATCCTTCAAGCTGTGCTTATCCTGTTTTCCTAAGTGAAAAGATCCCTGTGTATCCCAAATTATCTTTCCATGTTCCAATAATCTTATTACCTTGATCTCTTATTTGAGCTTTTATTGTAGCCGTTATTTTACGAGCATCAATTAGCTTTGCTGTAAATTTTCTTTCTTTTGTAAAAGGAGTTACCGAAAATGAAATTATGCTGATGATTTTATGATCAGATATTCTGATATAACCTGATTTCAGGTCTCCATTATTGTCCAATTTCAATGTGGCAGTTGCTTTATTTAAACCCTTTATCGTATATTCACCTTGCCATGTGCCTTTAAGATGGCTTGTGCTGTACATCGGTTCATCAAGTCGTGGCGGAAATGACGAATAAATCAACTCTACTTTTCTACTTCTTACCAATGATTCGGGTGTCACCATTACTCGATTAAGTGGTAATTCGCCATGAGCAAGATAACGAATAAATTTCTCATGGGGTTCCCAATTAAGACTGCCCAATGTTTCCTTTTCACCTATTTTAATATTACAGCCTCTTAAAAACGCTTTATATACCAACTCAGAACAATATATTTTTTCTTCATCTAATTCATATTGAATATCATAAGGCCTTCCAAGTAACTTTTGAGCCTCCTGTATAGATTTCATAAGTTGTTTCTTTGATAAATTTTTAGGACGAACTTGAGTAAATTTTCCACCGGCTCCTCTGTTAATCCATGCCTTAATGGGTGTATATCTGACTGGGCCTATGGCTTCCAATACATATGGTTGCCCATTTTTTAAAACGACTATCCCACAATGTGAATATTGTGAATCGGTAACATCGGCAATAACCGAGCATAAATATGATGGAATATGTTGAAAAACGATATCACCGTCTTTAAAATCATAAATAGAAACATCTCCCGCATAAATCATTTTAGAACCGGAACAGCCTATAAGAAAAAGAAATATGAATAGTTTACACCAGTATTTTTTAAATAATTGTTTGTATAGTATCATCCAAAAGAATTTCCTTTTCGATTAGTTTATTTGTATTTGAAGTATAAAGCCGCGTTTCGGCGGCCTTGACCGCGCCTTCTGCAGGACGAGAACGCTGACGCGACCACAGAGCCTTATGCCGGACACATTTGCTGAAATGACGCGCGCGTTCAAGGTCGTGCTGCAGACGCATTGTTATGCACTTAATCGAATATGCCCGTCGCCACCATACTCACGTTACCACTCACATATATGGTGTCAATATGCTCAGCATTCCCTTCTACTTTAACGTGTATCTGACTGGGGCGGCCCACAAATCGGCCTTGACTCAAGATCATTTCTTCGCCTGCTTGTATCTGCTTGTTTTTGTATAGGTAAGCTCCCACAGGTCCAGCCGCACTCCCTGTTGCAATATCCTCAAGTCGTCCACCATTATCCCAAGTTCGCCCTTCTCGCCTCACGACATCCAAGACATACACAAACTTCGCTCCCACTGTTGCTAAAAGTGACCCGAAGTCAGTTCTGACAATTTGAGCTCGTTCCAATCCCTTGCCAATGGGAACAATAAGGTATGGTAGTCCTGTGGAGATGACTTCGAGTCTATAGTCTTCTGCCTGATCCTTTGTCGTGAGATTAAGTGCCTCGATAAAGGTATTGGCTAATGCTGATTCGATACATTTCACATACTCAGGTTCACCCTGGTTCATTGTTGCTCTGTAACCTGAAGATATGCGCTCCGAGTATACCTCCACGTCCTTTTCATTCAACTGGAGTTGCCATTTCTCTTTCTCGGATGTGCCGTATTTTTCATGTAATACAGCAGCAGCTCCAATAATTGGATGACCTGCAAAATCCAATTCTTCTTCATCTGTAAAGATTCGTGCTCTAAAAGTAAATGGTGGTTTATTTTTTGTAAGAAATATTGATTCAAACTGACGCATCTCTTGGGTAAGCTGTTGCATCACGTGACCCGATATATTTTCACTTTCCCAAAACACTGATAGTCCATTGCCCGACAATGGAGATTCTGAAAAGACATCAACCTGTCTATACTTGAGTCCATGAAGTCTTAATGACATTGTATTAACCTTGTTGAACGTTCGATGTTGGACGTTCCATGTTCAATGTTCACTCAAGGTATCACCTATCCCCTTCCAGGGGTTCAATCAAATCCGGGTCCTTGGGAGCCGGATTTTACTTTAAACTATGATTTTATATTACATATGCCTCTAAAAAAGAAGCGCTGAACCTTATTTTGGGTTATAGATCCGTAAAAAAATAACCATTCGTACACTGGCAATATGAACAACTTGCCAATCTCTCGAACAAAAACCCATGTAAATTGGAACTCAACATGTTGTGGTCAATCGGCGTGGGCCGGTGGGTGCAGCATACCAGTGTCGCTTGTTTGGTTCAAGT